>SOHZ01000632.1 GCA_004377365.1 Anaerolineales bacterium | reverse complement strand
CACGTTGAATTCACTAGAAACCCGGCGCGGGCATTTCTCCACACAGTCGCCACAACTGGTGCATTTGTCCACGTCAACGTAGCGGGGCTTCTTAAGAATCTTGACCCTGAAATCACCGGCCTGGCCCTTGACCTCCAGTACCTCCGAGTAAGTGAGCAGGTTGACGTTCTCGTGCCCAGCACATTCGATCATCTTGGGGGCCAGGATGCAGATGGAGCAATCGTTGGTGGGAAAGGTCTTATCCAATTGGGCCATCCGCCCGCCGATGCCAGGTGTCCTCTCCACCAGGTGGACCCGAAAGCCCATGTTGGCCAGGTCAATGGAGGCCTGGATGCCAGCGATACCAGCGCCGATGACCAGAACTGCTTCTTTCTTCCTTCTCGTCTTTGCCATTAGTTAATTCATATGGGTGTGGCTAAAACAAGTTGGAGATTTGAGAGGGGAATGCTGTCAACGAGGCTGCCTACTCACCTTGCCCCCCAAGTCATTTTAGCCAGCGCCAATTCACACTACGCTCCTCAGGCGAATCGGCTCATCAGCTCGGCGAACTTGAGGCCAGCGCCCCGTTTCTTTCTCAGGTTGACCGTGCTCAGGGGCACGTACTGCAAAGCCTCTGGCTGGCAGAAACGGATGCAGATCGGATCGCCGTCACACAGATCACACTTGACCACCTTTCTGGCCACGGCATCAACCCCCATGCCGCCGAAGGGGCAGGCAACCACGCACATCTTGCAGCCGATGCACAGATCATAGTCTACCACCACCCGGCCCAACTCCGCGTCGTGGGAGATAGCGTCCTTGGGACAGACTGCCATACAGGGCGGCGATTCGCACTGCTGACAGATCATGGGCAGCGCCAAGCCTTCCGCCTCCCATTTGATAACGTGAATCCGGGACCGGGTGGGATTGCTCACGCCTTCGTGCTTGACCGAGCACACCATTTCACACGCTCGGCAGCCGGTGCATTTCTCAGAGTCCACGAGTAATATTTTCTGCATAACGAGTAAAGCCTCCTTCGGGTTTGCTCTGGCTGGATTTGTAATCCAGCCGCCAGACCGCCGGATTGCCTGTGGCGCAACAGTGCCGCCTGTGCCGCAATAGTGGCGCAAATCCGGTGGGAGCGGAAGTTTTACGAACCCTAGAGCTTGTGGGACGGCTCTTTGTCCAGACCCAGCTTTTCCAGCGTCTCCGGCCGGGGCACGCCGTTCTCGTCCCAATCGTGAAGCTCATAGTATTCGTCAATCATCTTCTTGAATTTCTCACGGTCGAGCTTCTTGCCACGGGCGACCGGCAGACCCACCGGGGTCGGTTCGTCGAAGTAGCGGTCCACCAGCCAGTCGTGCTCCCTGGTCAGCCCCTCCCGAATGTTAAACAGCCGCTCCACGGTGTAGGCCCGATCCGCCACCTCCCATATCTCCGGCGGCGTCATCTCCAGACCCGTGTTGTAGTAGAGCAGCTTGGAGAACTCGTCAAAGCTGAGCAAGTTGGGACTGAGGAAGACGGTGTGATACTTGCAGATGCCCAGGCAGTCCACGGCCTCGTAGACCATCTCCTGCCACTGTACCTGGCGGGGCTTGCCCTCATAATCGGTATACTCGGACGTGAGAGGGCCATCGTAAGGGGTGGGATTGCCGTAGATCTTGCGTAGCACAGGCTCAGGCAGGTGATAGAGATCAATAGCCGGACGGCTCCGCAAGTGGTCTGAACCCCTGGAACCGGTGGCGATACCCAGCGCCAGCGCCGGCGTGGGTCGCTCGTCCGAGTGCAGGTTGCTCATGCCCTTGACCTGAATGTTGTACTTGAGGGAGTCCTGGCCGATCTTTTCAGCCGCCCGCAGGGGGCCTTCGGCCAGGATGTCACCCAATCCCTTGCGCTCAGCGATGCGGTGGACCATCTCTATCACCGCCTCGTCGTTGCCCCACTCCAACTTCAGGCCATCGGTATCCTTGTCGGTCAGGATGCCCTTCTCGTAAAGCTCCATGGCCCAGGCGATCATGCTGCCCGTTTCCAGGGTGTCCATGCCGTAGGTGTTGACCAGGTGGTTGCCAACCAGGACGGTATTGAAATTGTTGCAGCCCACCTCCATGCCGAAAGCGCCCTGGCTGGTGTACTCCGGTCCCTGGTTATAGACCCCGGCATAGGGACCTTCCTTGATAATGTACTTGTGACGGCAGTGGATGACGCAGCCGAAACACCCTTCAGTACCGAAGGAGACATCCTCGATGTACTCACACTCGATGTCCCCGCCCACGAGCTGGTTCAATTGAAAGTTCTGGCAACGGACGAGGCCCGTGCTATTGGTCACCCCGTAGATGAACATGGTGCCCCATTTTTGCATGATCTGAGCGAACTTGGTTCTGTTCACTTTAGCGATCATCTGCTCATCGTATTCCAGGGCCTGCTCAGGGTGCTTGATCTCGATGTCCATGGTGCCGCGCACGGCAATGGCCTTGAGGTTCTTGGAACCCATCACCGCGCCCATGCCCGATCGGCCGCCGGCGTTTTTAAGGCCGGTCATCACGTTGGCAAAGCGCACCAGGTTCTCGCCAGCCGGGCCGCAGCACATAACCTTGACCTCTTCGTCCCCTAACTCCTGGCGAATGCTCTCCTGGGTGTCAAAAACTCCCTGCCCCCAAATGTGGGAGGCGTCCCGGATCTCAATCTCTCCATCGTTGATCCAGAGGTAGACGGGTTTCTTGGCTTTGCTCTTGATCACCAGGTGATCGAAGCCAGCCCACCGCAATTCCGGAGCGAAAAAGCCCCCCATATTGGTGCTGCCCACGAACCCCGTCAGGGGGGACTTGGCTGCCACGTGGGTGCGGGCCGAGGCCGAGGCCAGAGTAGCGCCCAGGACCCCGGCGCTGACCAGCAACACGTTGTCGGGCCCCAGCGGGTCAATGCCCTGCTTGGTGTGATTGTACAGGAGATACATGTCCATCCCCCGTCCCCCAAGATACAACTTGCGCATCTCAAGAGGGATAGGAGCGGTCTCGATCTCCCCAGTTGAAAGGTTGATGTAAGCTATCTTGCGGTTGAGAGCCATTTTGTCGTTACCTCCCCTCCTGCTGCTCTAGTGCTTCTCGCCTCTCCCAGCTTTCCCAGACCGGCTTTCTGATCTTGGCCAGCGGACCCGACCAGGAGATGTACCATTCCCCGCCGCAGTTGGGACAGGCCATTTTCTCCTCTCCTTTGGGAACCCGGAAACGCTCGAAACAGGCCAAGCATCTGACTTCTCCCGTCCTTTCGCTTTTCTCTCTCATGACAATCCCCCTTCTGAAAATGTATGTCACTTTTTTGTATACCGTCTTGCAGATGACACATTGGTATTGTAACACACAACTCTTAAAAAGTCAATTCTCAAACTTTCTTGACAAGCATCGTCAAGTGACATATAATAACAGCGGTTAGACGTAATGGGGTTGGGTCCTGTTCTTTGTAGCAAGGAGGCTTTCGGGGAGGGCTCTGGAAAGACTTGCAGGCTTATGACTACATCATTGCAAGTTTCCCTCTCCTGTCCTATCAACCCGGTGATTTGGTCAAGTTGTCAAATGGTGATAGAATAATGAATACTTTAGTTAGAAGCAAACCAAAACTTCGGTCTTATGTGCCAACAACCGCTCTGGCCAAAACAGTGGAATTTGACGATGATATGATGCACGTCTTTTTGACCGATGGACGCATTATCAGTGTGCCAACTGTTTGGTTCGCATTGTTGCACGAAGCCACGCCTGAACAACGAGAGCGATGTGAAATTGGAGGTGGTGGCGTTAGTTTGCATTGGCCTGAAATAGATGAGGATTTGTCAGTTGCGAATTTGATGGCTGGCGTAGATCGGCAATCTGCGTAAATGTAAAGCTCAGATAGTCGTTGCATCCTCCCCGCACGGGCGTATTGGAAATTGACTATGAGGCAGGCATCGTGAGCCTCTTGATGTGGAGTGGAAAGGATTGAAAATCTCGGTTATTGCCCCTGGAGGTGTTTGGTAAGAGGGTGCAGGCTGAGATTTTTATGTTATAAGCGATAAAGGAGGTAAATGATATAAAGTATATTTAAATTATTTCGTTGCAAGCTAATGTATAAATGAAAACCAGGGCTACGGGCCCTACCCTACCTGTGGCGCCTGTACCGCAATAGTGGTGCAACGGTGCCGCTGTTGGCAGGTTGGTTAGGGGAAGTCAGTGATTCGGTGAGACGAGTGAAATGAGGCTAGGAGAAATGGATGCCACTGATAACGAGTGGAAAAAACCACTGGATGAGGGTTATTGGAAGGTATTATTACGTGAGGGGGAATGTTCACCCGCAACATCTTTTCCTGTAGATGAAGGAGAGGTTCTACGAGAGCTCGGGGCCGAGTTGCTTCAACTTGACCAGATTTCGAGTTCCCAAGGGAAAGACGATCTGGAGGCGACAGGGGATAGCGAGAGCGCTTATGCCAGCGAAGAAGACCGATTGGAGCGAGACTGGCAGTGGATTCAAGAGAGCCTGGCTAACGGAGAGGTCATTGATGGGAAAGTGACAGGTTACAACCGTGGGGGGGTGCTGGTTGAGCTCAACAATCTGCAAGGATTTGTGCCCATCTCACATCTGGCTGATTTCCCTCGGCGGGTGGATGCCGAGGAGAGAAGGGCAGAGTTGGCCAGCCGGATAGGCGAAAAACTCAAGTTGAGGGTCATCGAGGTAGATCGAGAGAAAGGCCGTCTAATACTCTCAGAGCGCCAATTAGCCATGGGGGGGCGGTCAGCGGATGATGTGTGGGAGAGAATATGCGAGGGCGATGTCTGCCGGGGTCTGGTCACCAATCTATGCTCTTTCGGCACCTTCGTCGACCTGGGCGGCGTGGAGGGTTTGATCCACATCTCTGAAATGTCATGGGGACGGGTGGCCCATCCTCGCGACGTTTTGCGTAACGGTGATGAAGTGGAAGTCTATGTGCTCGGCGTGGATAGAGAACGGCAGAGGATCGCCCTTAGCCTGAAACGCTTGCAGCCCGACCCGTGGAGTCTGGTGGAGGAACGCTACAAAGTAGGCCAGTTGATCGAAGGTACCATTACCAACGTGGTCAGTTTTGGGGCCTTCGCCCGCATCGAAGAGGGTCTGGAGGGGCTGATCCATATCTCTGAGTTAGCCGAGGGAGACTTTCTGCACCCGCGCAATGTGGTCAAAGAAGGTGACAGAGTGACCGTGCGTATCTTGGACATTGACAGCGCCCGTCACCGTCTGCGGCTGAGCCTCAGGCAAGCCTGGACGTCCAATGAAGACGTCAACGACTCCGATCAGTTATGGCCTGCTTTTTAATACTGCAACTGTATTTGATCCATTGCTCGTGGCGGATTTGCAATCCGCCGCCCATCCACCCGGATTACAAATCCGGCAGGAGCGGTTGTAGTACTAACTCCCTCAGTCAGAGATATGAGAGGCCATGAAGGGAGAATAGGACAGATTTGAAACGACGGAATATCAGCCTGGACCCGCGCCAGCGAGAGATCTTGGGCCTTCTCCTGCTGGCTTTGGGAGTCCTCACCCTCCTCAGCCTGCTCAACATCACGCCGGGCACAGTTAGCGGCTGGTGGGCAGGCTTCCTGCGCCGTCTCTTCGGTTGGGGAGCTTTTCCTGTGGCCCTGGCCTTGGGAGCGAGTGGAGTCATCCTCCTGGCCCATAATCTCAAGCCTGGAAACATCATTGGCTGGAAGATGGTCATCGGGCTAGAGTTAGTTTTCCTGGCTGGCTTGGCTTGGGTGCACCTCCTCTCTCCCAATCCTGACCCTCTACAGTTAGCCCGCGAGGGCGGGGGCAGCGGCTACGTGGGCTGGGCTATCAGCAGCGTCCTGAGTCAACTTTTGGGTCTGGTGGCAGCTTTTCTGATCCTCCTGGCCACCACTATTGCCGGGTTGATTCTGACCTTTGATCTTTCCCCCAGCCAGATACAACATGGGCTGACCTCTGCCTGGAAAGCAGGTGTGTCTTTCTATCGCCATCTAAGGCCTCCAGCAGTGACAAAGCCCCAGAAGCCCCGTCCTGCTCCCTCCCTCAAAACCAAGAAGCCACCGCCTCCTCCCGTGATCTCCCGGGCCAGGCAAGCATCGAAGGGCAAAAAGCGGCCAACTGCCAAGGCGAAAGTGAAACGAGACAGCCGCCTTCCCCCTCTGGATATCCTCGACAGCCTTTCCCCCCAGGCCTTCAGCGACACCGACGCCCGCTACAAAGCCAGGGTGATCGAGGAAACCCTGACCAGCTTTGGCGTGCCGGCCAAGGTGATAGAGATCAGGCAAGGGCCCGTCGTCACCCAGTTCGGCGTGGAGCCCGGCTACATTGAGCGCAGAGACCGCGATGGGAAAGTCAAACGGCGCAAGGTCAGAGTCAGCAGAATCCAGGCCCTGGTCAACGACCTGGCCCTGGCCCTGGCGGCGGCCCCTATCCGCATTGAGGCTCCCGTGCCGGGTCAGCCCATCGTGGGCATCGAGGTGCCCAACTCCACAATCTCCCTGGTCTCCTTGCGGGAGGTCGTGGAGTCACGGGAGTTCCAGCGTCTGAAATCAAAGCTAAAGATCGCCTTAGGCGCAGACGTCTCCGGCCAACCGGTAGTAGCCGATCTGGGCCTCATGCCTCACCTTCTCATCGCCGGGGCCACCGGTTCGGGCAAATCGGTCTGCATCAACTCCATCGTGACCTGTCTCCTGTGCCATAACACCCCCGAAACCCTGCGCCTTCTCATGGTAGATCCCAAGATGGTCGAACTGGTGGGGTTCAACGGCATTCCCCATCTTCTAGCCCCGGTGGTGGTCGAGTTGGATGAGATAGTGACCTCCCTGACCTGGGTCACCCGGCAGATGGACAAGCGCTACCGGTTCTTCGCCGAGACAGGGGCCCGAAACATTGACGACTACAATCGCCGGGTAGCCCGCCGGGGAACCGGCGCAACAGTGCCGCAGGAAATCCTGCCCTACATTGTGGTGGTTATTGACGAGTTGGCCGACCTGATGATGGTCTCTCCTGACCAAGTTGAGCGTTCCATCTGCCGCATTGCCCAGATGGCGCGGGCCACGGGCATCCACCTGGTCATCGCCACCCAGCGGCCCAGCGTGGACGTGGTCACCGGTCTGATCAAAGCCAACTTTCCAGCACGCATCAGCTTTGCCGTGACCTCACAGGTGGATTCGCGGGTGGTTCTGGACACAGGCGGGGCGGAGCGGCTGTTGGGCCGGGGCGACATGCTCTTCATGGCTCCCGATTCCAGCAAGCTGGTCAGGCTGCAGGGATGCTTCGTCTCGGACAAGGAGATGGAAAAGCTGGTCAAATTCTGGAAGGAGACAAGCTGGGCGCAGGCCCCTGCCGAGGGCCCCCGCTATCCCTGGCATGGCCTGGCAGCCGAGGATGAACACGACGAGCTTCTGGAAAAAGCCATCGAGTTGGTGAGACGTCACAAGCGGGCCTCGACCTCCTTTTTGCAACGCCGCCTGCACATCGGCTATCCACGGGCTGCCCGCCTCATGGATACATTGGAGGAAGAGGGAATTGTTGGACCGCCTGAAAGTGGAGGGCGTTCACGAGAGGTGTTGATAGGAGATTTCGAGGACACTGAGGAATTTGAGGAGTACGTGGAAAGTGAACAGTAGAGAAGCAAGATGATCCTGATCGGCACCAGCGGTTTCAGCTACAAAGATTGGGTTGGCCCCTATTACCCAGAGAAGCTGCCCAAAAAGGATTGGCTCGCTTTCTACGCCCGTGAGTTCAAAACCTGCGAGCTCAACTTTACCTACTACCGCCTGCCCGATGCGCGAACCCTGGAACGCATGGCCGCCAAGGTCCCTGCCGACTTTGTCTTCACCCTGAAAGCCTCCGGGGAACTGACCCACGAACGGACGGACAACGAAGCCGCTTTCGCCCAATTCGTGGCGGCTTTGGAGCCTCTCATCGAGGCGGGCAAGTTCGGCTGCGTTCTGGCCCAGTTCCCCTACTCCTTCCACTCCACCGAGGCTAACCGTGACTACCTCCGCTTCCTGCGTGAGCACTTGGGGGACCTGCCCGTGGTGGTCGAGTTCCGCAACGCCCAGTGGCTCACCCCTGAGACTTTCGCCCTGCTGCGGGAAAACCATCTAGGCTTCTGCTGTGTGGATGAACCCCGTCTCAAGGGGCTCATCCCTCCCCTGGCCGAGGTTACAGCCAAAACAGCTTACGTACGCTTTCACGGCCGCAACGCCGAGAAATGGTGGCGGCACGACGAGGCCTGGGAGCGCTACGACTACACCTACAGCGACGAGGAACTCGCCGAGTGGGTGCCCAAGATCAAGGGCCTCGCCGGGAAGGCGGAGAAGACCTTTGTCTTCGCCAATAACCACTGGCAAGGCCAGGCGGTGGGCACCGCCCGGCAACTGAAAATGCTTCTGGGACAATGATCAAGAACCTCACCAACGCCCAGATCATCGCCACCGAAGTCAAGTGGTGCAACACCTTCCTCTCCAGAGGCCGGGGCCTGACGTTTCGCCGGGCCATTCGTGAGGATGAAGCCCTTGTCTTCGTCGAGTCGAAGGAAAGCGTCAGCCTGACCTCCATCCACATGTTCTTCGTCTTCTTCCCCATCGCCATCATCTGGCTGGACGCAGAAAAAAAGGTGGTGGACAAGGTACTAGCCCGCCCCTTCCGCCCCTACTATGCCCCCCAACGCCCCGCCCAATACTACGTCGAGGGCCATCCCAACATTCTGGATAAGGTGCACATTGGAGACTGCCTGGAGTTGGAGCGGTAGTGAACCGCTCAATTTCTCCCCGCAAACCGCAGGTCCCAATGTTTAGCGATAGGCACTCAGTATCCAGGAGCTTTGGATCTCGCTCTCTCCAGCTCGTCATCGCAAGGCCAACTCGACTTGGGCGGCTCGTCCGCAGCAGCATGAATCCGAATGGAAATGTACTCAGAGGGAACACCAAATGTTGGTTGATGCACGTACCCCAGCCGATAATAATCGTCGCCTCCTTCGTAGCACCAAGTTTGATCCCTGAAGATCACTGGCTGGGGGATACGCCACAGATAAAATGGCACGAGGTTGGCTAGCCTGGATGGATAATGACCCTGGCGTTCATAATACCTTTGTATCGCACGATCGATCTTTTCAGCGCGCGCCTCGGTCAACCATGGCGGTGAGATCCGCCAACCTTGCTCAGACGCGTAAGAGGCAGTTAACGTCACCAGTAGTGCAAAGATCAATGCCCCCAGCCTGCGCCAGCCTGTTACCGCCCACGCCAGCAACATAGCGGCTGCAACTGCTGCCGTAAACACAACAACGGGTATCACTGATAGACTGTCCTCTGCTTGGACCCACACTGTCTCCGTCACGATTAGGTCGCCAATGACCAGGAGCAAGAGCACAGCCACCGCAAGACGGATCACGGTTGCTGGCCAGTTCGAGGGCCGATCGCTGGCTAGGCTTGTGTAAACCAAACGCGCTGTCAGGACAACAGCCACTATCGGCCACACAAACAAGTTTCCTATGAGAATAGAGCCATGGAGCCATTTCGGTCTATTCATCAGCCATGAGGTAGGGATCAAGTATCCAGCACAAACCATAAGCAGCAAGAGAAACAAGGCCACGCAGGCCAGCCAGCGTCGCTTCCCGCGCCACTTCCAGGATTGCCAAGCAAGGGCCGTAACCGCACTGACTAAAGGAAGCAAGGGATCCGTCTCTATCCACCAGTAGACCATCAGTGCCACGATTGCCAACGTGGCGGGAAGCGTGATCCAGATCGTTTTTCTCGAGAGTTCGCGTGTCGCCCCGAGGTGAACAAGAAGCGCAACCAGCGTGCCAACCAAAGCGGGTTGCAGAAGCACACCAAACCTGTACACTTCCCACCGAAGGATTAGAAACTGCGTACCGTACAATAGAACCAACACGGAAAAGAGAAAGAGCAACCATCGGCGGGCGAGCTTTCCATCCGCTTGTCGGGCACGGACGTATATGCCTGCCAGCACGACCAAAGCGGCTGGTACGAGTCCTACAACAGAAAACTCAAGGAACATGCCGCCTCCTATTGCGGATAAACCGCCAATCTTCATCATCGCTTCTCAACAAACCTTCCTGTACCATCGTTTAGCCAAACCCTTGTCGCCTGTTCGAGTAGCCCGGCGAATATGTCCAGGTCGCCGTCCCCGTCCACATCACCAAGCGTGGAGGCGAACCAAATCGAATAAGAGAAATGCTGCGAGCGCTTAAAGACCCCGGCTGTGCCTCCCTGGGCCCCACTCTGGTTGATCCAAATTTCACCGAACCCACGACCTGCACTGAAAGCATCCAGATCCCCATCGCCATCCAGGTCGCCTAGTACGACCAACCGGGTATCGCCATCTCCCAAGGCTTGTCCACTATCCAAGAAGCGACCGGAGCCATCGTTCAACCAAACTGTATCCGCGCCCCGGTTCCCGATGAAGGCATCCAGATCTCCGTCCCCTTCCAGATCGCCCAGCGCAACAGTGTGGCTTTCCTCTTTGCCCAGCCGCTGTCCACTGTCCGTGAATCCCCCACGGCCATTGTTCAGCCAAACCATATTCGGCTGGTTTCTCTCGGGTTCGCCAGTGCCCTCAGTAATGGAGTCAGAATTGGCGTCAAAGATGTCCAGGTCACCATCACCGTCCAGGTCCCCTAAGGCAACCGCCCCCGTCCCCCAGACCCCCAGGCGCTGGCCGGTGTCGTTGAACTGCCCGCCACCATCATTGAGCCATATCATATTGAAGGGGTAAAGGACATCCGCTGGGTCTGGTGGGCTGATTGTGGCCCCGCAGCACCCGCCCAGCACCACGTCCAGGTCGCCGTCCCCGTCCAGGTCTCCTAAGGCAGGGAAAAAGGTGTATGCTCCAGAATCCATAACTTCTAGATACGCACGGCGGTAAGTGAAATTCCCCTTTCCATCATTCAAGGCTACCACCCCGGCCCCGGTTACATCGATTACGGCGTCCAGGTCTCCATCCCTGTCCAGGTCGCCCAGGGTAACGTAATGGGTTTCCGCCTCGAACTCTTGTTGGACACTGTCATAGAACGCACCACTGCCGTCGTTCAACCACACAGTGTCCGGCACGATCCCCTCATTTTCGCCGTTCGCCAGGTATGCGTCCAAGTCCCCGTCGCCGTCCAGGTCCCCTAAAGCAGCCGCGTAGGTATGGGGCCTGGTGTTATAGGGCCAGGCGTAACAGCCGGGCCTGGTGTTGTAGGGCCAGGCGTAACAGCCGAGCCAGGCGTAATAGGCTGCTAATAGCCCCACCGCTAATAGCCCTAGACCCAGAACACAGATCAATGAGAACAGACGACCATTAGGAATTGAGTGGAATCTCCCAGTCTCCATGAATACCATTATCCGTACTGTATCGCGCTTCCTGGTGGCTCTTGTGGCCCCGCACGTCCGGTTCGGGAGTGGGAGCAGAGTCAGCGATGGCTCCGGCCGCCATAACTTGGGCGGTTTTCCCAACGGGTTCTGCCTCCGAAGTTGGCATAAATCGTAATACGTCCGAAACATAACCACCTACAGGGCCTCAGACCATCTCCGGTGTCAGAATCGGCTTGTCGAGGTGCAAGGGCGGGAGGGATTGTTTCCGTGTCAATGCTCGCCGTATAGCAGGATGTTGTCCCATCCGATGGGGCTGACGTGTTCCAGTAGCGACAAGCCATCATCCCTGGCTGGGCCTTCTTCCCGCCGCCAGCGTCAGCACCTCCAGTATCAGCGCGCTGGCTGCCAACCCGATGTAGAGCCAGATGCCCCATAACCCCAAAACCCTTTTCGGATAGCTAGAGATACCTATCAGCAAACCTATGCCAGCAGCCAAGCCCCACGCCGCAACGTTGAACGCTTGCCCGCCCCGACGATCTCTACGCAGGATCAAGAGCAGTGTGCTGAAAAAGGGCAGCACGAGTAGGAATAGGAACAAGCCAAAAAGGAACAGGTGGGCCCATTCGACAAGACCCATAGCACCCCATAACAGCCCCGCCCTCGCGTAAACGAACCCCTTGACCATCCCCCGAAAAAGCGATATCCACGAGAGCGGCGTGCCACAGAAATCATCTTCCAGCCGGATGAAGGGGGCAGAGCACGAGTATTCCGACGGCACATGGATGAGATCGGTAAAGGTCCAGGGTCCCATGATTGCCACCAGTGCCACCACCAGTACGGCCACTCGCCAAACATTCTTGTGTTCGTTTATCCACGACCCAGTTCGTCCTCTCATCCCGCTACTCTCGCTTCTTGTCTACCCTTTTCTTCAGCCATTGCCCGGAGGAAACCGTCTGAGTCTGGAAGGTTCCGTCTCCTTGGTTGTACCAGACGCGGTAATCTCTGGAACCTTCAGCGGCGAAAACATCCGGCCGGCCGTCGCCGTTGAAATCCTCGATCGCTAAACCGTGCCGCTTAGAATAGCGGAAGCGCTGGCTGGACCGCGCAAACGCTGCCTGCCCATCGTTCCACCATATGGCAGCCTGCCGACGTCCGGCAATGAGGGCATCCAGGTCGCCATCCCCATCCAGGTCGGACAGGAAGACTGCCCTGGTCTTGCTGCCAGAGATCTCCTGCCCGGAAAGCGCAAATGCCCCGTCCTGACCACCTTGTGCCCCGCCCTGGTTGATCCATACCATAGCTCCCCTTCCGGTCCCTACCAGGGCGTCCAGATCGGCGTCGCCGTCCAAGTCGCCCAGGGCCACAGCGGTACTGTCGGTCTCGCCCAACGGCTGGCCTGAGTCGGTGAAACTGCCCGAGCCGTCATTGATAAGTACCCGGTCGGCCGGGTCCCTATTTCGACCTTGCCTCGGCGCAATGACGGCTGCAAAGAGATCCAGATCGCCGTCGCCGTCCAGGTCACCCAGGGCAGCTGCACGCATGGCCAGGCCGTCCAAGGCCGATAGAATGGACGAATGGGGCGATATCCTACCGCTGGAGTCCCACTCGTTGATCCACACCCAGGAGAAGTTCGGGGTATCATCGAATGGATCCAAAGTCCATACCCGGCCACAGCAGCCGGCAACGATGCCATCCACTTGACCATCGTTGTTCAGGTCACCTAAGAGGACCGAGCCGAATTGGTTGTGCCTCTTCGGCGCGGCGACAGAGTAATTGAACCTGAACTCGCCAGGTTCTCCCCCTTGAGCGCCTCCTTGGTTAAGAAACCAGCGCAGAGGAAAACCTGTGAAAACGACCAGATCGACGTCCCCGTCCCGGTCCACGTCTCCGGCGGCGGAGGCCCACCCCCCACCCTCCTCAAGGTCTCTGTGTACGAACTGCCCGTTGCCTTGGTTGATCCACAGCCCCGCGCCGCCAAAGGCGGTAAACTCCGATTCGGTTCGAACATTGTGCAGGATCACGTCCAGGTCACCGTCGCCATCCAGATCGGCCAGGTCGGTAGTATTATGGAATGTCTCTCGAGAGTCCAACGTCACCGCCCAGGCCCAGAATGAAAATAGGCCCAGGACCAGTCCCAAGACCGCCAAAGACCTGGACAGTTTGGTGAAGCGTGATTTTGCCCGAGATACGCTTTCCGTTAAACTTTCTGTGCTTTGCATAATCGTGAACTCCTCCGCCTGATGGATTGAGACTTTCAATGCGCCTAACTAGTTTCTGTCTGGAAACTATCCCTGG
>SOHZ01000342.1 GCA_004377365.1 Anaerolineales bacterium | reverse complement strand
CTCGACGGGCAGAGCCTCTGGGCCGACGAGGGCAACAGTGTGGCCCTGGCCGGGCGCAGCCTGGCTGATATCACCTATGGGTCTGCCTACGACATTCATCCCCCTCTGTACTATTACCTGCTTCACTTCTGGGTGCGACTCTTCGGCACCAGCGAGTTCGCCGTCCGCTCCCTCTCGGCTGTCATTGGCACCCTTCTCGTCGGCCTGATTTTTCTCCTCAGCCGCCGCCTCTTCGATTCCCAGGTGGGACTGGTGGCGGCTTTTCTCTCTGCTATCTCTCCTTTCCAGGTCTATTACTCCCAGGAAGCGCGCATGTACATCCTCCTGGCTGCCCTCAGCGCTTTGTCCATCTACTTTTTCCACAAGTTTGTAGAAGTAGAGGCGGCAGACACTGGCCGCCAGCCACCATTATACCTTTGGGCTGGCTTGTATGTCCTGGCTACCGTCCTCGCTCTCTACACCCACTACTCTTTCCCTTTCATCCTCCTGGTAGAGAATCTGGTTTACGCCTTCTGGTTGAGCGCGGAAGCGCGGAGAGGCGGAGGGCGCGGAAGGCGGCGGGAGTTGATTCTGGGGAGGGCTTTGCGCTGGGCCGCGCTCCAGTTGACAGTCGTCCTCCTCTTCCTGCCTTGGCTGCCCACCGCCTATCGCCAGGTAACCACCTGGCCCACATCTCACCAGGCCTACTCGTTGCTCCCAACTCTGGCTGACGTCTACCGTCTCCTCTGCCTGGGCCTCAGCGTGGAGACGCCGGAAACGGTGGGGGCGTTGGTCATCTTTGCCTTTTTCATCCTGGCCGGGTCGTTTTCCCCCGTAGATGAAGCCAATGACCAATCTGCCTCGCCCCTACAGGTCCTTCCCTGGTCTCTGTGCTACGGCCTCGTCGTCCTGTGGGCTGCCTTGCCCACGGTCCTGATCTTTGCTCTAGGCCTGTTCAGAGAGACCCACCTCAAATTCCTTTTGGTGTCCAGCCTGCCTTTTGGCCTGTTGGTCGGCCTGGGCATCGTCAACACCTGGCGGATCGCCAGCGAGTGGCGGGCCGGGCTGAGCCGGTCAGAGTTCGGTCAGCCGGCGGCACGAGTGGTGGTGCTTCTGCTGGTAGCGTTCCTGCTTCTTGCTTCTGGTCAATCGTTGCTCAATTACTACTGCGATCCTCAATACGCTCGCGACGATTACCGGGGCCTGGCCCGCTACGTTGCGGCCACGGCCGATTCTAACGATGCCATCATCCTCAACGCCCCCGGACAACAGGAGATATTTGGCTATTATTACAAAGGCGATTTGCCAATCTATCCTCTGCCCCAGCAACGCCCCCTCGATCCAGGGCAAACCAGGCGCGACCTGGAAGCCATCGTCAGCCAGCACGCGAAAGTATTCGCCGTCCTGTGGGCCACCGACGAGAGCGACCCTGGCCGCTTTGTCGAGGGCTGGCTGGATGAACGGACCTACAAGGCCCTGGATACCTGGTACGGCAACGTGCGCCTGGCCGTCTACGCCGTACCCCAGGCCAGCCCGACCACAGAGATGACGCACCCCTTGTCAGTCAGCCTGAGCGACAAAGTGATGCTTCTCGGCTACAGCTTTCTTTCCCAAGAGGCTTACGCGGGTGACATACTGCAATTGACCCTCTTCTGGCAGGCCCTGACCGCGCTGGACGAGCGTTACGTGGTTTTCGTCCACGTCCTGGATGCCGATGGACACATCGTCGGCCAGCGGGACACGGAACCCGGTGGCGGAGCCATGCTGACCCCCACCTGGCAACCCGGCCAGACCATCGCCGACAACTATGGCGTCTTGATCTCGCATGGGACTCCCCCCGGCGAGTATCGGGTAAAAGTTGGGATGTACGCTTTGGACAGCGGGACGAGATTGCCTGTCAGCCAGGTCGGCCAGTCACCCGACGATAGCCTTACCCTGGAACCCATCCGCATCCTGCGTCCCAAAGCGCCTCCCCCTCTGGAGGCCCTGGACATGCAGCACCGGGCAACTTTTGACTATGGCGATGTCAAGCTGTTGGGCTACGACTTCTATAAGCTAGGCTACACCCACCAAAAAGAGGAACCCCTTCGCTCAGGGGACATCTTACACCTGGACCTCTATTGGCAGGCCCCAGGCATAACAGATATGGATTGGCAACTGGGTTTACAACTGGTGGATAAGGGGGGGCAAAGCTGGGCTATTGAGGAAGAGCGGCCTATGGGGGGAAGCTATGGGACCAGTTTGTGGCAAGCTGGTGAGGTCGTGCGAGATCAACACGATCTCTTGATCCCACCCGACGTTCCAGCGGGACGCTATCACTTGGTGGGGCAGGTGAGGCCATCGGCTGGTGGTGAGACCCTGAGCCCACCTTTCGAATCAGAGGAACTTGTCATAAGATAGACGCCCCACAGGTTAAGAGCAAGGTCGTTCCGTCTTCGCGAAAGCGCCGGGCGTTTACCACTGAGCTACGAAATCCACCACAGGCCATTGGCAGCCACTGGACAACGGCTGGCAGGGCTCCCAGTCTGTGGTGACATCTACCACGTCCGAAAGCTGGGTACTCCCGTCGTGACTGTAGACGGCCACATACCAATGACCACCTTTGGCGCCAGGAAAAATCAGGATTTCGTAGGGTTCGTAAATTGACGTCTCATCTTCACCGCAACACCATCCATCGGCCCAGACCTTGACGAGCAGGCCGGGCGCATAGTTGGCGTTAACGTCGTAGACAGTGCCCTTGACCCCCGTGGTGCCACAGTTGGGTGAGCAAGTCACGGTGCGACCGAGACGGTATTGGTATTGCCCGGAAGGTGCTGTCGTTGGCACAGGAGTGGCTGTCGGTGATCCCCCTGTAGCCGTCGGCGGCACGGCAGTTGGCTGGCTTGGCTGCGGCGTGGCTGTGGGTGGGCGCGGCGTGGCTGTGGGCAGGACTTCACCAGGGGCAGGGATGATCAAGGTCTGGCCCGTATAGATGAGGCTGGGGTCCTCCAGGCTATTGACCTGCACGATGGCCTCGACGCTGACACCGTAGCGCTGGGCGATCTGCGACAGGTTCTCACCGGGCTGCACCACGTGGGTCGTGCGGCCAGTCCGGGTCTCCACAGGGACAGGCGTAGCGGTGGCCTCTGGAGGAGGGGTGCTTGTAGGCCCACCCTCAGGTGTGGGCGTATTGGTCGGGGGCACCACCAGGGTAGGCGTGGGTGTAGGCGGGGGTGGTGGCGTTCGAGTCGGTGGAGGTGGTGGAATGGGACTGGGCGTGAAGGTAGGGGTGAAAGTAGGCTTGGGCGTCCGAGTCGGAGTGGGCGCAGGTTTATTGCTTTCCATCACCAGCACAACCAGTTGGCTGAAAACCAGATAATTGAGCAACACCAGGATGGCGACAATGCTCCAATGTCTGCCCTTCATATGAATTCCCTCTTTCGTGAAACCGCAGTAGCTCTCGACGCTCTAACAGATCCCCAGCCCGTTGAGGCACTCTTGCGGGTTATCCGGGTCTGCCTGCATCCTTATGGTAACTTCTTCTAGGCACAGTATACCACTTTGTGAGCCAAAAGTCAACATAACGAGATCTGCAGGACCAAGGTTGGCGAGACTGTTCCGCCTTGGAGACAGATTCTCATCTGATGTTATTAGTTTGCGCCTCGCTCAGGGTGAGGAGGTAGATTCAGAGCTGGGGGCAAGAGTCGGCGTGAGGGGCGCTGGGCTGGTCGTGGTGGATGCTGTAGGTGTTGAGGTCGTTGTTGGCGTGGGTGAGAGAACAATTGGTGTGGGGGTGGGAGGGGGTGGCGTCGGCATGGGGATGATGAATAAGACCATACTCAAGGCAACGATCAGACTGAGAACCCAAAA
>SOHZ01000084.1 GCA_004377365.1 Anaerolineales bacterium | reverse complement strand
ACTTCGCCGCTGTCTTCCTTCACCAGGAAACGATCCGCGACTTCATCATCACTGCTCCCGAGAAGCGAAGTGCTACAATTGACCGAATGCTCGGCACTTACCTGCTGCGGACCTTAGTCAAAGTCGTTGACCCGAAGGTGCCAGCAAAAGCAATCGAGGAAGCGGAGGAGGCTATCAAGCGACTGGACCGACAACTCTCACAGGCATCTGTTATCAGCAGGGAGGTGATCCAAAAGCGAAAAGAAGAACACGGTGATCCTGCCGAGCTTCCTCAACTGTTAGAGGATATCCGCCAGGACCTAGTTCCTATAGCTGAGAAACTGGGGTTATCTGCTCCCGAAGCTACGCTCGCTGGTCTCGAAAGCAGCCTGGCTGCTGCCCGTCAAGCCCAACTCCGCACCGTCAGCGCTCTGGAGAACCAAGCTGGACAGCTTGGCACTCTCAAAGAGCGCTATGAACAGGCAGCCGTCACTAGTTGGCAGGTGATTCAGGAACGAAAGGACAAATACGGCGACCCGGCCGACCTCCCGAACCTCCTGGAAGAGATTCAGCGGGACTTGGCTCCTATAGTAAAGGCATTGGGCCTACCGGTCCCCGACGCTGCAATCAGCAGCCTGGAAAGCAGCTTGGCGGCTGTCCCTCGAGTCCAATTGACTACCAGCGGCAGTTTGGAGAAGAAAGCTGGACAGCTTGATACTCTCAAGGAGCGTTACGAACAGATATCCAAAGAAGTCGTCGAGGATGTCTCTATTCCTACCGAGCTTGAGAGCCAGCGGACTCAACTCCAAGCTCGGATCAATACACTAAATCGAGAAATCCCGGTCCTGACTCGCCAACTCAACCAGCGTCAAGCGACCGAGCGAGAATTGGCGGAACTCTGTCGCCAAGTCCAAGCACTTCCAGGGCTTTGCAATGACATCGAACAGATACAGAGAAAGCTGGAGACCCTAGAAGCAGCGGGTAAGCAAGGCACACTTTACAATCAGATTCTGGCTACTGGTCAGGAATACCTCGAACAGGCTCAGCCAGAGCATTGTCCTCTGTGCAAGCAACAAATTGAAGATCTGCAGGCTCTATTGGAAATCCTGCGTCAGGAGACTCCTGCGGATGTCGAAAAGATGCGGCAAGAGTACAAGACACTACATGCAACGCTTGTCCAGAAGCAAAACCAAGCCGCACAATTGGAACAAAAGCAGAACCAGATCAAAAAACTGGAGATGGGCCTAACGAAGCTCCCTGAGGATCTCGAGTCTCAGATCGAAGAGGAGAAGAAAGAGAGCGAGAAGCTGACCACCGAGCTCACCTCGGTGCAAGCTGAGATCACCCAGATTGAAGGGCGAATCAAATTGGCCGCCGAGCATCGCAGACGGTTAGACGACGTGCTTAAAGAGATCGAGGAAGCACTAGGACGACCACCGGATGAGGATGTGACTAGTGCTCTTGAGCAAACGATCCAGACCGTCCGCAAGCAAGCCGCCGACGTCCAGGCCCTTGACATCCAGCCCATTGCTGATAAGCTCGATCGGGCCAAGCAACTCAGCCAAATTCAGAAGGATGAGGTTCAGCTACGCCAGCGATTGGACACCGTGCTGGAAGAAGTTAAGCAGGTGCTAAAACGACCACCGGGCGAGGATGTTGCCAGCGCCCTTGACCAGGAAATTCAAGCTGTCCGCAAGCAAGCCACCGAGATTCAAGCCCTCAACTTCCAACCTATTGTCAAGGAACTCAATCGAGCCAAGCAGCTCGATGAGATTCAGAAAGACGAGAGATGGCTGCGCCAATTCGAGTCCAGCTACCAAACAGCTAGTCAGGAGAAAGCGCGGTTCAACTACCGAATCCAGCGACTGACTGAACTTCGCAACGCTCTCCAAGACATCGCCGAAACGACCAAGCGCCATCAGCAGACAATCGTGACAAGCGTCCTGAATGCTCTTGACATCCATCGCTACTATCAGCAACTCGATCCCCATCCTGCCTACCGTCAGCTCCAAATTGAACCCGAGCTGACCAAGAAAGGAACCTACAATTACTGGATCAAAGCACTCACTGACGATCGTTCGCACGGGACCTATGTGCAAACTCGTTTCTCCACTGCACAGGCCAACTGTGCGGCTATCGCTATCTTCTTGGCTGTCAACCAACATCTCTCAAAGAAACTGGAGACACTCATCCTGGATGACCCATCCCAGTCTATGGACCCGGAACACAAGACGCGCCTGGCTCAGACTCTGGCTACCATTCCCCACCAGGTCATCGTAGCGACCGAGGATCCACAAATGTTTGAGTTTCTGATGGATGTCTTTGAGACGCCTACCGTTCATCAACTAGGTTCGTGGACAGTTGACGGTGCATCTCTGGTTGGGTGACTTTGGCGTAGAGTGCTGTGTTGGAGATGGTAGACACAACCGTGTCGTGAGGGAATCAATGGGTAATCAGCTTTGAAGTGCCGGCACACCTCGCTTCACTCAATGCTCTCCCTCCGGGCGGGCACTGCGTGTATGCCGGAAACGTTAGCTGAAACGCCCCATCACCGTAGCAGAGGAAACCGCAGCCGCCCTGATTACAGGGCGGCTTTGCTTTCTACCCACCGGCCAATTGTCATGACGCAAACGCCAGTTGCCTGGCTCTTATGCTGCAATTCCAGTAACCGCTGACGGCTGATCGCTGATAGCTGACTTTACCCTTCGGCAGCAGTTTCAGCTAACAACTTCTCGACCAGTACTTCCTCTTCGCTCAGACTGCCCACTTGACCGTCCAGCCTGGCGTCGCGCAGAGCGCCCAGGATCTGCCGGTAGATGGGCCCCGGCTCCACGCCCCTCTCTTGCAGCCAGGCTCCGTCAATCTCGGGTTTGACGTATTGCAGGCGACGATGATAGAGTTCCAGATGCTGTCGTATCAAGGCAGAGTCGGAAGCCACCCACATCAAGAAGATGCTCTGACCGGAGTAAGGGGCCAACAGGCGGTAGATGGCGCTGGGTGGCAGGTCCCTTTCGGCCAGCCTGGGCACAATGGGGCGCAATTCACTGACCTCGCGCAGGCGAGCCGCATCGTCGCGGGTGACCTTCAGTCGCCCGATCAGCGTCTCCAACTCCTCAGGGATCAACCGGTAGGTCAGGAGAGCCAGGTAGTGGATCGGGGATGCTCGCTCTCCGCCATCGGGTCCCCAATCACCGGCCTCCAGTGCCTCTCGAAGTTGCCAGTATTTTCCGCTGAGCCAGTCGTTGCATCGCAAGGCGGGATGTATCTGGGCCAACACCCTCAACTCCTCCAACCGGCCTAGTCCCTTTTCGGGTTCTGCTTCCTGGAAGATCAGGTATAGCTCATGGCGGATCCTTTCGCCACTGACGCGGTCGAGCAGCCCCAGGGCGTTCCCTATCAACTCTTCCGTGCGCTCTTCGATCTTGAAACCCAGACGCTGTTCCAGGCGTGCGGCCCTGAGCATGCGGGTGGGATCCTCGACAAAGCTCAGGCTATGTAGCACCCGAATCAGCCCGTTTTCGAGGTCTTGCTCTCCACCGTAAAAATCCAAAAGCTCACCGTAATGCTCCGGGTCGAGCCGGATGGCCAGGGTGTTGATCGTAAAGTCGCGCCGGTGCAAATCCAGCTTGATGGAGCTACGTTCGACCTGTGGCAAGGCTGTGGGGTGCTCGTAGAATTCACTTCTAGCAGCGACAAAGTCAATAGAAGGGACCGAGAGGTCACTTTGGGCTTCGTCAAAAATCAACTTGGCTGTGCCAAAGCGGGCGTGGCTGCGTACCCGTCCCCCAATCTGACGCGACAGACGTCTGGCCAGCTTGATGGCGTCTCCCTCGACCACCAGGTCAATATCCAGGGTCGGCGTGCCCAAAAGGAGATCGCGCACAAAGCCGCCTACGAAGTAGAGAGAGTAACCCATCTGGCTGGCTGTCTGGCTGGCCTGCTGGATCACTTTCAGGAGGGGAGCGGGCAGAGCTTGCTCGATCAGTTGGGCTATCTCGGTTGCGCGAGGGCGTTCGCGGGGCGGCGTGCTCCACAGCTTGATCAGATCGGTGCGGGTGACGATGCCGATGACCTCACCGTCCTCCACCACCGGCACCTGGCCCAGGCCGTGCTCCATCATCACTTGCTGCAAGTGAGCGACGGAATCTTCGGGAGAGACGCTGATGTCGCCTGTGTGCATGTAGAGACGGATAGCCGCCCCACCCAACCGATGGTGAAGGGCCTTGTCAATTTCCCGCCGGGTGAGGGTGCCCACCACCTGGCCATTCTCCACCACGGGGAAACCTTCGTGACCGTAGCGACGCATCATCTGTTCTGCTTCGGCCACGGTGGCCTCGGGCGACAGAGTATGCACCCCATAGGACATGATCTGGCCCACAGTGGTCGTTGGTTTGACGTGCTCTTGCAAGAGGTCGAGCAGTTGTTGGCGGGTGCCGGCCAGGGTCCGGCCGCGGATCAGGGCCGCAGCCGCCCGGCCGTGTCCTCCACCGTTCAGGTGAGCGGCGATTTGCGCCACGTCAATGGCCTCGGAGGAGCTACGGGCCACGAACTGGATATGGTCATCCATTTCGACCAGGAGGAAGAGGGCGGCGGGATCAAAGATGTCCCTCAGACGGTGGGCCAGGGTGGAAATCTCCTCGACGTAATCCGGGACGGTGGCCGTGGCGATGACCACCGAGTGGCCCGCGAAATCGAAAGACTGGCTGTTCTCCAGTAGTCGGTTGTAGAGCTCACGCTGCTCTTCGGTGAGAGGATGGTGCAGGAAGTCGTTGACCACTTCCAGGTTGGCCCCTTGCTCCAGGAGCCACGCTGCGCAGTGCAGATCTCGCGGGGTGGTAGCCGGGTAGGACAGGGAGCCGGTGTCCTCGTAGATACCCAGCAGCAGCAAAGTGGCCTCAATGGGTGAGAGGGATATATTGGCCTCACAAATCTGTTCCACCAGCATGGTCGTCGTGGCTCCCGTTTCGCCACCGCTATAGGTCATCCCCTCCTCCAGTTCACGGGAGAGAGGGTGATGGTCAATGATGTGCACCTTGGTCTTGCGGCTCATGCCCTTGAGATGGGGGAGAGCCTGGGTGTCCACCAAAATGACCCGCCGGATGCGCCCTCGTGGCAACTCGTCGTGCTGGAGGAAAGGCAATTCATCCCAGTAGAGGGTCAGAAAGTCGCGCAGGTTGCGGTTGGGGCGTCGGGGGACCACCGGTTTGGCCTGAGGATATAGCTTTGCCGCGCCTAGCAGCGAAGCCAAAGCGTCAAAGTCTGTATTCTCGTGGGTCAGAACAACTTCCATCTCGCGGGCCATGCTTCATCCTTTTCCTAAATTCAATTCTACCACAGGTCTCACGAGGCAGTACGAGGGAAAGAAAGCCAGGGCCAAGGATTGGAAATCCCTGGCTGAAATCGTCCAGTGCCTGAGGACGCTGGACCAAGGCCCTGAGGGGCCTTCTCAGCTTCAGACGGCGAATTCTGTTCGGCGGTCTTCTATGCTTCTGCTTCTACAGGGGCCGCTCGCCCCTGACGATAGATATCGCGCCCCAGCAGCCACAGCGCACCCAGACCCAGCAGCACCACGACGAGGTTAACCAGCCCTCCCAGTCTGGGGATGGTAGTGATGATGATAAAGAGCACAACCCCCACCACCAGTGGCCAGATGCGTCCCTCCGCCCAATCGGGCTTCAGGCCGGCCAGGATCAGCCGCCCACCCAGAAAGCTGACCACGACCTTGGTGACGTAGGCCACGGCGATGGAGAAGCAGAACGCCAGCAGGGCCATGGTCAGGGCACCCGTCCAGGCCGTTGTGCCAGCCAGACCGCCCAGGGTGATGACGCCCAGGACCACCGCTCCGATGATCGTCACGGTCAGGATGACCAACAGAGCAAAGATGAAAGCAGCGATGGTGACCACCCCCCAACCCAGACTGGGCAGCGGCTTGGCCTGCAGAGCGCCAGTTGCCTTCTCCGTCCAACTGGGGACCACCCAGACCATCAGCAAGCCGACCAGGAGCAAGGTGACCAAGCGGCGCAGGTGACGCAGGAACCAGTTGGCCGCGCGCCTGGTCGGGGAGACGACAACCTCCTCTTCGACCTCGACCTCAACCTTGACTTCCGGCTCGTGGCGCCTGATCGTACCAGCTACGACACCGGCCGGGATGCTCCACTCGCTGGCGCTGGTGTAGTCCAGCTTCCCGCCGATGTGGGCCCCTTCATCCACGGTCAAGCCCAGGGGAACCGACGGCATGGATGGAACGCCGGGCATGAAGAACATAGGAGATGGCCCCTCTTCGACCTCACCCACCTCAGCCTTCACGTCCCCGCCGACGCTGCCGCTCAACTGCAAACCACCTACTGCCACGGCCAGGTTCTCAGCCACATCGCCGGCCAGGAGGGCCTGATAGCCGGCGTAGAAAAAGCTGCCGCCCACAGAGCTGCCCTTCTTGCCCTCGATGCTCATACCGGCAGCCATCACGTCATCGCCCACCTGGGCCTCACTGTCCAGCGTCAGCACTTGCCCGGCGATGCGGACGTCGTCCGTTACCGTGCCCCTCACCACGACGGTCTGGCCGGCGGCTAGCAGGTCGCCCTCGACGGTGCCGTTGATCTCGATGGTGTTGCCACCTACTATCAGGTCTCCCTTGATCGTGCCGTCCAGGATGAACGTGCCAGCACCCACGTACAAATCGTCCTCGATCACCTCATCGGCACCGATGACGACGGTGTCGCCCCCACGTCCCTCAAAGGCCAGAGCCGCAGGCACGAGGGCGAACAGGACCAGACAGATCAGGCTGATCAGCCCGGCCAACTTCCGAAAGCGTTTCTGTTTCATTGAACTCTCCTCCTTCTCTTTACTCGACTATCTCGATTGCCCTCGTACTGCCTCGTTAGATTTGTGGTAGAGTGGATGTCATCTGGGCCATAGCCACTGCGACCGCCCCCAGCACGCCCACGTCGTC
Organism: Anaerolineales bacterium; assembly: GCA_004377365.1. GTDB lineage: Bacteria > Chloroflexota > Anaerolineae > E26-bin7 > E26-bin7 > E26-bin7. Next base: position 6,793 of record SOHZ01000084.1, on the reverse strand, counting down.
GCCCAGTTCGGCCGGGACCGCTTTAACGGCCCTGGCCGCCGCAGGAAAAGCCCGCCGCTCAAAGAGCATAATAGAAAGAGGCGCCATAACAGGTAAGGTCCGCTTCATTGTCGGTGGTCACTCCATGCTCGACGCTTACGGCTTCAACCAGGGGCTGGTTGTATCCGTGGAAGAGCCCCACCACTGTCAGATGGTTCCAGTAAGCCGACCAATAGATTGTGCCGCCTCCCAGAGGCCGGGTCGGGGTCATGAAGGAATAGGGGAAATAACCTCCGCTGAAGAAATCCTCCCAGCCGGTGAAAGGCATTGGGGGAGGGCCGATCATTTTGATGTTGCCCTCGGCGTACTGGCAGTTCCAGGCGCCCGGAGTCGGTATCCATTCCCGGGCACTGAGAATACCCCCCACGTACTTTCTCTTCCCTCCCGGCGGCAGCAGCATGAAATCATCGGAGCCGGCCTCTTTTCTCACCGGTCCGCTGTAATACACCCTGAACCTGAGAGGAGGAACGTTTGACGAATCGGCCAGGAAATAGGAAATCCTGGCCCCGATCCGCCCGGCGGCTGCGTCTCTGCCCTGGATACGGATTTGGACCCTTTGGAAAGGCATGGCGAAATTGGCATAGTAGACGTCCTCTCCACCCACCGTCGTTATCCCCAGCAGAGCAGTTTGGTAATAGATGTCTTCAGGTGGACGATCCAACGGGCCCCAAAAAGCAGCCAGAGGCAGGGTGAAGGAGTCACCGTTCTCATACGTGATGGAAAGGTCCAGATTGTTCCGCTTGTCCAGCGGCAGGTCATGGGGAATGGCAAAGCGAAGCCCTGAGATGATCCCCGGCCTGTCCAGATTGGTCACAGCCGGTTGATCTGCGCCGATATCATAAGCCTGGCTGAATTCCTGAGCGCCGTAGATTCTGGGGATCTCGAGAGGCTTGCCCAAAGCGGCGGCCACGCTGTCAACCATGGCTTGCTCTGGAGAACCTTGCTGGGGGAGCCCCTTGAAACTTGGCACGGGCACAGAGGGATGCAGATACACACCCTTTATCACGAAGTATTTGGGACAAGCCGTGCTGGCAATCCGGATAAACTTCTTGAAAAAGAATGGGTAATGGGTTCCGTTTGCGCCGTTGTCCCGATACCGCCACGAAAAAGGCACCCGTTTCAGAAAGGCGATCATGGGCATGTCCAGAACGGGGGTAGGTTCATAGTCCACGTAAATCCTGATGTTGCCCATCGCCTGGATGTTGCCCCATTCTTTTGGAGGCACGCCAGCATCTTCCAGTGCCTTTTCATGCTCCGGGCCCATCATAAAGGGAGCCGTATGGGTGAACCACATGAAAGGGATCACCCCTGGCCCCAATAGCTCGGCCATCACATATTCGGGGGTGCCGTCGAAACCAGGCTTGACCTTATATTGGTGAAAATCCCCACTCTTGTCAAAATAACCATAGTGTGGATCAGAGAACGTGTCTTCTCGGGTATAGTCCCAGAAGTTCCTCCGGTCCTCCGGTAAATCATCGTCCAGGATACGTCTCGCGCTGGAAAACAGAACCGAGGTACCCAGCGGCAGGTACAGGCTGGCTACCGGATTGGCCAAGCTTTCAATAGCCGTCAGCAAGGTTTCTTGCTCCCTGGCCGCTTCCGCCGCGCCCCTGGCTCCCAGACATCCATCCCACGGCCTCAGGGCCTGTCCTGAGTTTAGTCGAAGGGCCTGCCCAAGAAAGAGGGTCCCTGAAGCTTTAAGAAAATCCCTTCTATTCACTCGCAGCCACGTCCTCCTTGTCTCATTCTTCGAGGGATACTGCACAGCGGAAACCGCTGCCCCCGCTGGCGGCTTCTGGTCGCTCTCTGCTTCGAGCACTGGTGCGGATGCTGGGGCGGCCCCAGACGTAAGAGCCTCCACGGAGAATTCGGTACGTCGTTCCGAAATCGGCATTGCCAAAAGTGCTTCCCTGATAGGCCGCATACCAGTCATCGCACCACTCCGAGACGTTGCCAGCCATGTCCAAGACGCCGTAAGGACTCGCTCCGGCTGGGTAGGTACCCACCGGGGCAGTGTAACGATAGCCGTCATCGTACCCTCTAATCAACTCTATGAACTGTACGTGCCGGTGGTTCTCGTCGGCAAAGTTGCCTACTTTGGCCCCATCCTGGGGAAAGGTGCTTCCCCAGGGATAGAGGCGGCCATCGGTGCCCCGTGCTGCTTTCTCCCACTCGGCCTCGGTGGGCAGCCGCTTCCCTGTCCATTCACAGTAGGCTTTGGCCCCGTACCAACTAACGTGAGTCACTGGATGGTTTTCGTAGCCCTCCCTGGGTCGGTATTGGCCGTCGCTCTCGACGATTTTGCAGCCCTCGTAGTACCAGATGTCGCTGGCGGCGTTGATGTCCAACCATTTCGCTCCCCCCTCTTCCTGGTTGCCCATCTCGTTGAGGAAGCGACAAACCTCAGCGTTGGTTACCTCACGCTTGTCTATATAGAAGCCACCCAGGTAAATCCTGCTCTGAGGGGTCTCGTCTTCGTAGAAGTATCGTTCGCAGTCCAGGTCGCTCGCATCCTCATTACACAAAGCCAGGGCGTGGGCGATGTCGGCCTCGTTGGAGCCCATGGTGAACAGTCCGGGGGGGATGTAGGCCATGTCCGGCAATGAGAAGGTAGGGGTGGGAGTCGGAACTGGCGTGTCGGTCAGAACTGGCGTATTTGTAGGACTCGGTGTCGGTGTAAGGGAAGGCGTCGCCGTTATGGTCGGTGTGGCAGGCGTCGCTGTCATGGTCGGTGTAGCGGTTGGCGTGTTGGTAGGTGTTGCTGTCCAGGTGGCCAGAACCGCAGCCAGCGTGGCTGCCTCTGCCTCCCGCTCCAACGTCATCTGGTCACTGACTACAAGGCTGGCCAGACCGCAAAAGATGAGGAAAACGGCTGCGCCTAGCCCAATGAGAATGGTGATTTGCTGCTTAGTCATTGCGATGCACCAGCTCTCATGTTAGCACATCTGTAGCTCTCAGTCAAAATTGCCGCGTTTAGCACTCTCCACCGCAACCATAGCACCTGTACCGCAACAGTGGTGGATTTGGGCCACCCGGTCAGGGACCAGCCGGCGATAGAGGGACACAACCTGATCGGCCACTTTCGACCAACTGTAACACCGGGCCCACTGAGCAGCCTGAGTACTCAGCCTGGAGCGCAAGTTGTGATCCTTGATGAGCAGGCTGATCTTCCCCGCCAGGGCTTCTGGATCGCGTTCCGGCACGTGGAAGCCGGTGATGCCATCCTGGACGGTGAAAGAGAGCCCTCCTACTTTAGAGGCGATGACCGGTGTCCCACAGGCCATGGCCTCCAGGGCCACCATGCCGAAGGATTCGTAATGAGACGGCACGACCACCACATCGGCCGCCGAATAGTAGGAGGGCAAGGTATCTTGAGCCTGGGCACCCAGGAAGGTGACCAGGTCGCTGATACCCAGTTCCTCTCGCAAGGCTCGCAGACGTTCCATTTCCGCGTTGATGGCCTCTGGTTTCTCACTGGCGTCACCGCCTACAATGCAAACGCAAATCTCATCTTTCCAATGAGGGAAATCCTTGACTACGATGGCCATTGCTCTGAGCAGGGTGTCAATGCCTTTGAGGGGCTCGATGCGGCCCACGAAAAGGATCATATGTAGCCGGTCGCATATACCTAACTGCTGTCGGGCTCTCTCCTGGGAGAGAGGACGGAAGAGGCTCAAATCTACGCCACCGGGGACCACTTCGATCTTGCATGGGTCGGCACCGTAGAGCCAGACCATCTGGGCCTTTTCCAGAGGGGTGGCTGCCACCAGCCGGTCGGCGAAGGCCATGATGTGGGTTTCGACCTCAATGCGCCGTGAGGTTTCTCGCTCTTCCGGGCGTTGGGCTACCCTATCCTTCATCTTGCCAAGGGTGTGAAACATCTGAACGATGGGCGTGCCCCAACTGTGGCGCAGTTCACGGGCTACCCAGCCCGAGAGCCAGTAGTGGCTGTGAATTAGATCGTAAGCGATACCTTGCTCTTCGGCGAAGCGCTTCACACCGGCCACGAACTCGGGCAGATGGTCGTAGACGAGATTCTTGTCGTAGGGAGCCTCGGGACCAGCCGGAACGTGGATGACGCGACAGTTTTGCCCCAGGCTGTCCACTCGGGGAACGGCCGGGTTTTGGGAACGGGTGAAGACGTCAACCTGGAGGCCCCGCCGCCCCAGCTCGCGGCTCAGGTCGCGCACGTAGACGTTCATGCCGCCCGTCTCTTTGCCTCCCAGCATGGCCAGAGGGCAGGTGTGAACACTGAGCATGGCGATGCTCTGTATCATCGGTGATCCTCTTCATTCATAGCCACTGCGGACGATGACCAACCGGTAGACCTTTGTGTCTTTGGCTCCAAAGCGGTATTTGTAGGGCTCGTCGCCCCGCAGAAAGTCGAATCTGGCCCGGCTCAACTCGATGGCGTGCTGAATGCAGTAGGCCAGAAGCACGATGCCTGGGCTCAAATGGGCCTGATATTGGGGATCGTAGCCCGAGTTGTAGACCAGGATGGCATCCTCGTAGTCGAAATTGAGCATGGAGGCCGCTTTTTGGCCGTCTACCTCAATGAAGGCCAACTGCAACCAGCCGGCAGTTTGCAGGACATGGGCCACGGCGCGGAAGAAGCCTTTCATTTGTTCGTCCATGAAATCATCTTTATCGGTGCTACTCTTTTGATGCAGCTCAATGAAGGCCTCGATTTCCTCTGCCAGGTCCCGATCCTGGTCAACGATGTACCAACGGACGTTGGCCTCTCTCTCAATACGGCGCATCTTGCGCCGTGTCTCATGACGTTGCTTCTTATCCAATGAGGCCAGGTACTCATCCCATGTAGCTGGCAGGTCAATGACGGGACAGACGTCCTCGACGACGGTGCGGAACTCGTACCCATGCTCTACAGCCATCTCTGCCAATGCTTGATGGGCGGGCGAGATCTCAGGGACATTGCAGAGCTCTGCCGCGTCCCAGCCAGCCATTTCGGCGCTGTCCAGGTAGTCCAGCAAAGCGCTGTAGACTTTCCTCTCACGTCCCTGGGCAACGATGATGTCCAGGTAGTCAGAGACATCAACGCAGCCAACGATGTTCAGCGTCCTCTCACCACTGGCCGAGACGGTACGGTAAAGCGGAGCGATACCAGCCAGATGGCCCTGGTCGTCACGTATGTTAATCAGGAAGAGGTCTCCCTCGCCAAGATGCTCCCACCAGGTCCTCTGCCACTCCCTGGTGAGGAAAAGAGTATCAAAGGCACTTCGTTTCAGCAGATCATTCCACTCCCCGCTCAAAGCGTCAAAGCCGCTGAGGTCGGTATAGGTCTCGATCTTCATCCAAATCCTCCACCTAAAGTATAACAGATTTTGGTATTTATGACAACTGTTTGACCATCGGGATGGCGCAATGGGTCACCGACCAATCTACGTTCTGGGATGACAACATATACACTCCCTTTCACAAGCCCGGAGCGCATCATAAGGCTGGTACTTGTGAGCGTTCCGCATTGCATTGCTTTTTCCCGAGCTCCATGCTATAATACCACCCATGAATCGCCTGTCGTACGAGGAACTGGACGAATTCTACAGCCAGAGATGATCATGATCCAGAAACTGGCCGATTTCGTTGCTATACTGAGTGCAAATCAAACTAGTGAATTGCCCAAGTCTCAAGAATGCTTTCAAAGGGCCGGAGTAGAGGCTTTAGCCGGGTAAAACGTGGTAAAACAGGCCCAAATCCGGCTAAAGCCTCCACTCCAAATTCACTCAACCCAGGTGCGCTCAGTATAACGCCCCAATCTTCGTTGATGCCAACGTGTGGGGGAGTGATGATTATGACTTTAGAAGAGCTGATTCAAGATATCCATGCTTTGAACCGGGAACTGGAATTCTACGAAAGCAAGTATGGTCTCCTATCTGGAGACTTTTACGAACTGTACACGAATGGTGAATTGCCGGACGAAGAGGTTGAGCAGATTGACGAATACGGCCGTTGGGCAGCTTTTTACAAGATCAAGCTGGAGCGCGAGGCCGCGTACGAGAAATTGGCAGAGAAGCGTCTCGCAGCACTTCGGGCGTCTGCTCGTGCCGACAAGCTTGCATTGCCCGTGAGTTGAGAATGCTCTCGTCCCTTGTCAGCTACAGCCGCCTCGTTTACACCATTCCTGACCAGTTCCCTTCGGTGAGGCGATCCACCTTGGTCCTCAAACCGATGGGGGTTGCTGTCGGTGAACTGGAAGGCAGAATGGACTTCGAGAACGACATTGCTCTCAGAGTCTATGAGGTAATCAACTTTGCTGCAGCAACCCTCACATACTACTCGTACACTGTTTATCGAGGCGACGAGAAGCTCTACTGGTACGATCCCCAGCCTCATCCCGACGATTCCACACTGGCTAGCACCCATCCTCACCACAAGCATGTTCCTTCTGACATCGAGCACAATCGTATCCCCGCGCCAGGTCTGACATTAGACCAGCCAAACCTTCCCTTCCTTATCCAGGAGATCGAAGAGACCTTGCTGAGGTTCACAAAGCAGCCTCCGGCAGCAAGCCCACCGGTAACCGCGGGGTGAAAAGGCTCTCCTTTCGAAGCTTGAGCCAAGGCAATGTAGCCAGACGAAAGGGCCTCGCCCTCAGCAACCGGGGGCGGGGCCCTTCTTTAATTTGCTCGGTCCTCACCTGTTGTTGCCGTAATGAATATATGTGTTGAGTCTACACACATCTTGACAGCCCCTCACCCGGTCGCTTCTTGTGCGGGTTCAATCCATACGCTTAAAG
>SOHZ01000243.1 GCA_004377365.1 Anaerolineales bacterium | reverse complement strand
CAGTCGCCCTTACCGCCGCCCAGCAACCTGCGCCAACGACCGACTCAGTGTAACGATGTTATATTTGGGCGAGAAATTATTCTCTTACGGATCCATAGCAGAAAGGAAGGCGTACATGTCCCATGGAAGACGTGAGAGCCAATGGTTGGTGATGTGTCGTTGCCTGGCCATCCTCTGTCGAGCCCAGCGCGGCCCGGCCAGCCGGGAGGAACTGATCGAGGCGGTTCTGTTACAAGAGGGGCCGGCTGCCTACGGAGAAGTCGAGGGCGAGGCCCTACACAGTCGCTTTGAGAACGACCTGCATCGCATCCGAGACAACTTGAGGGTAGATCTATACTTCGACCGGCGGGCGGGTGGCTACGTGATCAAGGACACCTGGCTGCCGCTGCTCGACCTGCCGGACGAGGACCTGGCGACCATCGCCTGGCTGGAGCAGACCTTTGACCACGACTCGCCGCAGCACGACGAGGTACACGCCTTGTTGGGAAGGCTGCGCTTCTGCCTGGCGCCGGAGCGCAAGGCAAAGATCGAGCGGCACCGCACGGCGTTGGTGGTGGACCTGGGGCAGCGGGATGAAGACAAGATTGCGCCAGCAGTACGGGATGGATTGACGCGGGCGCTGACGCAGCGGCAGCGGGTCGAGTTCAACTATCGCTCCCCGCAGCATGAAGACGGCCTGCCACGACGCCACGTGGTGGACCCTTACGAGCCGTCCTACTTTGACACCGTGCGCGGGCATTACTACCTGCGGGGCTGGTGTCACTACATCGTTGGCCCGCTGGGCCGGCAGGAGGTCGGTGATTACCTCGACTACCGGTTGGGCCGGATGAGCGACCTGCAAGTGTTACCCAACAGACTTCCCCCTTTCCCCCCACCTGCCCGGCGCTACAGCGTGGTCTACGAACTGACGCCACAGGTAGCCCGCCTGGGCATCACCCGCCATCCCAGGATCGAGATCGAAGCCGTCGAGCGACGGGATGATGAGAGCGTCGTCGTGCGTGGGACGACAGACAGCGTCTTCTGGGCGATCCAGACTCTCATGCATTACCGTTATCAATGCCGTGTGCTGGGCGGCCTGGAGATGCTGCGCGAAATGCGGGCCACGGTGCAGAAAATGGCCGAAATGTACGCGGAGGAGGGATGATCCCCACGGATGTGGGGGTGGGGGTGTGGTAAAATGGAAGTGCAAGGGGCAAGAAGGATGCAGATTAGAACACTACCTGTGTACTCAAAACTGGCTGATACAGCGAAAGTGCCGCCGGAGGTAGCCGCGCGGTTGCCGGATGACTGGCGGCTCTATCAGCACCAACTGGAGACTTATCGTGCCTTGACTGAGGGCGAAGCTGACGTCATTTTTAACACAGCAATGACAGGGGATGGCAAGAGTTTAGCCGGGCAACTGCCCGTGCTTATCCAAGAGTGGAGATCTCCGCTACTGGCCATGTATCCTACCAACGAGTTGGTGCGTGACCAACAGGGACAGTTACGAGGTTCACAGCAACAGTGGAGAGCCGACCTTCAGGTTGCACCGCTCAACAGCGCCGAGTTGGACGACATTATGGCGTTGGGTGATTATACCCAGCGCGGCGATGCGCTGATGGGCGTACTGCGCAACCACGATGTAGTGCTGACTAACCCTGACATCTTTCATCTGGTAATGCAACAGTTCTACGTGCGGCCAAAAGATGCCCCGGATAAAATAATCGGTCCAATGGTGGACCGATTTCCTCAGTTTACCTTTGACGAATTTCATATCTTCAGCACACCGCAGGTTATCAGCGTGCTCAATGCTTTGCTCTTTATCCACGAGATGGCCGGACCAGCCTCTCCTCGCAAATTTCTCTTTCTCTCGGCCACGCCGGGCGCCTCGATGTTAGAGTATCTTGAGCGCTCTGGATTGCAGGTAAAGGAAATTGCCGGGCAGTACCTGCACAAAGAATCGCCACCGGATGAAGCTAAGTGGCGGCGCATCCTGCACAAAACGACGGTTCATTTTGAGGCTAGCCGCGTTGAGACCTGGGTAAAGGAGCACTTGGAAGATACCTTGCTGCCCTTTTTCAAGCAACGAACGTCTCATGCCAAAGGGGCGATCATCGTCAACTCGGTGGCAGCGGCGCACCGTCTGCTGAAGTGGATCCAGCCAGTTTTTGAAACACACGGCTTGAGCGTGGCACCGAACACAGGCCTGACCTCGCGCCAGCGACGGGCTCTTTCCTACGAGGCGGATCTGCTGATCGGCACCTCGACGGTAGACGTGGGGGTAGATTTCCAGATTAATTTCTTGCTCTTTGAAAGCCGTGGCGCAGGCAGCTTCCTGCAACGCCTGGGGCGACTGGGACGGCACGATGGCTACGAGCGCGATGGAAAGTCCTATCGTTTCAAGGACTTTGTGGCTTACGCACTGGTACCACCGTGGATCGAGGAGACGATCTTCAAAGGGCGCGACGAGGCCGAACCGCTACTCAAGGATGGAGAGGTGGTGGAACGGGAACGGCTGAACGAGGCTATACAGACAGCCTACCCGCGCCCGGCGACCTTTGACGCCTACGCACGGTTGTGGGGCAAGTTCCAATCGGTCCGTATTATCCAGGCTTTGAGCGACCGGACGGTCCGGGAACAGTACTCCGACGTGCGAGTGCGTCTGGGAAAGCGATATGAGGAGACGTTTGACATTCGGCTGCGTCCGGCCTTTGGAGATTATAAGCGGCTGCGTAAGCGCCAGCGCAAATTGCTGGACGAGGCCGTCGCTTTCCGGGGCGGGAGTTATTTTACCTGCTGCGTGATTGATGAGGACGAGGAAGAAGCTGCGCGCTTCAAGACGGCCGACCTGCTTCAAATGGTAGCCAACGCCGACCTGGAGCGGTTAGATGAGGAGGACTTCTATGTCGCTGCAGAACAGGCGAGACTGCAACGTCACATCTTTGAACGACATAAGCCTCTGGCTTTCTTCCGACTGCACGGGTGGCGGGATGAACGGAGAGACTATCGCTTGCGCTTCAACCGAGACATCGGCGGCTGGGGGGCGGAGCGATTTGGCAAGGCTACATTGCTCAAAGGTTGGCAGTTGGATGCGCAGGTGCCGGGATTGACCGCGCTGAACAACCGGTTAAGCCGTCGTCAATTGCCGACGCTGCTCTGCTTGGGTCACCATCCGTTGGAGCTGAAACGACGGTTGCGACTCCCCTTGCTCTTTGCAGTGTATCAATTCGAAAGCCGGGATGGGGTCGAAGGATGCGTTGCCTTTGGACGTGAGGCGTTGTTGCTGGAGACACGACTGCAGTACAGCCGTCTGGATTGCGGCGGCGGTGCAATGATCTTCTGAATTCTATTGAGGCGACAGTTCGATAACCTACCTTGCAAAGGAGTATGACGATGACAGATGATGAACAGAGAGTGCAGGAAGACTACCTGCTTGAGGACGAGGAAGAAGGCGCGGCAGAGCAAGAGACGATTTCCCTGGCGCCGGAGCCGCTCTTCTCGGCTCTACTGCGCGACGTGATCGTCAAACTCTGGCCCGATGACACGGTGATGGCCGACTTTGTGGATCACGTTGCCGCGCCGCTTTCCGATTATTTGGGACATAGAGGGGCCAAGGGCGGTGAGTTCGTGGAGGAACGCAGAGCCAAAGGGCTGCAGGTTGACGAGCGATATATTTACGATCAAACGATGCGTGCTCACCTGGTCAACGGGCTCCTTCCGGTGCTACATGTGGCGAGGACGCTCCAAGCGTGGGGCGCGCCCCAGTTCCGCGCTTATGATGATTCGGTACGGCGGCTCTTCATCGCTGGCTATGTCCTGCATGACTATCTCAAGTTGCCGGAAGTCGAGAAGCAATTGGAAGAGGCCGGCTTCAGCCACGAGCAGGCCATTGGTCCGGCCCAACTGAGTGTCACTGAGCAAATCTTTCGCCAGTGGTGTGCCACGTTGGGACTGGAGGAGTTTTTAGCCCCGGTGGGTGGGGTCGAAGAAGTGCTGCACGACCTGATCTACATAGCAGCCAACACCCAGACCCGCTGGGGGACACTTCGTAACCTGAGTGTGCTGCCGCGTCTGACGCTGCCCGCAGTGCAACGGGATTTGGCCGAACAACTCAGTCGGCTGGCCGACTACCTGGCTTACATCGCCCGCACGCCCCAAGAAGCTGCTACAAATGCCAGCATCCAACGCGAACTGACGACGCTCAGCAACCACATCGCTCGCTTTACCTATCACCATTTGGCCGACAATCGTGGCGTGTTGAGCAACTTTATCCACAACGCTGCGCTGTCAGCGATGAGTGACGAACATCGAGTGCCGCTACTCTACGCTCCCAGCGGTGTCGTCTACCTGGAGCACAAAGAAGCCCCTCCGCCGCCGGCTGTCGCCGAGATAGCGGAAGCGACCATCCAAAACATTCAGAAAGCTATAGTCCGGCGGCTCCACCGCTCATTGGATGGCATCAAGCGAGACGGCAAGGGACTAAAGTACGCCGATTACTACTGGCTTTTCTTCGACCTGCCGACCTTTGTCAAGTTAGGTGTCCAGGCGGCTTTTGGGAACATCCACGAAGGCAAAAAACCCTCGTCCGGTAAGCGGTACGCCAAGATGAAGGATAAGGGTTGGCTGGATCCAGAGGTGGATTTAGACTTACCCGATGATGTACGGGTGGATCAGTTGGCCGAATGGTGCTATCTGGCCGAAAAACAAATTGCAGAGAAACTGCCAGATTTCGATGTGGCGGGCTTTTTATTGAACGAGATGAGCCTGCAGGATCTGCGCGAACCTTTTGAGGCAGCCTCACGTATCAAACGCGCTGGTGGAGTGGCGTACTATTGGTACTTTGCTGCTGGGCATTACCTCAAGCGACATCCGGGACTGGATCCGGCGGCCTGGCAGGAACAGGTAGAAGGATTTGCGCGTCAGTTGGTTCAAGCTGTGCGGGAGGCTGCGCAAAGCGCGGACGTGCCCCCACCCGAGAGCGGCGCAGATTGGGACGATCTGCGGGCTTATATTTCCCGCACCCTGACGCTGGGGGCGGCGCTGGTGGCGGGTGAGGATCGTACAGTCTTTGCTGCTGAACTCCACCGCTACCAGAATGCCAAGCGGCGTGGGCGAGGTACGACCCACATGTGCGCTCTCTGCTCTTCGACCTATCGGGTAGATAAGCAAGCAGACCCAGCGGTGCTTTTCGCTCCCCAAGTCTACAGCAATAAACTGCAACTGGGGGGCAGCCAGCTTCGCCGCGACATCTGCTCCATCTGTGGGCTAGAGATGATGCTGCGCCAGAATTTGATGAACCGCTCGGCAGCCACCGGCAAGGACTTTGAGAACCGGCGCGTGCGCTACCTCTACTTCTACCCCACCTACTTCTTTACGCCAGAGACATTGGATCTCTTTCGCCGCGCCTACACCAACATCCGCCGCATCAGCTTCACCGAACTGCGTCGCCAGTTGGTTGGAGAAGAAGGAACAGTTGACCTCTCTCCGGAAACACTGCAGAGGCTGGAGCCACTGTTGCTCACTCCAGAAGAAGAGATGGAGCCCGAAGAAGATCGCTACGTGCGCCTGCACTTCCCGGCGCACGAACCGATGACCTTCTACTTCCTGGGGGTGCCGCCGCCGGGGCGCGACGCCAAAGATGCTGCCTCGTGGGTTCATCCGGCCTTTTTGGCGCTGCTGCTTCCGCTCTGTCTCGACGTTAAAGTCGTGGCAAGTGAGTCCTCGCTCCCGTTGATGGTGGAAGCCGACGAGATCACCGAGACGGTCTTTCTGGACGGGCCACACGCGGCGATCAGCTACCTGACCGGAGGAGAAAATCGGATCAATGTGGATCGTATCTTACCCACGCTGCAGCGATTGATCGTAGGGTATCTCATCCACACCGATGCCAATACCGCGCCCGGCAGCAACGACTTTTACCGGTGGCAGGATTTGCCCGCGTTGGCCCGCGCACTGGATACGTCGCCGCTGTATGCTTTCCACTACCTGAAGAAGTGGCAGCGGAAGCAAAAGTTCGACACTATCCCATCAAGTAAGGCTCGTCAATATCTTACATATATTACCCATTTAATGAAAGGAGGAGACGAAATGAGCCATGCACGAACATTGACAAAGCTGTATCGAAAGTTCTATCGCGCCAAGCGGCGAAATACGAGCAGCATCTTGCGCCCACTCAGCATCGCGGCTCGGACGGTGTTAGAGACCGACCCACGGCTTTTCGACCGCGAGGGAGTGATAGAAGCGGTGTACGGTGAAGTGTACAGATACATCGAGCGCGGCAGGCGCGAAGGTTTGTTCCGCTACCCGCGGGGCAGCGATGCTACCAGCCGTGAACAGGCAATGCGCGAGTTCACCGACTACTTTGTGAACCAGGTCTTCCACGAAGCACTGCGAGGCGACAAGAGCGCACTGCGCGGCAAGCAACTGAACCTGCTCAAGAGCGCCTGCGAAGTCATCTACCGCGAAGCAGACGCCCGCGAATGGGCCGAACGCGATTCGACCCAAAGTGCAGATGATACATCTGCAGCAGCGTAACCTATACTCATCATAAGGAGGATGCACAATGAAAACGTTGAACAGTGAATGGTTCTTGACCCAGGTGCCTGGCAAGCCGATGGGGCGCTACGCTCACATCATTCTGCTTCGGGTGACCGATTCTTACCCACTTTTCCAGACCGATGGGGAGTTGAACACCGCTCGCGTGCGTGCCGGCGTGGAGCGCGGCGAGCTACTCACCCGCCTGACTTTCTTCAAGCGCAAGCAATCCACGCCAGAACGGTTGACGGGCCGCGAGTTGCTGCGGCGCTACGATTTTCTGAGTTCCGACGAAGCCAACGGCAAAGATGTTGACAAAGATGGTTTGCCTATCTGCGACTACAACGTCGCGTTTTGCACGCAGTGTCCGGACTGCATCACCTACGGCTTTGCCATCGGAGATAGAGGATCGGAAAAATCCAAGGTCATCACCGATACAGCCTATTCGCTGACCTCTTACGATCACAGCCACGAGGCTTTCACCCTCAACGCACCTTATGAGGATGGCACAATGACCCGCCACGGAGCAGTGACCAGCCGCATCAGTGAGCAAGATCACGTGCGACCGCAGGTCACTTTCCCCGCAGTCATCACCACCCGTGATCTGCCCCAAAACCTCTTCCTCTATGTGTTGAACAATGTGCTACGCACACGACGCTATGGCGCCCAGACGACCCGAACAGGGCGGGTGCACAATCACGTCATCGCGGTGGCCCTGGCCGATGGGGAGATTTTCTCCAACTTGCTCTTCACCCAGCGGCTCTACGACGCAATGCAGGAAGCCGAGGCCCTAAATCCACCCGATCCGGTGGATTCTCAGGTAGCGTTGGAGACCGCGCGGACGCTGGTACCGGACTTGCTCCATGAGGAGGGAGTGACAGTAGATCAGCTTCTCGTAGGCGATGATCTAGAGGCACTGCTGGCGGAGATGCGTGCCCTAAGCGCTGAGGAAGCGGGTATCAAGAAACTTTTATCAGATGCCTTCGAAGACAGCCGCGCCTATCATGAGGCGTGGGTGGCCAAGAAGTGATGGGAGAGTACTATGCATCTGTATCTGTGTCGGCTGACCTTCCACGAGAATCTCTTTTACGCCACGCGGGAAATGGGCCGGCTTTATGAGACTGGACGGTATCTGCACAATTACGCCCTCACCTACGCGTTGGGACTGGCCGTTGCTCCTTACTTTCACCGATGGCAGATTCCTCATTATGAGGAAGAGTTAACGCCACTTAACCAGCGCGGCATCTATGTGACGCCAGCGCGTGGGGTGGACGTGCGCTACGAATTGGTCACCTTCAAGTGTGCCGATAACGCCTATCATCTTGAGATGGCTGCCAAGCGGCGTAATATACCCAGTTTCGGGCGGGCGAAGGAAATCGCCGTCGGCAGTCAGTTCGAGTTTGCTGTGGTGAGCCAGGCGTTGCTCTCTCTCCCTCGCTGGGTGCGGATGGGGTTGTGGCGCAGCAAGGCGCGATTGGAATGTTTGGGTGAGGGGAAGGTTGAAACTTTGCCGCTCTCCGAACGGGTCGCTAGCCTACCATTAAACCCGCTGGATGTGACTGGCAATCTGCGTGTCTACGATCTAATATCAATGCCACCTTCGAGCCTTGTGGAGAACGCCCGAATCCACACTCAATGGCTACAGGCTGAGGTAGCAGGACGAAAGATTCTGCTACCCGCCTGTATGGCCTATACCTTCCCTGAAGTGTGAACAAAACGGAGCCCCCCCCATGCGCAACGCCACCCCAACCCAATCCGTTGAAAAACTCCTGCGCGCCCTGTTTGAGGGCACCGCCTCCGACGGTCCCTGGGTAGCGCACAACGGGATCGCCTGGGAAATGGAGGAACTGGCCTATCATGAGCCGCTGGATATGCTCGTCCCCTACCAATACCTTTTGCTTACGCTGGCCAGCGACGAGGCCCGCGCCGCGACCCGCCAGACCGCCCAGGCCGTGCGCGCCGCCGCCGACCGATTACTGGCGCTGCTCGAAACCTACGAGCAGGCAGCGGCCGGGGAACACCCCGAATGGGCCAAATTCATCGCTCTCCTGGAAGCCCCCTTCCCGGTCGAGATCCCGCCCAACTGCGACACCCGTGACCCTGACGTGATCGCAGTGATGCTCCGGGACACCCGCTTCGAGGGCTCGTGGGAGAAGAACCTGGAATGGATGACGTTGTGTGGTTCGGGGGAACAACAGCGGCTTGACGGCACACGTATCCGCCAACTGGCCGCCTTCGAGGAGGCCTACGGCGTCAACCTGGCCGATCTGCTTTTCAGCGAGCAGGCCAAAGGAGAACGATGAACTCCAACGGAAACAAGCTCTGCTCCATCTCCCTTGTTCGCTGAAGGCACTTGCCCTGTATGGCCAAGTACTTGACTTTCGGTCAAGTGCAAGTACAGGGTCTCCCGACCGAGGCGAAATGCTCTTGGCCTTTTGGATCGCGAACGTGCGAAACGTTCCCTGCTGTGATGGGTAAAAGTTTCTTGGTCGAGCCTTCAAGCCTCTGTCAACGCCGGTTTTGGCTCGCCCGATGGCTGTACTGGCATTTGAACCAGTACATCTAGGTACCACCACCAGTGGGAAGGCGGAATGTCGAGTCGCCGACGCTCTGCGGCCAGGTCAACAAAGCGGCTCAGCTCGGTCAGAAACTCGGCAGCGTGCGTCACCAAGCGAGCATCGGCTTCGGCAAGCTGGCGACGCTTTTTGGGGTCTAGCCTATGTTCCAAGGCGGCCAACTCACTGCGCCGCTTGAGCATCTGAAGGTGCTCAATTCCGCTGACGCCTGGATATTGAGTATCTACCACATAGGCTTGAAGTAGTTCGCTCACGATAGAATCTCCCCTGCTGGCCCTACAGGAATGTACCTGGGATCGTCATCGAAATAGGTGTCTGGTTCGTCAAGGGGAAAGGCAGTTTCCATAATCCCCTTTAGGCTAAACATAGCCAGCCATACCCGTCCCTTGTAGGGCGCGACTAAAGTGGAATAATCCGTCGAACCATACCGATAGACGTAAACAAAAGCATCCGGGTGTGATACGATGGACAGAATAACCTTTTCATACTCGGCGAGGGTCGTTGCGGGAGGTAAATGACCCAGGCGAATACGTTTTTCCAAATGCTGGCG
The DNA here is from genome assembly GCA_004377365.1 of Anaerolineales bacterium. Taxonomy (GTDB): domain Bacteria; phylum Chloroflexota; class Anaerolineae; order E26-bin7; family E26-bin7; genus E26-bin7. The sequence continues at coordinate 4,130 of SOHZ01000243.1, read as the reverse complement.
GCCTTTCCCTGGCTTCCAGCGCACGCCAGATTGAACGCGGTGAATACTATTTGCTACTTGAGCACGGAGGCTTTCCACGGCATCCCCTTGGCATTATGATAGCACAAATCCTTAACAATGGCAATTCAGCCTTCGTGAACAATCACCGAAGGAGCAAGTGATGAACCCCCAACTGAATACACTTTACTCCATCGTCCTCAAACTCACCCCCACCCGCAGGGTGACGATCCGCGCCACGATGGGCCACCAGGCCCACGCCGCCTTTCTGCGTACCGTACGGGAATCGGACCCGGCGCTGGCCGAGGTGTTGCACACGCCCAACCCCTCAGCGCGCCCCTTTACCGTCTCGCCGCTGATGGGGGTGAGCCGGGCGCGCGACGGGGAGATACGCCTGTCGCCGGAGCGGGACTACTTCCTGCGCTTCACCATCCTCCATCCGCCCATATACCAGCGCTTCATGGCCCGCTTCCTGCGCAGTGATGGACGCCCCGTCATCCACCTGGGCCGAACAGAACTGCTCATCAAAGAGATCCTCACCACGCCCGGCAGCCACCCCTGGGCTGGCTACACCTCCTGGGCGCAACTGGTCGCCGAGGCTTGCCCAAAACGCGAAATTGAGTTAGAATTCACTTCGCCCACCGCATTCGGGTTTGGGCAGCAGGAGTGGGGAAAAAAGATCGTCGTGCTGCCAGAGCCTACACTGGTCTTTGGCAACCTGGCCAAATCGTGGAACGACCTGGCCCCGCCGCCTTTGCAGGTGGATCGGAACGCGCTGCGAGCTTATGTGGAGCAGCACGTCGTCGTCAAGCGAATGGAAAACGTATCCACACAGATGCTCCGTTTCAGCCGCTGGCCGCAGGTAGGATTTGTGGGACGGATCGCCTACGGACTGATGGGCGATAACGATCCCGCCCGCTGCCAGCTTGACGCGCTGGCCGATTACGCTTTCTACGGCGGCGTGGGGATAAAGACCACGATGGGCATGGGCCAGGTCTACCGTACAGGAGGTACACCTTGAGTAGACGGAAACGCAAGAAGCGACGCGGCGTGCTGGGGCGACGAGAACAACCCGCCCGCCGCCGGTCGCGGAAGGATTTACAGGCAGCGTTCGACAGGGTGGATACGTTGATCCTGAAGGGACGTGCTCAGAAAGCTGTCGAGCTGCTGGAGCCATTCCTGGAGACCTACCCCCGTGAGGCCGAGTTGCACTACTATCTGGGCTACGCCCGTGCCAAGGCGGGTGACACCTGGAGCGCCATATCGAGCTACGAGCGGGCCCAAGAGTTGGGGGATTCGAGTTACTGGCTTCCGCTGGGCTCTCTTTGCCTGGAGGTTGGTTTGCAGGTTCATGCCCTGCGCGCCTTTCGTCAGGCGATCCGGCACCAGGGCGATTTCCCCCCGATCGGGGACGCGCCCGGGATAGTGGCTGCTCTGGAGGAGGATCTGACGGAACTGGCACACAGCCTGAATCTCCCTCCGGAGCGGGCGGAGAAGGGCCTCTACCAGATGGAACGCGGCCGGCGTGCGCTGGCGGAGAACGATTTCTCGGCCTCCATCGCTGCCAGCCGACAGGCGATCCAGTTGCTGGGCGACTGGCCTCCCTCGCACAATAACCTCTCCCTGGCCCTCTTCTGGAGTGGCCAGCCGGAAGAGGCCATCGCCAGCGCCCGCCGGGTGCTGAGGCACGATCCGAACAACTACCACGCTCTGAGCAATTCCATCCGCTACCTGGCCTGGACGGGGCGAGAGGACGAGGCACGGGAACCGTGGGCGAGGCTGAAGGCCATCCCCATCTCAGACGACGACACGCGGCACAAGATCGTGGAGGCTGCCGCCGTCCTCGATGAGGACGAGTTCGTATACCGGGCACTGCGACCGCTTGCGGGAACCGGTTTCGATGCGGCGCGGACGAGGGGAGCATTGGAACTCACCGTACAAGAGCAATACTTCCTGGCTGCCGCCGAGGCCAACACCGGTCGGCGGGGGGGGGGGGCGCGCCGGGGGGGGGGGGGGGCAAAAGATAGGCCCGGGCCAAAAAAAATGCGAAACGCGCGGGAAGCCGGGCCCCCGGGGCCGGGGGGGGCCGAACGTTTCCCCTACTTCTACAGCGTTGACCTTTTGCCCAAGAGCGAGATAGAAAAGCTCGTCGCCCTGAGCCAGCGCCGGGATGACCTGCCCGCCAGGCGATTTGAGAGCGAGATGAAGCGGTTCGTGTCCCGCTTTCCCCAGGTCATCCGCATGGCGGAGAAACTGCTCATCGAAGAAGGCCGCCCGGACGCAGGCATTGATATCCTCATGGTCATCGGAACGCCTGAGGCCTATCGTGCCCTGCGCCGCTTCGGCCAGAGTCAACTCGCAGATGACGATACCCGTCTACAAGCCCTGACTCGCCTGCTGGAGGCAGGGGAGATCAGCGAGGATGAGACCCTGCGCGTGTGGCTCGATGGAGAGTGGCGCGAAGTGCAATTGAGGGCCTACGAGGTCCAGGAAGAGGACGAGGAGTACTCTCCCGAAGTGGCCGAACTGGTGAATCAGGGTATCGAGGCCCACCAAAAGGGCGATTACGATCTGGCGGAGCGCTTGCTCCAGAAGGCGTTAAAGTTGGATCCTGGCGTCAAGCAGGCCTATAACAACCTGGGCGCCATCCACGCCCACCGTGAGGAACACGACCGGGCCAAAGAAATGTTCCAAAAAGCGCTAGAGTTGGACCCTCTCTACCCGATCCCTCGCTGCAACCTGGCCGCCTATCTCCTGCAGGACGGTGACGTGGAAGGTGCCGAGGCGATGCTCGAACCGCTGGCCGACGCCCCTCCGCACCATGCCCAAGACATTGCCTTCTACTCCTACACCCGGGCTCGCATCCTATTTCGTAAGGAAGAGTATGACGCCACCCGCTGGGCCCTGCGTGCTGCGCTCAAAGCTTCTCCTGACTACCAACTGGCCAAAGACCTGTTGGAGCGTCTGAATAGAGTCATCCCCCTCCTGAAAGGCTTTGACAGCCTCATCCAGCGGCAGCGCGAGCGTAACCAGGCCAAACGCGCCCGCATGCAGGCCAAGCTCACCACGCCGGAACCGACCTTATCGGAGGCGCTGTCCGTCTGCACCAAGGACGCTCTGACCGGGATGGCGCGCGCGGTCTTGCCGCCCGGCGGGTGGACGACGCTGCGCAAGGCAGAACTGCTCCAGGAGATCGTCGAAGCCTTGCGCGATCCCGATACGCTGAAATTGGTCGTGGGGCAGTTGAGTGACGACGAGCGTGCTGCGCTGCGCCAGGTGTTGAAAGAAGGCGGTACGATGGTCTGGAAAGACTTTGACGCCCGCTACGGAAACGACCTGGAGGAATCCCCGTACTGGAACTGGCACGTGTCCGAGACGACGATGGGTTGCCTGCGGCTGCGGGGGCTGTTGGCGGAGGCGACGGTGGACCGAAAGCGGCTGGTGACCATCCCATCGGAGTTGCGGCCGCTGTTGAAAAAGGTTCTGGACTGATGGACGCGCCCGATTACCTTCCCATCTCTATGCTCAACCAGTTGGAATACTGCGAGCGGCGCTTCTGGCTGATGTACGTTCATAGTGAGATGGGGGTCAACGCGCCAGTGCTGGAGGGCATTCAGCAGCACGAGCGAGCCCACAGCGGTGGCCGCGAGCAGGACGGCGAGACCACCGTCCACCGTCGCGTCTACCTCTGGTCCGACCGGCTGCGGGTGGTCGGCTTTGCCGACGTGGTGGAAGAGCGGGCAAGTGAACTGATGCCGGTGGAGTACAAGCGGGGCCGGATGGGGCGCTGGCTCAACGACCACATCCAGTTGTGCGCCCAGGCCATCTGCCTGGAGGAACGGACGGGGCAGCCGGTGCAGAGGGGCTCGATCTTTTACTGGCGCTCACGGCGACGGGTGACAGTGGACATTACCCCCGAACTGCGAGCTCGCACCGAGGTGGCTGTGGCGCGAGCCTTCGTCTTGCTGGAGGTGGGCCAGATGCCGCCACCCCTCGATCATCGGGCCAAATGCCGCGACTGCTCTTTGGAGGGTATCTGCCTGCCCCGCGAGGTGCTGCTGCTCGCGGAGGAACAAGCCTGATGGCCCAACCTCGCTCAAAGGGGATTTGCAATCCCCGCCACCACCGCTGCT
>SOHZ01000149.1 GCA_004377365.1 Anaerolineales bacterium | reverse complement strand
ACACCTCCTAATACTGCAACCGTACTTCCGTCGAAATGTCATTCTGAGCGACCGAAGGGAGCGAAGAATCTCGTCCCTGGCTGGCAATTCGCCGCTGTAAAACGAGATTGCTTCGTCGCGGAGTTTATCCTGAGCCTCTGTCGAAGGGCTCCTCGCAATGACAAGTGCGGTTGTAGTACTAAGCAGAATGGCAAAAAGTCAAGCTACCCGTTCCAATGGGACTCTCCAACTCTGGCCTGAGCGCCGCTCTTGCTGCCCCACCACTTTGGCCAAGCCCCTGGGAACAGCTAGGGCGTGGCGGTAGCCGAAGGCGTCGCAGTGGGGGGCGGTGGTATCGGCGTGAGGGTAGGAGAGCCAGTGGATGTAGCCGTGGGCACGACGGTAGGGGTAGCGGTAGCCGTCGGTGGGACCGTGGTCGCTGTCTCGATTGCAGTCGGCGTGATGGTCGGCGTCTCGGTGTCTATCGGTGTAGCTGTAACAGTCGGTGTCCAGGTGACCGTGGGCGTGGATGTGGGTGTATAGGTCACCGTCGGCGTCGGTGTGGGAGGCAAAGGTGGCAGGTACAGATTCTGTCCCACATAGATGTCATAACTGGTCAGACAATTGGCCTGGACGATAGCGTAGACGGTCGTATTGTAGCGCCGGGCCAATGCATACAGGGTGTCGCCCCTCTGCACCACATAGTTCTGCCAATCTGCTGGTGGCCGGCAAGGGGTCGGTGAGAGGGTTGGCGTAGGGGTGATGTAAACCGGAGGCAGATAAAGTCGCTGTCCCGGATAGATGGTCGGACTGCTCAAACAGTTGGCCTGCATGATGGCCTCGGGGCTCGTACCATGGCGTGCAGCCAGAATGGGAAGGGTGTCCCCCGGCTGCACTATGTAAGGCCACCATGAAGCGGGGGGCAAACAAGGTGGAGTCGGTGTGGACGTAGGAGGCCAAGTCGGTATAGGTGTGGCCGTAGGGATCTTCACAGTAGGGCTAGAGGTTGGAGTCAAAGAGGGAGGAAAAGTGGGCGTAAGTATAGGCACAGGCACAGGAGTCACGGTGGGCAACGGTGTTTGAGTGGGCGTAAATGTGGGCAAGGGCACAGGAGTCACGGTGGGCAACGGTATTTGCGTGGGAGTAGGCTTAACCACTACCAGCGGCGGGGGTTCCTCTGGCATGTCTTGATAGGCCAACAAAAAGCCACCAAATACTGTCACCAGAACCACTCCCACGATGACGCTGGTGGGCCAGAGGCGGCGGAGCCAATCTGTGAGATCGTTGCCGCTCTCTTTCTCCCTCAGCTCGACATCACCCAGCATGCCTCTTACCCTTCGTCCTCTCAGCGTGTACGCTTATCTTCGGCCATGGGAAGAATATAGTTGAAAGTGCTGCCCACACCCATCTCGCTTTCCACCCAGATCCGCCCCCCATGGGCATCCACGAGGGCTTTGACTATGGACAGGCCCACGCCCGTCTCACCCAGGCCCGCAATCAGGGGCTGCTCAGCCTGATAGAAGCGGTCAAAAACCCTGCTCTGGTCTTCGGAGGCGATACCGCCCCCCGAATCGGTAACGGACACTAGCAAATAGCCAGTAGCCAACTCACCAAATTCACGCTTGTCATAGGCCGTGGCTCCAATGCGTAGCCTCCCACCAACAGGAGAGCACTTGCAGGCGTTCGATAACAAGTTGGTCATTATCTGGCGGGCATAGTCGGCATCTGCTTTGACCAAAGGCAAATCTTCGTCTACATCAACGTCCAAGACAGTTTCTTTCTCCTCTAACTGGGCACGTGCCCCAATGATGGTATCTTCGATGACCTCGGCCATGTCGAGGGGCTCGATTTGTAATTTCAACTGGCCGGCGTCAATGGTTGATACGCCGATCAGGTCGTTGAGCATACTGCCAATGCGCTCGGTGTTGGCCTTGATCCGCTGCAAGAATTTGTGCTGCATGTCAGCCAGGGCACCCACTGACTCACCTAACAGAAGGTCGGTATAACCTGTGATAGAAGTCATAGGAGTACGCAATTCTTGAGAGACGGAGGCGATGAACTGATCTTTGGCCCGCTGTTCTTCGCTCCGCCCGACATCCTCTTTTTGGCGGTGGATGGTCTTCATCAACTGCTTTATCTTACTCGCGGCTTGGCTCAGTTCCGCTTCCGACCTGGTTCTAATCCGATCAAGCTCTGTCTCCTTCGCCTGGAGTTCCTCTGCCAGTCTCTGAATCTCTTCGTCTTTCTGTTTCAACTCTGCTTCCAGGTCAGCCTTCTGTTCGAGAGCCTCTTTCTCCTCCAGGCGGAATCTCTGGGTCAACTCCTCAACTTTCTGCTCCACCCTCTTGGCCTTCATCTCCGCCTCATGCAGGCGTTGGGAGAGCATTTCTGCATCTTCTCGGCTTTTCTGGGCTTCGGCTTCCAGATCGGCCCTACGTTGGCTGATCAACTCCTCCTGATTGCGGAGGGTCCACGCCAACTGCTCTGCTTTGGCCTGCGCCTTCTGATGCAGGCGGGCGTTCTCGATGGTCACCGTGATTTGGTCAGCCAGCGTCCGAGACAGTTGAAGGTCACCGGATGAGAATGTACGTTTCGTCTGAGGATTGCCGACAATAAGTATCCCGATGACATCGTGCCCCTGTGACAAAGGTTGGATGAGAAGCGGTCCCATTTCACTAAAGCCCATTAGAGCGTATAACTCCATGACCTTGGCGTCACCTTCCGTGCTGTCGGTCACGATCTGTTCTCCCCGTCTCACAGCAGGCTGGATAATTTGTTGTTCGTCGAGGGAGAGGGAGATGTCCTCCTCCCTCTCCCCCTGGGGGTAGATGGCAGCCAGATGGAATTCGTCAGTTTCGCCGTCGGCCGGGAAAGCGATAGCACACATGTCGGCTCTCAGAGCCTGAGCAGTTCCCGCCACTGCGCTCTCCAAAACAACGGGTAACTCCAGCGAGGCACCGGTTTTCTGACTGATCCTAAGCAGCGGGAGAAACCGCTCCACCTCGCCCACGGTCTCAAGTTCGCGGCTACGAGAGCTGATGTCAGCGATGACGATGCGATAGACAGCAACGGCCAGAAGAGGGAAGGCCACAAAATTGGCCAATCGTTCCCAGCCAGCGATATGGGCTACTCCGTAGAAGTGGGGCGCTATCCAGACAACCATTTGATGTAGGAAACTGCCGACCAGCAAAGAGGTGAAAACGCTTAGCAGCAAGCCCCGCTCACGTCTCGCCCGCCACAAGAGGATCAGACAGGCCGTACAGAAGAGGAGCAGCTTCCAAATATCCCAGACGATGTCCTGCCAGTAGCCATTGTAGTTGAGGTCAGCAATCGCTCCAAAGTCCAGATACCAGAGGGGGACCAGGACGAGGGAGGCCATGGCCGCCAGGCTCAGGTTGGCAATGAGGAACAATCGAGAGAGGTCGGGGCTGTCGAGGGAGGGAAAGACAAAAGCCCAGCAGAGCAAGACCACTCCCACGGTATCGAAGAAGCGTTCCAGTGGTGGAACCAAGGCAGCCGGGTCGAGGAAGCCCTGCCAGGCCAGCAGAGCCACCAACATCAAACACAGCTTCATCAGAAGCAGGCCGCCGAAGGCTACTGCCATGCGGAAGGGGTCTCTCTGTCGGGTGCGTTGCCACTGCCCCATAGCCATACCGAGAGCCGCCTCGATAGCAAAGATGGTCACCAGATGGTAGACCAGCCCTCCGGGGAGCGCGCTCAACAAGTTGAGAGCATTGGAGATGATGGACATTCCCTTTTCCTCTTTCTCAAGACACCTGATCCCAGGCTGGCGGCTAATTGCTATCTTCAGTAGATCACGATTTAAGGCTCAAAGCGGACCACAGTCCGCGTTTAGGCCGC
>SOHZ01000425.1 GCA_004377365.1 Anaerolineales bacterium | reverse complement strand
CATCCCCGTGGAGTTCCAAATGCCTTGCCTAGCAGAAAGTGTCCGGTAGTGAACCTGCCGGTGGAGTAGCAGAACTTGTTCTGCGCTAGCCAAGCGCGAAACAAGTTTCGCTACTCCGGATAAATTCCTATAGAATCAAGTTGGAAGCGCAAGGAGTACTTGCGGTTGTGTTTGGAATCGCCAGCGGGGTCAACACGCACAAAGGGGCCCTGCAAACTGAGAGCCCCTTTTGGATTCTTATGAGAGATCTACCCCGTTGGTTTGCGTTTCCGTCGCTGCAGCCAACGGATGACGTACCAGAGGACGACGAGAGGCAGGGCAATGATGAGGAGCACTGGCAGCCCAAAGAGCACGATCCAGATACTGGCGTCTACGAAGAATTGAAGGGCGTTGATCAGGGCGCGGATGGCGCTGCGGGCAGTGCCGGTGGGATGCCAGCCGGCTACAGTGATGGGCTGCATCAGCTCGCTGGGGATCAACTCGACGGTGATGGTGGCCATGGCCGACATGTTCTCCAAGTATTGCATTCGCCCTTTGATCTGCTCGATCCGGCCCCGGACCTCGGTCAGCCGCTCATAGACGGCCAGGATGTCCTCTGCTCTGCTGGTTCGCTCTCTGGTTTCCGTCAACAGCGCCAACAGTTCCTTCTCGTAGGCCTCCTCGTTACGTAGCCGTGCTTCCAGGTCCACGTACTCCTGGGTCACGTCCTCCCCTGAGATGTTCTCGCTGTCCACCTCCAGAGCCAGGGCCCGCAACTTTTCCAGGGCAGTGTTCAACCGGTCGGCCGGGACACGCAGGGTCAGGCTGGCGCTGAGTTGCTCCTTGGTGTGCCAGGTGCGGGAGCTGGCGACGTACCCGCCCAACTCACCAGCCAGGGACTGGACCGCCTCCAGGCTGGCCTGGGTGTCCTTGACAATGAGGCGGAGATCCACCGTGTGGATGACCATGCGCTCGGCTATCCTGGCTTTCTCTTCGTCTGCGACTCCATAGCCCACCGGGGCCTCAGGAACTGGCGCTGGCAAGGCAACTTCTTTCTCCACCACTACTTGCTCCACCACTTGAGGGGCTTCCACCGCCGTCGGCCTCGGCGCAGGCCCACAGCCCACCACAGCCAGCAGCAATGCGCCTACAGCAATAAAACCCAATGTCCTTTTCATAACAGCTTGTCTCCTTTCCCCACTATTGCACCACTATTGCGGTACAGGCGGCACAGGCCCTAGGGCTTCACCAGCCATATCCCAGACGGGCGATAAGGCGTATGGGTAAGCCTTCTTCCATCATCTTTCGCTGGGTGATTTCAATGGGATACGGGATACGGTAATATTGGAGCGTGGCCTCGTCGGTGTCAAGGATAGCATAGCTGGCCCGAGGATCTCCGTCGCGAGGTTGCCCCACGCTACCAGGGTTGACAATCATGCGCTCCTCGCCTAGGGGAAGAGGGTTACCCTGAGGTAAGGAGAGAGGCAAACAAGTTCCATCAGAATCTAAATGCTCGTAGCGGAAGATCACCGGTGTGTGCGTATGCCCGACGAAGCAGATTTGTGTATCGAAGTAGGCGAAATTGGACGTGGCAATCGAAGGATAAAGGATGTATTCCCATATAGGCTGACGGGGGCTGCCGTGCACCAAGGTGAACCCTTCTTCGAGAAGGGTCACGGGCAAATTATCCAGATATTCAAAGTTCTCTGGCAACAATTGTTCCCGAGTCCACCGACAAGCCCATTGAGCATCAGGGTTGAAATCTGAATCAGATAACTTGTCGAGGGCAGCCCAGTCGTGGTTGCCAGCTATGCAGATATGGGGGAACTCACGCAACTTCTCGATGCACTCGTTGGGCTGGGGACCATAGCCCACCATATCGCCGAGGCACCAAATCTTGTCGAAATGGCCGACATCAGCCAAAATCGCGTCGAAAGCAGCCAGATTGGCGTGGACATCGGACAGAATCAGATAGCGCATTACAAATCCTTCGGGGCGAGAAAAAGCTCACGCCCTTCTTCTCCATATATATCATATCACATTTTTCGAATTTAGGCCAGCTTCGACTCAGAGAGCTTGCGACCAAAGTCCTATCATGAAGAGCGCGCTATGGTCGGAGAACTGGCGAAACTCAGCACCCGCCCTTGTCGAGAGCGGACAATGGTTGTATAATAAGCCTGTCAGGACAGGGGGGCGGGCTTCCCTACCGCCCTACCACTGGAATGCCAGGCGATGATCTTCAGCGCTGGCCCATGATGTGGAGGACTAGCGGCCTCCAGGAAATTGAAGGGAAAACGTGGTTCCCATTTTGGATGAACATACTTTGGATTTCATAAGCCATAGCACGGTTCAAACGCGACGGCTGGGCGCTCGCCTGGGAGAGCTATTGCACAGCGGCGACGTGATTTGCCTGGAGGGAGAACTGGGCACAGGCAAGACCTGCCTGGCTCAAGGCATCGGACAGGGCCTAGGGGTCACCGAGTCAATCACCAGCCCCACCTTTATCATGGCCAACGAGTATCATCCTCCTCCTCCCAATCCTTTCCTCTACCACATCGACTTGTACCGCCTGGACGACGCGGTCAAGGAAGTTGGAGCCCTGGGCTTCGAGGATTACCTTTACGGCGAGGGAGTGTGTGTGATCGAGTGGGCCGACCGGGGCCGAGAGGCCTTGCCTACTGAATGCCTGCGAATATCCCTCCGCTACATCAGCGAGACCAAGCGCGGCATAAGTATAAAAGCCATAGGCGAACGCTATCAAAGACTACTGCAAGAGTTCAAGAGGAACGCCTTCGGCATTTAGCAGCACTTTTAGACGCCGACAAACAGCGCCTCCAGTTCCGATAACCGTTTTACCCTACGGGGATTCAATCAGCGTCTACCGCCTGACCACGTTAATGGCCTGGGGGCCTCTGGGATCATCCACGACAGAGAACTCTACCCTGTCGCCCTCGTAGAGGTTTCTGAAGCCATTATCAATAATAGCCGTATAGTATACGAACACCTCCTCCAGGCTTTCTATTTCTGATTGGATGAACCCGTATCCCTTGGAACTATCAAAACACTTGACTGTACCGGTTATTCTCTCGGTCAAAACGACACCTCCCCATTAGTGTAAATGAAAGTAGAGCGAAAGCGAAAAACTCACTGTTCTCCATATGTATTGCTACACCAAAAAGCCAACCGAGACTCTACAAAGAACAGTTCGGTTGGCGTCGGCGAAAGGGTTGCCTCAGCGATTCTCGAAAGGGCCTGGATTTGGACAATGAAAGTCAAATGGCCCATTGGTAAACCCTATTCTTCCCATTTCACCAGTGAGTCTACAATGCTCGTGAAAACGGGAACATTATACCTTTAAATGGGAAAGGTGTCAAATTTGCTGCAACCCAGTTCTGACAACTGCTCAGGAGCCGATAGTGCCCTTCACTGCACCGTGATTTTGTCTTTCAGCTTCTCAAAAGTGGCATCACCGATTCCCCTGACGTCCTTGATGTCTTCAATAGACTGGAAGGGACCATTGGTAGTGCGATAATCAATGATGGACTGGGCTTTGGTTGGACCGATACCCGGCAGAGTGCCCAACTCCTCGGCAGTGGCAGTGTTGATGTTCACCTTGTCGCCCCCCTGACTCGATAGAGAAGGTAACGAGGGGCCGGAGGGAGGGCTGACAGGGGGGCTTTCTTCTCCCTTCCGCGGCATGTAAATCTGCTCCTCGTCATGCACTCGCCTAGCCAGATTGATACGGTTCAAATCGGCTTCACCGGTCGGTCCTCCAGCGGCTTCAATAGCGTCCTTGACGATGGAATCGTACGGAAGCTCGTAGACATCAGGGTGCGCCACAGCCCCACTGACGTAGACGCACA
>SOHZ01000647.1 GCA_004377365.1 Anaerolineales bacterium | reverse complement strand
ATATTGCTTGACAAAGCAGAGAATTGTTCATAACATGTGGGAGCTCGAGAGTAGGCTAAGCATAGACAACAATGGCAAGGAAGGAGGTTCATCATGAGAAAACAAATCATCACATGGGTGATGGCCTTGGCTCTTCTGGCATCCATGGTAGCATCAGTTGGGGCCCGCGCTGCCGACCGCGAGCTTACGGAGCAGGAACTGGACGAACCGACGATCCTGCTGCCACCAGGAACCAGGGTTCCCGAGAATCTCAACAACCCGGACTTGTGGCGTGAGTGGATCGAGCGCCAGCGTGGTACGCCGCTACCGCCGGATTTTCGCAAGGTCGCCCACATATTCCAGGAGGAAGGCGAGAGGCTCGGCATCTTTTGGCCGGGGGTGCTCGTGCAATCGATCCATGAAACCGACTATTACCAATATGGCGGCCGCGCCATGGCGGAGAATTTCAATATCGGCGGCGGGGTGATCACCCAGGAGGAAGGAACAACCACCAGACAAAACTTCCACACCCTCAGGAACGGCATTCGGGCCATGTTGGAACATGTCGCCGTCTATGCTAATCCCTACAATATGGAAAACAAGATTAGAGAGCAAAACTACCGGGAGCTAGGGACCAGAAGGTTCACAGCCGACCGCACGGAAGAGCAGTTCAATACCATCCGCGGAAAATACGACCACTTTCGCCGCAAGTGGAATCGGGCCGTCAGGTTCAACGACCTGGGTTCTTATGTTTCGCCCGAGAAACTGTCACAAATGGAGGGCTTTGGCGAGTACGGCCCCATTCTTCAACTCATCGGTGGCGCCGCTCTAACTTACGCGGGAGATCCGTCCTACGGCGCCAAGTTCTATGTCAAATGGCACCACGGTGCGGACTATGTTCGCACTGCGTCCAGTGCGACCAGCTTTCAGGGAGTATGGAATACGAACTGGGGCGAAATGAGACTTACGCAATCTGGAACAAATGTAACTGGAAGCTACACACACGATAAGGGAAAGATCGCAGGTACAGCCGAAGGCAATGTTTTGAAAGGAAAATGGTCAGAAGCACCTTCATATTCAGAGCCAAAGGATGCAGGTGACGTAGAGCTAGAGTTATCTGAAGACGGTAACTCGTTCAGTGGGAAATGGAGGTACGGATCGTCTGGTAGCTGGAACGGAGGTTGGACAGGTACAAGAAAGTAAGCCCCCTCCAGTAAATGCTATTTGTTAAAGGGTATTGATATAGAATAAGCTTTAAGCGTAGGTTATGTGGAGACGCAAGAATGCGCTTAAGGGGCGAGAGGTATGTGGGATCACAAACCTTGAACACAAATACCTTTATACCACATCTCTCCAAACCAAATTGACAAGTGCTGAGATTTGGCCTAGCGTTCCACCGGGAGCTGTCTTCCGTGAGCGTTCAGAAAACTAGCAAGGTTTCGGCAGTGTCAGCGCTACGTAACCCGCCGGGACCTTAATGATATTCAACACTCATTCCGTATCACGGAGCTTGCAGGCGGTCTGTGGCGACGGCTGTTTGTGACTAGTGATTGGGTACTCGGGTTTTTTTCTTCCTCATTTCAAGAGGGAATATGGGTATGAACAAATCTGCTATTGTTGTGGAAGACTACTTTGGATTACCTGAGCGTCGACATGCTCTGATGGAAAGAATCCGGTCTCGCTTCGCCATTCCCTCTACAGGGGTTGTGTTTGTATTAGAGAAGGAGAATTATCAAGACTATCCGAATTCTGTGTGGCGGCAGATGGCTGTGCATCTGAGCATCAAGGACGCTCCGCTTGAAGAGGCAAGTCCTGACCACTTGTTGCGGCTGATGAAGTCCTGCAAGTATTCCAACCTCATTTGGCTGTCTCGACAAGCTTGTGAAGCTCGAGACATAGAGTTCGCCTGGATATTAAGTCATGAGCTGCGCCACCTCGAGCAGGACCTGTCCAGCCACGCCTTATCTAGGGCGGGCCACTTTCTCAGGTATGCGCTCGGCGGAATAGACATAAAGGAACCAAAGATGCAGAACACTATTCCCACAGAATTGGATGCGAACCTCAGGGCACTCACCGTAACCCGGGGGATATTTGGGGATGAGTACGTGGACAGCTACATCCAACACGAATCATCTGTCTCAGAAAGGGAAAAGCAGGACTTCGATGTACTCAAATCTCACGACTATGGGAAAAGGTACGACGTTTTTGGCCGCACCGTGACTTTGCTGAGGAAGTATCGATCTCAACTCGAGGAATTCCAGAAACAATCCACAGATAGATCCATAGCGAATTTCGATATTGAGAGAGTGTGCCTGGAACCGAGTGCAGGTCCACGCACTACTTGATAGAACGGAGTTCCACACCAGAGCCCTCCAACCAGATTGACAGGTGCTGAGATTTGGCTTAGTTCGTCCCCGGAGGATATTGTTAGGAGCTTTTGAGTAAGTGGCAAGTAGGTACAGATAAGAGATAGCCAAAAAGCCTATCATTAGTTTAACATAGCAAGGAAGTAATCGTGGATTGAAAATACCTTGCCACCGGGTTCAAAAACCATGACATGGGTTGCAATGCTTGTAGACTTCGACAAGTGTCTAAAGATAACTGACGAAATCAAGCGAGGCAACTCGTTGAAGCGAAAGCTGGTTACTGGTTTTCGCGTTGATAGGTCTCCCCCCGCCATGGATGAAGCTCGGGTGGGCATCCGTCTGGTGTCGAGTGGTGCACAACTCGAATATGAGCCTCTATTTCTCGCTGAATCAAGGAAACCAGATTTTGTAGCCACTTTCGATAAGAAGCAAGTGGCAATTGAGGTCACTAGACTCCAGCTCCGACTAAGAATGAGCGATGGGGAGTTTCGGTTTTTGTTGTCGAAGGCGACCGTTCGTCCTATATCAAAGAGAAGCTAGGAATTATGCGCCCTATGCCCGCAGTTGCATTTTGCAGGGCTCACGTACGATCCGATGGCTACAAGATATCGACGATCGTGAGAGTATATCGTGTTGCAAGCGACCCTCGCGTAATGAGTAAAGCTATTGAGGAGGCCACTAAACTTCCTTCTAATATCCCTGGTATAGTTGTGATCGACATGAGTAGGACTGTGGCCCATCCATATGATTGGGCTACTGAGGTTCATCGAGCCTTCAGGTCTCGAGCCTACCCCAAGCTGAACGCAGTGTGGCTACGTTCAGCAGTTGTAGCTCATGCCTGTCTGGAATGGACTGAGTGCTTGGTCGTGAACCCTTATGCTAGCATGGACTTAAACAGCATGATTGTTGACAGAATTTCACCCGGTGGCAAAAGGTAAATCTGGATAACGAACCCACGCTATAGTTGCGAAACGCGTTGGTTTGTAGTCACATATGAACATATCGGGGACTTCGGTTAAAGGACCAATGAAACACTCCGCAAAATATACTAACACAGAAGCACCAAGGAAGTTCTAGCAGCCCTCTAATTATCACGACTGCGACCCATGGTGTCTATCAAGATAAAATGAAGCTACCCTCGACTACGATGACTTCCCTAGATATTCATCCACAGCCTGCCTAATGAGCTCAGTCTTGCATTTCCCTGTATTCTTTGAGATTTTCTCGAGGAGATTCCAGTCAGATCTGGGAAAATAGGCTGATACAGATTTGTATTTATCTCTTGTTCCTTTTGGGAGATGCGAGGCAGCTGCGCTAACGGGATAATCCTTTTTCGTGGTGAACTTGGCTACAGCCTCTCGGATTATCTCAGATAGTGGCTTACCTCTCTTTTCTGTTAGCCTCTTGAGCTCCTGATATTGACAAAGAGAAACCTTAACCCAGGGGCGAACCACCTTTTCTTTGTTCTCTTGGGAGCTTGTTGGGTAGGATTTTCTTACCCGAAAATAG
>SOHZ01000211.1 GCA_004377365.1 Anaerolineales bacterium | reverse complement strand
GTTGTACTGGTCATTGGGGGAGCGATTTTCGTAACCGCCCAAAAAGGCAAGCCAATGCTGACACCACTGCCAAGGGCCATACCTACGCTTGTTCCACCGCCAGCCGTCGTCAAGGCGGGCCAAGTGTGGGTGAGTCCTATGGACGGAGCAGAGATGGTCGGCATCCCGGCCGGCGAGTTCACCATGGGCAACGACGAGGGGGACAGTGACGAGCAACCGGCGCACACCGTCTATCTGGACGCTTTCTACATTGACAAGTATGAGGTGACCAACGCTCAATACCGGAAGTGTGTGGAGGCGGGGGCATGTGCTTGGCCTTTTGATACTACCTATTATGATAACGCCGACTATAACCAGCACCCGGTGGTTTACGTGGGTTGGTCCTGGGCTAAGGCCTATTGTGAGTGGGCAGGCAAGCGGCTGCCTACCGAGGCCGAGTGGGAGAAGGCGGCGCGGGGGACGGATGGGCGGACGTATCCCTGGGGTGAGGGGATAGATTGTGACCACGCTCAATACAATGAATGTGGTGGTCAAACGGTGCCGGTGGGGAGCAAGTCGAAAGGAGTCAGTCCATATGGGGCGCTGGACATGGCAGGGAACGTGTGGGAGTGGGTGGCCGATCGGTATCAAGAGGATTACTATCAAGCCGCTCCTGACCGCAATCCCCAGGGGCCTAACAAAGGGACAGCTCAAGTGATGCGTGGGGGCTCGTGGAGCGAGGCACCGGTCAACGTTCGCTGTGCTTACCGTAGCTGGTACATGCCGAACGCCCGGTACTTCAATTTGGGGTTTCGTTGCGTCAGGGGTTCTCGATAAATTCACTGTCCACTGTCCCCTGCTAGCTGCTAACTAACCCTTCGCGTGGTTTGTTAACGTATCTGCTCACAGATTTATTGATACCAGAAGGCGGTGCTGGAATAGGTCACAGAGAGGTTGTTGCCGATGATTCCGTGTTCTACCTCAATACCCAAAGACTGATCAAAGTCCACGGCATCGGTTACATAGAAGCGATACTGCGAGGCGACTTCGCCCCTCACCTGTTTGTCCTTCCAGGTGCAGCCGGAGAGGGGAAATTGCGAACTGGCCGGATCATGGGGGTCATACCAGATATAGTAGTAGCCGCCGTCGAAATCGTCCTCGACCCCCGTGCCAGGCAGAGCGAGCTGCCCATCCACCCATAGGTCATAATCACCCTCCAGGTAGGGGAAACGCCAGACATCAGGGAGTCCTTCATCGTAGTATGGCTGGCCTCCACGGTCAACGTCGTGCCCGGTGAGGATACAGCCGACGTAGCGACCGCTACCGGCAACGTCCAAAAGCCGGTAGTTGGCTGGGTTGTCGGCCTGCAGCCGCTCCTCCTTGAACAGGGCATGGAACCTGGTGCCCGCGATGTCGTTCGTTGGACGGTAGAGGATTGTAGCCTGGATATGGGGTCTGCCCCCTCCGCTGTTGGTGAACAGGATCCTGGCCGAATGGAAGGGCATGGGGAAGAAATTGTAGAACTCGTGTTGCTTCTCGTCTCCGGGCGGCTGTATGGCTACAATCCCCAAAGGCAGAGAGCGATAGGGGCGTGTCTCTTCAGCCGTTCCAAAGAGGGCTCGTAACGGTCCCTCGACACCGGGGCTGGCCTGACCGTCCCAGAAGATCCTCATCCACAGGTCATTTTCCTGGCCATCCTGGATGATGAGCCTGAGGGAAGTGATCATACCGGGACCGGATAGGTCAATCTGCGCCGAGCCGCCAGGTTCGATCTCCAACACCTGGCGGACCTCAACCTCACCGCCTGTCGGGTAGGGATAATCTCCAAGGTGACTCCAGACTTTGCGGACCCGTTCCAGTTCGCGTGCTTCCTCCTGGGTAAAGGGCAACCGAAAGCTCTCAAAGGGGCCTGGATCGCTGTCGAACCGCTTGACCGCTATCTGGAACATCCTCGGCCCTACGTATTTCCCCTCATCGTAGGGCGGATTGGGAGCCAAGGTCACGCGCACCGAGTGGTAGAAGGGCATGGGGACGTGGGAGATGTTCCCGCCGTTGCCTGTGCGGTAGTGCCTGACCAGCGGAGTCAAAAACGGGCTTTCCTCTCCACCAAAGAACCGGGTCACGGGCATGTCAACGCGGGGTGTCGGTTCGTCATCAAAGTAGAAACGGATGTTGCCGGCCTCGGCGAAGAAACCCCACTCGGGATCAGGTTCCTCGCCCTCGGCGGGGCGGTCATGCTGGCGGTGGGTGAACCAGACCCGGGCGATGTAGCCCGGCCCCTCGGTGCGGGGTAGGACCTCGTATTCTTTGGTTCCATCGGGCCCGAAAACAATCCGATAGTTGGCATAGGAGTTGGGCCCGATCGGGTAGCCGTAGCGGGGGTCCTGAGAGAAAAACTGGTCCGACCGGAAGTAGTCCCAGAACTTTTCCGGGCTTTGGTGGTTGTTGCTGGCGAACTGTTTAGAAGTAGTGCCCTCTGGATGGGGCAGCGTTGAGAGGTCGGCCATGCGGCGCAGCAGTTGACACGTCAAAGTTGAACACGTGCCCACCGGCTTGGGGGTGTTCGTAGCGGCAGGAGCCGGTGTAGGGGAATTGGGGTTGGAGACGGAGGTGGGCACTGGCGTATCAGTGGGTGGCTGCGGCAGAGGAGTATTGGTGGGGGCTGAAGTGTCCGTAGGGACGGCACTGTTGCGCCAGATAGGCGTGTTTGTTGGCGCAGGAGTATCGGTTGGGTTCGCTGTTGGCGTCGGACTGAAAGTGGCCCCGGGGGTTTTTGTAGCATCGGCTGTCGAGCCAGTCAATGCCACCGTCTCAGGATGGTAGAAAAAGAGGCTCCAGCCGGCAAAAGCGGCCGCAGCACAGACCAGCAGAGCCAGCAGCAGCCAAAGGGACGCTGAGCTATTCTTATTGTTCCCAATGGGAGTTTGTGTCATTTTCAGTAAACTTCTTCGTGAGTTCCGACCGTCTCCAGAAGAATGGCTTCAGTCCCTTCGTATTGGACAAACCTAAAAACGATTCTGAGGTCGTATCTTGCACTGCATGACCAGGAGCCCTTCAGTCTACCCTTCAACTTGTGAGTTCGCAGTTGTGGATGGAACGCATCTTCAGCTAATAGTTTCAAGGCAGCTTGAATATCCTCAGCAGCATTGGGATGTTTTTTTACTGTTCGTCGGGCTGCCCGTACAAAGGAACTGGAGCGTAACAAGCGCCGTTTCACAATAATATCTCTGTCATAAGTTCGTCCGGCGTCACAGGGTGACAGTGCCCTGCTTGAAATTCCTTTTGGGCATCCTGTATTTCTTTGGCGAGTTCTTCTCGCCGCCGCTCGATGACACGCCGGCGTACGATCTCTATCAATGTCTCTTGTTCTTCCAGAGACAATTTGTCTACAACTTCTAACACTTCCCCAAAGGCGAATACACTTTCCATGATTTTCCGACTCCTATGTTTTCCAGGGTGAGAAACGTCCGTTAAATTCACCCTGTCCGTTGTACTGCCTGCACCCTCACCTATCACTTGGGCATGGCAGCCAGGGCGTGGAAAGCCGGGTATGGCCCCCAACTGCTGTCCACGATGGCAAACTGGGCCTGCTCGGAACCGGGATTCACCACCGCAAAGTTGAGGTTCCACAAGAACATCACCCCGACCCAACCCCAGGACTTGCTCATCTGGTAGGCATCAACCAGGTACTGGGCTTGCTTTTCCAGGGTGTTATCGGCTGCGTATTCATAATTGAGCACCGGGCTGGCCGACACCGCCCAGCCGAACTCTGTGGGCCAGATGGTCTTGTTCCCATCGCCGTGCTTGACCATCACATTGCGATAGCCTTCCATCGTTCCTCGGAAGCACCAGCTATGGTGGCGGTTGTTGAAGGGACCCCAGAAGTTAGGCTCACCGATTCCGGCCTCTTCCGGGGTCACCGTTTGCCAATCGGCTTTGGCCGGACAGTTGAAACCACTGGGGTGAGCACCTACGGCGTCGGAGTAGTCCTTCATGCCGGCGGCGTACAGTTGATCCAGGTAGTTGATGTCGTCAATGGCCCAGCCAGCCACGTCTCCGGCCGGCGTTGGAGCGCCGCTGACGACGATAGCGTTGGGATCCTGGGCCTTGATGGCTTCGTAGGAGACTTTCAACAGAGCCACGTATTTGTCCGGGGGGACGATCTGCTCGGGATCCCGCCTGAGGTTCTGCTCGTTCCAGATTTCGTAAGCCTGAACCCTGCCTTTGTAACGGGCGGCGCAGGCGCCCACGAAATCGGCATAGTCCTGGAGGTTATGGGGTAAGCCGTACTCTCCGTGGGCCCAGGGCGGTGGGGCGACCACGCTGAAGAGGATCTTGAGGCCCGCCCCATTCAGGCCATCCACAATGCGGTCCATCTCGCCCCAGCCGATGTTGCCCTTGCTCGGCTCAAAGTCACTCCAGCGTATCTGTTGCTTGATCCAACCAAAGCCTATAGCTTTGGTGTGATGAATGATAGGACCCAGGTCGTTGTAGATCAGGTGGGCCTGGAGGCCATAGCCAAATTCGCTGCCCAGGCCGGACACTGAAGCGGCCGCGGTCTGGGGCTCGGGCGTGGGGGTCGGTTCTGGCGCTGGGGCGGCCTCGGCTGGTTTGGGGGTTGGGCTAGCCGTGGGTTCAGGTATTGGGGTAGGTGGCACGGCGGTAGGCGTCGGTTCGGCTACTTGGAGGGCCACGCTGCCACCTCCGGCCGTGGTCCGACCATCCACGGAAATGGCCGCCGCTACCATGTATTGGCCAGGCTCCTGGGGGGCCGTCCATACGTAGTTGGGATCTGCCAGAGATGTGGTCTCCTGCGAGAGTTGACCGCCAGTCGCACTTTGCACCGTCCAGACCACGCTGAACTGGCTCTGCACCGGCGGGACCACCAGATCGTGGAATTTACGCATGACTTCCCAGATTTGCTGGTCATTTTCCTCACCCAGCAGGTTCTGCACGGACACGCCCCGCAGGTTGTACTGGGCTACCAATTGCAGCTTGCGGGCGATGCTAGTGGCGTTCTCCAGCCAGACGGTGTGCTGCTGGCCGTTCTCGTCCCTGAAGCTGAACCAATAGGTCTGGGTAGCCTCGTCAAAGTTGATACCCGTTGATTCTTGCAGGCTGGCCAGGGAAAAGACCACCTGTTCGCCAGGCAGGACCACCTGCTTTTCCCCTTCGACTATGACCTGACTGAAGGGCGCTAATGCGTCTTTGAAAGGTTTATTAACCAAGGAACCGTCAGTCTTCTCAACGCTGCGGGTGGAGATGATCAGTTGTATCTTGTACCGGTTGACTTCACCCACAGTCCAATTTAGAAGGGCTTCCATCTGACCGCCGGGGGCGTAAGCTGTGGGATCAACGATAGCCGGTATCTTGAATCCATCCACAGCCTGGCCGAGGGCCTGCCAGTCGTAGACCCCTGTTTCCCAGCGGTCTTCGGCAATTTGCCTGGGCGATTCAACCCGGACTGTCAACAGCTTCTGGTTCTCGTGGAGTCTGTCGGCCAGTTCGGCCACAAAGCGGCTGAACTCATCCTTTAGGTCAGGAGTGATCCCACGGTAGTCAATATCAATACCAGCGTACATGTTCTGAATCACAAAATCAACGATGGTGGCGATGTGATGGTCACAGATCTCCTGACTGATTAGCATATTGTCAACCAGGTCGCTGCGAACAACCCCGCTCTCTTCCCAGTTGCGCAGGGTGGGCACGATGGCATAGGAGGCCGTTTGATCCTCTGCGGGCAAGCCGCCGATGCTTCCTCCGATGTCGCCCTCACCGTCCAGATAGAGGCCCTGGGTATTGATTTCTACCAGGGTGTCTTTTCCTTCCGGGGGTATGGTGTCGTCGGCAGCCATGGCCGCGGAGATGGCCGGAGCGGTAGGCCTGGTCTGCATCACCACTACTGAGCGCGGCACAAAGGACAAGAAGGATTCGACGACGTCGTCCTCAAGGACAATCTGGCTGGGTAGCCATTGCCATTCTTCACCCGTCCAGGAATAGAGGTCCAGGGTGGAGTAGGGTTCCGAGTCATTGGGGATCGGAACGGTCAAATCTGCCTGACCGGGCATTTCCCCTTTCACACTCAGGCGGTAGAAGGGGCTTTTCATGATCAAGTGTTCTGGCATCTCCTCGGCCGCCTTCCACAGGTCGCTGCCGGCTGAGCCTTCCAGAAAATTTATGCGGGGAACCGACGTCAACTTGGCTTTGGTCTCGCCAGTCAGTCCCTCAGGGGGTATGGTCAACTGGGTGCCATCGGCCTCGAGGAGCGCGCCACCAGTCATGGGGATGGTCGTGTAGCCGGCGTCCATGATCCTGCCGGCAGCCCTGATGGGCGGCAGGAGCACGCTGGACAGGATCAGCAGGGGGACCAGACCCAGGTTAACGATACAACCGCTCCATTTGCCCTCTATCATTTCTTCGATCAACTTTAATAGAGGATTGGTACTAGCCATTAAAGCCTCCTAACCTCTTCTTCAACGAAATCATACGATCTGAGGATTGCCATGTCTACAATAAAATACCCTTCAGCTTGCTGAGGGATCAGATGCTTGCAGAACCCCTATGGCTGTCCAATATCTTCGGTGAGGAGCCATAGGAGTTTTTGTGCCCTGGGACAACGACGATGGGTTACATTCCCCATGGGCCTTGTATTGTATGGATACGCGGTCTATTCTAGCATAACAGGGGCATTTTGGCAAATTCGCCATGAACGTCAAAAGGGCTTCCCTTTGCCGGGCAAATGTGGTAAAATGGTGGCACGTGGGGGGCGAGTTGATTAACGCATTGCTGTGTGTCGCCTTTCTCGGTACTTGCCTGTACCCGGATCATGTGCGCCGCTGCCCTTGGGGCATGGGATAGTTAAAACCGGTCACGAGGCTGTTCCGAAAAAGGGCAGCCTCTTTTTGTTGGGAAATGCCCCAAAATCGTTTGTAAAGGGTCTTTATTTTTGTGCAAAATTGTGGTATAGTATAGATAGGATTCTTTTCCCTGATAGCCTGCCCAGTGACGAAGCGATTTATCCCGTGGTTTGCTGTCTGGCCGAAAGGACCGCGTGGGAGGGTTCGCGATGAACAATGATTATGATTTTGAACCAGAGATAGAAGAGGATAGCGGAAAGAGGAAAGCTATCAAGAAGCGCCTGGTAGTGGCGTTGGTACTCCTTGGTATTGTCGCCCTGTCCTTCAAGATCCATTGGATAGCTGGCTATGTGCTGCTTATCACTGGTTTGCTTTTCCTCATTTTCTACCTGCCTTCGCCAAAATTGCGTAGGCTCTTGATAACCCTCTACCTAGTTTTTGTCATCACGGTTCTGACTGGCACAGGGCTACAGATGTTCCTGGCTACCAACAAAACGGTGGGCAGACTTGTCGAGGAAAACAAGGTGGTGAATTTCCTCATTGGTGGGCTGACCGAACAGATCATCCTGTCCACGGTGCTTGGTCTGATAACAGGTGTCTCTGTAGTGGGTGTGCCTTTGCTGGCCGTTACGCTGGTTAGCTCAGAATACATCCTGGCCCTTCACGAGGTTCACGGCATCAGGCGAAAGGATGCTCTGCGGGTGCTGTGGAGCCTGATCATGGGCATCAACTATCCCTGGATGATCATAGAGGATGGCAAAGCGACCCAGAGTAAGCCTAAGGGCATTCTCTCTGTAATCGGGGGACCCGGTCTCGCCGTCATCCGGGCTGGCAATGCTGTTGTTTTCCAGCGAGCTGGCAAAATTTCCCAAATCGTTGGTTCCGGGCTGGTCTTGTTAAAGCAGTATGAGCGCATAAGGGCCATTTTCGACCTGCGTCCCCAATCGGAGACGAGAGAGACCGAAAATGTACTCACCAAGGATCGTATTCCACTGACTATAACCATGAAAGTGGGCTCTCAGATTGAGCCCAAAGATGCGACAGACCAAAGGCCAGAGAGCTTTGTTGAACCCCACGGTGAAGCTTTGTCAGAGGTGATTGGCACCCTATACAAGACTTACAGGGCTACGCTGGAGAAAGCCGTCTACCATGTTCCTGCGAGCGGGTGGGGGGTCATAGCTCCGGGTTCTGGCCAGAATCTCCTGCGCGATATCATCGCTACCTATAACTTTGATGAGATTTTCAAGCGGGTAGGCGAAGTAGAAGGAGAGCCGGGGGGATTTGACCCCGACCAGCGGACGATCAAAGAAATAGAGAACAAGATCAGGGAGAGGTTGAGCGCCGCAGCCCCCGAGTGGGGTGCCCAGATTCAGGGGGTGGACATCAGGGAGATAAAGATACGAGAGGGCGTGTTGGAGAAATTGCTGGATTGGTGGGGGGCGGAGTGGAAGAAGAGGATAGCGATCAAAGAGGCGGAGGGAGAGGGAGAAGCTTTGATCGCGAAAGCGGAGGCTCAGAAAGTTGCCTTTTTGAAGAAGGCGGAAGCGGAAGCCAGGGCTATCACTGCACTGGAAGGAGTAAAATATGAGGTCAGAGAGAAGATACTGAAGCAGGTGGCGCACCTCGGCGCAATTAACGCGAATGTAGCCCTTCGTTTTATCAACATCGTAGAACAACTATCCCGTGATATGACAGCAGACGACGTGGCCGCGCGCCGTTACATTGAGGTGTTGGAAGCCATAGCCAAAAGCGATGGACAAAAGACCATTGTCATTGGCGGAGATAGGCGACTGCTGTGGCCCAGGCGTCGCATAGGCGGTGCACTCGAAGAGCCCGGAGACAAGGTGCCTGACGACGAGGGACAAAGCCAATAGCCGTCACGATTACTCTGTTTCAGGAAGGATGAATCTATGGCAACCTGCATATCTTGCAAAGGCGAATACAGCGAAGAACGTCCAGAGGAATGTCCCAGGTGCGGCGCTGACAACAGGAACTGGCACCGACACAAGAACCTGGGCTCTCTGGTCAGGTTCAGCGACTTTTTCTTCGGCAGCGTGTGGGGACTTTTGGCTCTGGTCTCGCTGGTGTTGCCCCTTGTCCCCGCCTTGCTGTGGGATACCTTCAACACCGTTGCTGCCATGCGCGTTGTAGTGCCTCTGGCTATCCTTCTGTGCTTCATCATCTTCCTATTCACTCACGCGCTCAAGCTCAGTCTGCGGGAATACGAGTGGCTGCGGCGAATCAAAAAAGGCTGGAATCCCCCTCTGTCAGTGATCTCGCTGGTCGCTTTTACCTTAGCCTTGATCCTGGGCCTGGCGGTGGTCTTTGTCCTTGACACTGAGAGGACCCGTGGCTTGGTAAGGGTCCTGCTGACCATCGCCTTCTCCCTGGCTTTCGTTAACGTCACCCTCTCAGCCATGCTCATGGCCATCCGCGACTATGCCCACGGGCTCGATGAGCTGGTCCCCCAACCGATCTTCATGCACGAGGACCGCCTGCTGGGGGTGATCGTTGGCGCTGCGGAGAAAAAGTTGGGTGATGATACATCCCTTGAGGTGCAGGAGTGGAGGCGGACGGCGTCGGGAGGCGTGCGCGCTTTATTGACTTTCAACAGTGGATTAGAAGAGAGACAGGTAAGGACCTCGGGAGGTGTACAGACCATCATCGTTGAAGAGGAACAACAGTGGGAGACTGTAGCCAGCGCTTGGGGGCAGCTCATCTATCTGGAGGAGAAGGGTAGCAAGCGACTGGCTCAAGTCAAATTAGCTCAGTAGAGAGAAGGAGAGGGGGCGTTGGTGGAATCTCCCCAGGTTATCGTCGTCGGCGCGGCCAGTGTGGATACCAAAGGCCGGCCCAGAAAAGCTCTGATGCCGGGTACTTCTAACCCCGGTGATATCCGCATCAGCGTGGGCGGCGTGGGCCGCAACATCGCCGAGAGCCTGGCCCGGCTGGGGGTGCGGACTACCCTGCTCTCGGCCGTGGGTGATGACGAGTGGGGGCAACGTATCCTGGAATGTACCGCTGCTGGCGGCGTTGACGTGAGTCAAGTGTTGATCAACACCGAACACTCCTCGGCTGCTTACCTGGCCATCCTTGATGAAGCCGGAGAGAAATCCATCTCCATAGATGACATGGACATCATGGAATCGGTAACCCCCCAGTACATCTATGCCCGCCGCCGTTTGATTAAGGAAGCGGACATGGTGGTCATGGACGCCAACCTCTCCCCCAAGGCTATGCGTTCCCTGATCTCCACAGCCAAGAAGTACGATGTGCCCGTCTGTGCCGACCCCACCTCAGCCATTCTGGTCCAGCGGCTCATTCAGCATCTGCCGAACCTCTACATGGTTACCCCTGATGCGTCCGAGGCGGAAGCCCTCTGCGAGGCCCGGCTGGTCAGCCGCAACGAGGCCATAAGGGCAGCCAAACGGTTGGTGGCTGTGGGTGTGGACATCGCTATCCTCACCCTGGCTGAGAAGGGCCTTTGCTACGCCACCCACGAAATCAGTGGCTACATCCCTGCTATCCGCTCTGAGGTAGTGGACCGCACTGGCGCTGGAGATGCTCTGACGGCCGGGGTGGTTTTTGGCCTCCTCAACGATTTCCCCATTGACGAGGCCGTGCGCCTGGGCGTCTCTGCAGCCACCCTCACCCTGCAATGCAAAGAGACAGTGTGTCCGGACTTGAGTCTGGAGAGGCTATACGATCAATTAGTGATATGATTTCGATCCTTCGCCCTCACTCCTTTGGCTTCACCAGCTTTCGTCGTCTTCACCCAACTGGCCAAACTCATCCCACTCCAGGGCTTCGGACCACAGGTTCAGTTCCTCCAAAGCTGCCTCCGCCATCTCCCTGACCTCCCCGTCTTCGTCATCAGCAAGATCATACAGGAATTCGGACACACTTTCTCCCCCTATCTTGCCCAGGGCCCAGATGGCCTCCAATTGCAGGTTCTTGTCATCAACCAGGGCCAGATCCTTCAGTCGAGGGGCAGCTTTATCTAAGCAAGCCTCACCCGCAGATCTGACCGCTTCATACTGCAGTTCCTTTACCTCGCTGTCTAGCTCTTTGAGGAGAGAGTCTGCCCACCGTTGGTCCCCTTGCCGCCCCATGGCGAAGATAGCGCTCACCTTCATGTTTACATCAGGGTGGGCATAGGCTGCCTCAATGAGGTCTTGCACCTCCGGCTCGTTGAGGAAGCTGAGGGCCTCAATGGCAAAACGCCGTGAATCCAAAGGCTGTCCTTCGTCTCTGACCAACTCGAGGAGGAAATCCTTGACTCTCAGGAAATCCTCTTCCGGCAGTTCGTCCTCCCGCATCAACTCTTCCATGGCCCCCCAATCAAAGTCATAGACGGCCATGTTTCCTTCATAAATATAGCGACCCAATGTCACGATAGCTTTGGGGCGGACTTTCTGGCTGGGATCGTTCCTGGCTATCTCGAACAGCGGAGCGATCAGCTCTGGTGCGGGATAGTCCCACAATCCGTCGAGGGCCAGAGAGCGCACTTGAGCGTCTTTGTCTTCGAGGTAATCGCGAAGCACGGGCCAGTAATCGGTAGAATAGTCCTCTCCCTCGACGACATGGGTCAAGAACCCGATTTTTTCCTCTTTGGTCAAATGCTCACCATTCTTCATTTGATCTCACCTCACTATACTTATTATGCGGCAAAAATCCGTTGATGGCCTCGGTTCACGGTCAAGAGTGTCCACCAATACATGGACTCTCTCCTACGCCAAACCATCGGGCGATATCGCTTCCACCAGGCACACGACAAAATCGTCTACAACTATTTTACCACAGGTTGCGAAAAAGTAAATACCCAATTTATTGCTGGAAAACAGGACTTGTGTTATAATGGCGGTCATGAAGAGAAAGGTTATTCTCCTGGTTGTCCCCCTGGTGGGGTTGATACTGTGCTACCTTTATCTCAATAGCGCCGGGTATCTCTATGGCCAGGTCAGCGATGAGATCACCGGCTACCCTCTGGCTGGGGCTACAGTCACCGTTGGCCACCGTTCTGTGCTAACCGATGCGGCCGGGCGCTACCGTCTGGAAGGAGTCAGAGGCACGCTGACGGTCTCGGCGAAAGCGGCCGGTTATCGGCCTCTGGAAGAGGAGCTGGCCCCCCAGGGACTTTTCAGGGGTTTCGTGCTGAACGTTGCCCTGCGTCCCAACCGACTCTGGGGCACGGTGGTGGATGAGCTCCATGGAGAGCCTGTGGCCAGAGCCACGGTCCAGGTGGATGGCCGTTCCCTCAGGACCGATTCGGTCGGACGTTACAGCTTGACCAGGATAAAAGGCGAAACCACTCTCACCGTCGAAGCCGATGGATACCTGAAGTGGAAAGGTGAGGTCCCCGGTGAGGGTCACTTGGTCAAGGGGGAGCCCTTCGATATCGTTCTCATCCCCAACACTGTGGTGAGCGCGGTGCGGGCTGAGGATACAGGGGAGGCCGTGTCTGGGGCCACCGTCTCCTGGGCAGGGCAGACGGTGCAAACTGATCAAGAGGGAAGCTACACCCTGCGCCGGGTGAAGGCTGGCGCGCTTATCTCCGTGCGAGCCGAGGGCTATTACGGGACGGAGATACCCTTTGCTGGAGGAGATCCAACCGGCGCAACAGTGCCGCTGGACATCGCCCTGCGACCGACTGAGGTCCTCGTTGCCGTAAGCGACCTCTTCACTGGCCGACCCTTGACTGGTGTGACCGTGACCGCAGACGACCGCTCCGCCCCAACCAACGCTGCGGGCCAGGCCACCTTTGTGCGCGTGGGCCTGGGAGAGACTTTTCAGGCCCAGGCCCAGGACTATGCTCCGGCGGAAACCACCTATCAGGGTCAGGACACCCTGCAAATAGCCCTTCGTCCCACTGTCTTGCAGGGGGCGGTGCGGGACATTAACAGCGGCCAGCCCATCACCGGCGCTCTCATCTACCTTGGTGAGGCTATCACTACCGCCGGAGATGATGGCGCTTATGAGCTAAGGGATTTGCCCCCTGAGCCCACTCTTATCGTCAAGGCCAGTGGCTACCGTAAAGAGAAGCTGACTCTGGGCTCGGCCACGGCGTCGGACCCTTCGCCTTCCCTCATCCCCTGCTCCGCCTCCCCCTGTCTGGACATTGCCCTCACGCCTTTTGAGGTCAGGGGGCTCTATATACCTTTTAATATTCTGAGCCGGCCTGAAAGGATAACTGAACTCATTGATCTGGTGGATCGCACGAAGCTTACTGCTATCGTGGTGGACGTCAAGAGCGACCGTGGATTCCTGGCCTACCGCAGCCAGGTCCCCCTGGCCATAGAGATGGGGGTAGGGGGAGAGCGGAAGGGCTGGCTCACTTTGAAGGAACTGCTAAAGCTCTGCCAGGATAAGGACATCTATACCATTGCCCGCATCGTCGTTTTCAAGGATAACCCTCTGGCCCACGCCCGACCCGAATGGGCGGTCAGGCGGGCCGATGGCACCGTCTGGCTGGACCGGGAAGGGTTGGGATGGGGTATTCCCTCCCGCCAGGATGTACAGGATTACAACATTGCCATCGCCAAGGAAGTAGCAACCTTGGGCTTTGACGAAGTCCAGTTCGACTATATCCGTTTCCCCTCTGACGGTGACATCACGGCCATCGTTTATGATGAAAAGCATACCCGGGAGACTCGCACCGCCACCATCCGCGCTTTCATGGAGCGTCTGACAGCCGAGCTCAAGCCCTTTGGCGTCTTTACCTCGGCCGACGTGTTTGGCCTGACAGTTTGGGTAGCGCCCTACAGCGATATGGGCATCGGCCAGCGAGTGCAAGACATTGCTCCCTATGTGGACTATTTGTGTCCGATGCTTTATCCCGCGACTTTTGAGCCAGGCAATCTGGGCCATGACAATCCGGTCCTCCAGCCCTATGACGTGATTTACCGCAGCCAGTTGGAAGCCGCCAAACGGGTCCCAGTCACCACCAAAGTCAGGCCCTGGTTGCAGCACTATTCCTTAAACGACGTGGTCTATGGGCCAGAGCAGTACCAGGCCCAAAGGCAAGCGGCCGACGATGCTGGCTCCTGTGGCTGGACTTTCTGGAACGCAGGTGGGAAATACAACGAAGAGTTTTTTGA
>SOHZ01000052.1 GCA_004377365.1 Anaerolineales bacterium | reverse complement strand
CTGCTTGGTATCTTGAACTCGGCCCTTGTGACCTTCTACTACCGCAACAGGCTCATTACGAACAGGCGAAGCATAGCTCAACTCAAGAAGGTTCATCTCGATGCAATTCCCATCCGCACCATCAACTTTGACGACCCGGCGGACGCCGCCCGGCATGACAAGATGGTGGCGCTGGTGGAGCGCATGTTGGCGCTGCATGAAAAGCTGGCCGCCGCCACCATCCCCGCCGACAAGGAGCTCTATCAGCGGCAGATCGAGGCCACGGACCGGCAGATTGAGGGGCTGGTGTATGAGTTGTATGGGTTGGCGGAGGAGGAGATCAAGATCGTTGAGGAGGTGACACAATGATTGGCAAGCTGCAAAGAGTCCCCCTGCGTGAAGTGTGGCAGCATGAAGCTTTGGACTTTACGACCTGGCTTGAGGACAATTTGGATGTCTTGAACGATGCGCTCGATATCACGCTCTCTAGCGCAGAGCGTGAGCAGTCAGCGGGAGCCTTCAATGTCGACTTGGTTGCGGAAGATGAATCAGGCAATCCGGTGGTCATCGAAAATCAGCTTGGAAAAAGCGACCATGACCACCTGGGCAAGCTCATCACCTATCTAACCGCCATTGATGCCAAAACAGCGATCTGGATCGTTTCCGACCCCAGGCCGGAGCACGTGCGCGCGATTTCCTGGCTGAACGAGTCATCTCCAGCGGCTTTCTACTTATTAAAGGTAGAAGCTATCAAGATTGGAGACTCGCCGAGCGCGCCATTGCTGACACTGATCGTTGGACCAAGTGAGGAGAGCCGCCAGGCTGGCAGGACTAAGAAAGAACTGGCAGAGCGCTATGCCATCCGCAAGCAATTCTGGACAGGGCTGCTTGAGAGAGCCAGAGCCAAGACGAAACTACACGCCAATATCTCGCCCAGTCAGCACGGTTATCTCGGGACCGGTGCGGGCAAATATGGCTTGGGCTATAATTACGTCATCCGCAAGAATGACGGAGATGCTGAGCTTTACATTGACCGTGGAAAGGAAGGGGAAGCCGAGAACAAGGCCATTTTTGACAAGCTCGCTGAATCCAAGGACGCTATTGAGGCCGCTTTTGGTGGATCCCTAAACTGGCAACGACTCGATGGTAAACGTGCCTGTCGAATCAAGCAGAATATCGATCTGGGAGGTTATCGTGACGAATCCAAATGGCCCGAGATTCAGGCGGCCATGATCGACGCCATGATTGGACTCGAGAAGGCTCTCAAACCGCATATCGCGAAACTGAAAGTGTAACAGAACGTTGGCCACTGCCACCATCCCTGCGGACAAGGAACTCTATCGGCGGCAGATCGAGGCCACCGACCGGCAGATTGATGGGCTGGTGTATGAGTTGTATGGGTTGAGGGAGGAGGAGATTGGGGTGGTGGAGGGCGTTTGAAACACGAATGACACGAAGGGGAGCGAAGGACACGAAAGGGGTATCCCATATTTCGTGGCTTTCGCCCCTTTTCGTGGTTTTCGTGTTTCAGAATCTTTGCCGACAAGGAACTCTACCAGCGGCAGACCTGGCGTGAGCTTGTCGAACGCTCGAGGCTATCAACCGGCAGATTGACGGGCTGGGGTACGAGTTGTATGGGGTGACGGAGGAGGAGATTGGGGTGGTGAGGCGGAACCACTGAGCGCGCTGAGGGGAGTGAGGACGCTGAAAGGGGCCTCAGTGGTCTCAGGGTTTCAGTGGGGTCAGTGGTTCAGCGGACGCGCAGATGATACGCTGGCAGAATATATCCCAGGTGATTATCTGCAAAGCCGAGGTAACGGAACGGATGTTGGTGGCGCTGTTGGTCGAGGGACATGTGCTGTTGGAGGATGTCCCTGGTATCGGCAAGACGACGCTGGCCAAGGCCTTAGCGCGGAGCCTCGATTGCTCCTTCGCCCAGACCCACTTCACGCCGGACCTGTTGCCCAGCAGGGCTGGAATCGCGTGGCCGAGCCCGCCGTCGAGTATAAAGTATCACCGGGGCAAAAGGAGTGAATATATGCCCATTACCTACACCAACCGCAAAGGGCTCACTTACTATCTTTGCAAGAGCGTCACCAAGACCGGCAAGCCTCGCTACTACTTTGCGCGCGAGCCGAAAGGCGAACCTGTGGAAGAGATACCAGAGGGCTTCAAGATCGGCGAAAGCGTCACCGGACTCGTCTTCTTGAAAAAAGACCGCTCTGCGCAGATTTTGCCGGAAGAAGTTGCCGCAGTCGAGGCGGTAGTGGGACGGCACCCCAAGTCGCGCAACTATCGCGTCAGCGTCAAGCACGACCGGATTGAGGTCTACGAGCAGGTTGGGCCGGATGCCGAAGACTTGATCAGGGTTCTAGGGCGGCAGGGTCTTGGGATGCCCGGACTGGATGACCGTATACGCGCTGAACGGGAGCGCTATGCTCGATTCACGCCGGTGCTGCGCTTTATCCTGACCAACGCAGAGCGACGCATCTTTCGCGTGGAACGGATGCACTACGGCGGCCGTGACGAGTGGTTCGAAATTCGACCCACAGGATCAGTGGATCGGTTGGCCCGCCGGCTGATCCCCAAGTTGGGCACCGATGCGTTCTTTGAACTGTTCTGCTGATGGATAAGAAGTGAGGAGTTGTGAGCACAAAGAAACCCGGACGCAATGATCCCTGCCCCTGTGGCAGCGGGAAGAAGTACAAGCACTGTTGTATGCGCAAGGATCGGCAACGCCATCGAGTGAGAACTTTGCCTACAGCCCGTCTGGGCGAAAGCCAAACGACTCCAATCCAGGAGCAACTGGCCCAAATCCGCACTATGGGACAAGCGGCCATGGACCATGCCCCCTCCGACCAGGCGCAAGAACTTGAACAACTGTTGGAACGGGCAGAAGAACTGGCCGCCTACGAGGCGTTGCACGATGAGATTGAGGCCGCTACGCAAGCCCTGGAGGCTCATCGTCCTGAGTTCGAGGCGCTGATGAAAGACGGGATTGCTGCGATGGATCACGCCCAGCGGCTGTTCTCCGAAGAACGATTCCTCTCTATGCGCTACACCGCCGCCGACGTCTATCGCGCTTTCGAGGCTGTGGGCTACCCCAGCCGATATCGGGAGGAACCGACCGAAGAGGACATGGAAACGCTCGTCGCCGCCGTCTTGCATCTGGCCGACAAAGATCAGCGCTTTCATCTGGCCCGGCAGTTGATGATGCTGGTGCCCGAGTACGTGTCCGCTGAACGCTATCTCGACGCCTGGTTGATTCAGTACTCTGCTTTCGAGACTGTCGAAGCGCCCGATCAGAGCAATCCCTTTCTGTTCGCGATGTTTAACCACGGCTTTGCCGAATGGGCGAGCCAGGTTGACAGCCAACAGGAGGCCCTGATGCACGCGTTAGGTATTGATCGGTCGGCGGTCGCCGGGATGAGCGCTGATGAGGTTGAAGCCTGGCTCCAGGCGCAGATGGCAGACCCGGCAAAAAAGGCTCAGGTGGAGGCCTACTACGCTGCCCATCCTATGATGAGCGACCAGGCTGAAGCGGAGATGATAGAACTGGAGCGCGGCACGCTATCGCTTCTGGAACGCGACGACGCCGACCCTCTTTACCTGTCGCCGGAAGAACTGAAACCCTGGGTACCAGTGCTCCTGGAGCGGCTGGAGCCCCTAAAGGCGCAGGCTCGACAGGCAGCAGAGCGGGGAGACTGGAAAGACCCTGGTACATTACAGGCGATGGGCGACACACTTGTGAAAGTCGCCAGAGAGATGGTTCCGGTCGTTTTTACACCTGAGCGGCTCGACCGGCTCGTGGCTGATTTGAGGGACTATCGGCGCAAATTACTGGATGACACACCGATTTCCCTACAAGGGCCCAGGGGGGCCACAATTGGCAAGTATTCT
>SOHZ01000113.1 GCA_004377365.1 Anaerolineales bacterium | reverse complement strand
CGGTACGGTGTAGCCGGGACCACCGCTACCGGTGCCTGTCGGGTCGCCCCCCTGGATGACAAAGCCAGGCTCTACGCGGTGAAACGTCAGGTTGTCGTAAAAGCCCTGCTCTGCCAGAAAGACAAAATTGTTGACGGTCAGCGGGGCGGCGCTGGCGTCGAGTTGGACGTCGATGTCGCCCTTGGCCGTCGAGATGGTGGCAACGTAGGTCTTATCGGGGTCAATCTGCATCTCTGGCGGCGCGCTGTACATGTTGTTGCGGTCGGCTGGATTCGTCGGCATTGAGCTCGTCTCCTTTTCTGTTGGTGTGGACGCAGGCGGCTCTGGTTTGCCCGGTCCTACCGCACACCCGAGGGCCACCGCACCCAGCAAGAGGACCACAGCGATACCGCCCATCCACCACCAGCGACGGCGGCTATGGAAAGCCGCCCTACTGGCAGAGGTCGAAGCCGGATTTCGCTGGGGCTTGGGCTGGGGTTGCTTCTGCCTGCCGGTCGGGTTCCGTTTCTTACTAGCTCGTTTGCTCTTCTTGTTGTACATAGAGACTCCTTTCTTCTTCCCATCTCTCCTCCTTGCCACCTTCCACGTAGCGCAGGCAGTAGACGTTGCCAGCCTCATCCCCGGTTACGATGGTGACGCCGTCTGGTGCAGGAGCGACACACTTCGGCACACCTTCCAGAGTGACCGTTGTCAGTTCCTGCCCGGTCAGGAGATCCCAGAATCTGAGAGTGCGATCATCGGAGGTTGTGATCATGCGACGGCTGTCAGGGGTGATCGCCACGGCCACGGGCATCGCTCTAGGAGGAGATGATAGGTCTGTCATGAATCCTACCGAACCTATGGCATCTCTGTTCGTTTCAAGAAGTTTGGCTGTTAATAACACCGGCACTTTCTTACCGTCTCGGGCGCGGACGGTTGGGTAGTCCTGTCCATACTCACCGTACAACGGTATGATTATAGTGCGCAGTACCCTCCCGGTCTTCAAATCCCACACTTTTAACGTCTTGTCCTCTGAGCCGGAAACGGCAAACCGACCGTCGTGCGTGACCGTCACAGCATTCACCTGGCCCTTATGGCCAGCTAAGGTATGCTCCACATGGCCGGTCTGCAGGTCCCAAACCTTGGGAGTGGTGTCGAGGGAGGCGAAGGTAACGCACCGGCCGTCGGGGGTCACCGCTATACCTTTCACCCAGTCCCCATTTATGGTCATGGTACGTGCCTCCTGCCCGGTCTGGAGATCCCAGACCTTGAGTGTGCGGTCCTGTGAAGCGGAGATAGCTCTTTGGCCATCGTGGATCACCGCCACAGCTTGCACCATACCTACGTGGCCAGTAAGGGTGCGCGTCTCCTGCCCAGTCTGAAGGTCCCAGACCTTAAGAGTAGTGTCGTCGGAGGCGGAAATGACGCGGCGGCCATCGGGCGTCACCGCCACAGCATATATCGGACCTGCGTGACCAGCGAAGCTACGCGTTTCCCGCCCGGTCTGGAGGTCCCAGACCTTGAGCGTACTGTCGATGGAGCCGGAGATGGCATACTGACCGTCGGGGGTCAACGCCACGGCGCGCACCGAATCTTCGTGGCCGATCAGGGTACATGCCTCCCGCCCGCTTTGCAGGTCCCAGGCCGTAAGCGTGCCATCGGCAGAGGCGGAGATGGCGCAGTGGCCGTCAGGGGTCACCGCCACGGCGCGCATCGCACCTGAGCTGCCGGTGAAGGTGCGCTCCACTTGTCCACTCTGGAGGTCCCAGATCTTGAGAGTGCCATCTTCAGAAGCAGAGATGGTGCAGCGGCCGCTGGGGGTCACCGTCACATCGTACACTCCATCTGCATGGCCAGTGAGAGTGCGCGCCTCCTGTCTAGTCTGGAGGTCCCAGATCTTGAGAGTGCCATCTTCAGAGGCAGAGATGGCACGCCTGCCGTCGGGAGTCACCGCCACAGCGCGCACTGTACCTGCATGGCCCACGAGGGTGCGCGCCTCCTGCCCAGTTTGTAGATCCCAGACCTTGAGGGTCCAATCCTGTGAAGCAGAGATGGCATACCTGCCATCGGGAGTCACCGCCACAGCGCGCACATAGCCCTTGTGACCAGCGAGGGTGCGCTCCAAGGCAGGCGATTCGCGCCCGGCACGCCACAACAGCGCCAGGTACGGTGCCTGACGGCTGATCAGCAGGATTTCGGTCTCAACTCGCAGTGGCTCAAGGCCCAGGTCGGATACCCGGTAGTGCATTTGCTGGAGAAAGTAGTTAGGCTGGGCGGTCAAGCGCCAGCCGCTCAGGTTGTGGGAGTCACGATCGAGTGCTCTTTTTGCCCGCGTCAGCCTGCCGCGCCATTCGTTCCCTTCCGGCAGGATGCGCAGTGCCTCATCACAGTTTTCCAGCAAATCATCTACGCCCAGACGGCCGACCATCGCCTCCATGAACTCTACGTCCAAAAACAGCCGGCCTAATTTGCCCCAACGCCCCGCTCGCAACCGCTGAGCAGCTAATGTACGCAGTTCGCGATCGCTACAAACCAGGTAGGGATTGTTCATCTTCCCTGCCTTGCCTGCTCTACCTTTTCCTCGATGGCACTGGCAACCAATTCGCTATAATCCCGCAGATCCACCTGTTCACGTAAGAATTCGGCGAAACTGGTGTGATACACCTGGTAAAGTCGTTCACCATTGACCATATCCTCTAGTAAGAATTGCTCCCAGGCTTTGATGATACGTCGTACCTCGCGCCGCTGCAACTTTGTCCACCCTGCCACTTCATCCAGGCTCACTGGCTCCGTCATCACCGCCAGGACGCAAATGACGCGCTCATGGGTTTCTTCAAAAGTTCCACCAATTTCTTCTTTCATCTGGGCCCAATGGCTCCGATAGTAGGCTTGCAAGCCCTCCGGCAGTTCACCCACACCACCTCGGCCCATTCTGCCAGCCTCGATGGCTGGCAGAACGTAGAACAGATACATAAAATTACCTTGGCTCTTGTGCAACAACTCTATCACGAAGGTCTCGGCGTCAATCCCCCACTCGTCCAGCCAGGTTTGCATCCCGCTCCGTCTGGCATAGGTCTCCAGATGTATGCGGATATCGAGCAAGTTGCCCTCGGAATCCTGCTCTATGTCTAGGTCTCGCCTGCGCACCACCTCCAAGGGAACTTTTTTGTCCGGTCGAGTAGAGGTGATTATATAGACACCTTTCGGCAGCACAGGCGGCAAGTAATGCACGTTGACCCGGGGCGGCAGCAAGCGCCAATCGGCTTCATCCAGTGCATCCAAAGCCAGGATCAGTGGCCGGTTGGCCGGGTCGGCAGCCGCAGCATCCAGGCATTGCACCAGAAATGTGCTGTCCTGCATCGGCTCGTCAGGGATCGTCCAATCGGTCAGTTTGTAGCGGGCGATGAGCTGCGCACAGACGTTGGCCAAGAACTGTTCGGGCGTGCGAATGTTCTGCTGGACTACGTTGAAGTGGTGGACCGGCTTCCGAGTCTTGACCAGTTGTCCCATTAGGGCTGTCTTGCCAATACCCGGATCGCCGCGGATTACGAAATAGCCGTACGGCTCCTCCGCTAGGAAGGTGTCCAGCGCATCGAAGACGAACTGCCGACCGACGAACCCCTCGGTCTTCTCGGCGATGAGGGCGTCAAAGCTCAGAATGTGCTTGCCGATCTCGGGACGAGCGTCGGCTGTCTTGTACAGCAAGCGTCCCAGAGGCTGACCCAAGTCAGGCAGGCGGCGCTTCCCGCCCACAGCATCACGGACACGCTCGAATTGCACATTGTGCTTCCTGCAATCGCGAAAGTCGGCATAGGTGAGCATAGCGATGCGATGAGGCGGCTCGCAGTCTTTAAGCAAGAGCGGGATCATGCGCTGGCGCCGACCAACCGGATCGGTCGTTTGGATAAGGAGCGACTCGAACGTTGTCCACTCGCTCTCCACCCAAGCCGGGGTTAACACCAGCAGGATGCGGCAGCTATGGTCTACGGCCCGCTCCATGTTGACTAGTACTACAACGTCACTTTCCCAATAATGTCATTCTGAGCGACCGAAGGGAGCGAAGAATCCCGTTCCAGGCTGGCAATTCGCCACTGCAGAATGAGATTCTTCATCGCTTCGCTCCTCAGAATGACGAAGTCACGTTGTAGTACTAGGCTGGGCACGCCGACGTCGAAATCCCGGAAGTCAATGCAGACTTGCAGGTCGGCCGTCTCCAGCCGGGGCAGCAGCCAACCGTGCACCCATTCCTTGTCGGTGTGGCTGTAGCTGATAAACACATCGTACTGGTACTCAGTCTGTTCAGTCATCGGCACCCTCACCCTTGCGAAGTAAGACGGTTCTAGATAGGCGAAGACGCTTTTGGCCTGAGAGCTGCCGCCAAACCTTCGCAAGGGTTCTCCCCACTACATTGTACAACACATCGGCTAGCGGGGCAAGAAAGAGAGCCAGAGATTGGAAATCTCTGGCTGAAATCGAAAAGCGCCCTCAGGCGCTGGATCAAGGTCCTGAGGGGCCTTTTCAGCTTCAGAAGGCGAATTCCATTCGGCGGTTTTCTTCTGTCCGTTGAATTCCCACCGTCCGTTGTACTGTCCTTCGTTCTTCATTCTCCCCCGTCTATCAGGCTCTCCTTGTCAACCCGGGCAAAGTGGGCGCGATAGGCCGCTGTTTCTTCCAGCAATGCCTTCAAAGACCCTAAGGCTTTCCGGAAACCCTTAGGGTCTATCACGTGGTCGCCTTCCGCCAATTGCATCTCGTCGTCGTCTTCACTGAGCACCGCGAGATGCCCGCGCGCCGCCAGCCAGGCGATACCCTGGCGCACTGTTGCCGCCCGTTGGGCAGTGGCTGCCGCCAGGGTCGAAATGTTGGCCCGATCTCGGTTGGAATTCAAAATATGTCTGGTCAGACCGGCCAAACGTTTCAAGAACGTCTCGGGGTGGTCCAGACCGGGGTCTATCCCAAACAGGTAGACCGTCGTCGGCGAGACCTTTCCCAGCACAGTTCGCAACTCGGCGGGGCCTGGAGGAGTGGTCCATACAACCAAAACCTTGGATGGCTTCAGTTCATACCGGTCCTGACCGGCGACTTCTGCCTTGGCTTCGGCCTCGCTCCATACCTGCGTCTCTTCCTGCGCTCGCAAGCGCTCCAGCACCTTGCGGGGGTTGGGTTCCCGCCGGTAGTCTACAATCTCCACAGAGACCCCAAGGGTTCCTGGAAACCCCTGGGGTCTGGGCTCTTCAATCGAGAGAGCATCCACCCACTCTACCTGCACGTCCCGCTGGCCGCGGTAGTTGCTGGCCCGCACGACGTAGGCCAGGTCGAACCGTCCCTGCGGCAGCGGCCAGCCAGCCCCTTGCCACCAAACCACCCTCTGAGCCGTGCCCTCCTCGTCCTCCACTATCAATTGAAGGTGCTCGCCGGTGCGGCCTACAGGGGTATGGCTGGTCAACGAAAGCCTTTTGCTGACCAGAGTCAGGGGTGGATTGCCGGGCCCGAAAGGCGCTAGCCGCTCCAGATCCTCGACCAGATCGAGGGACAGGTCGGCCAGTGACAGATAGCCGTCTATCTGGAGGCTGGGCCTGTCTTTCACCTCTCCAAGCATTTCCGACACGGTGCGCGACAGGGCACGGCGGAACTCGGGGATCCGCCCCTCGATATACTCGGGACACGGCTCGGGATCAATGGTCAGCCCGGCAGCCATCGGATGCCCGCCAAAGTTGACCAACATCTCCCGCTGAGCAGCGATAGCAGCCGCGATGTTGACGCCCTCAATGGACCGGGCCGAGCCCCGGCCCAGCTCGCCGGGTGGGGTGGCGATGAGGACGGTCGGCCGGTGGTAGCGTTCGGCCAGGCGGCCGGCCACGATGCCGATCACCCCGGCCGGCCAGGACGGATGGGACAGCACCAGGGCGCTGTGCTCCAAAAGCGCGGGGTCGCGCTCGATTTGAGCCTGGGCTGCCTGAAAGACCTGATCGCACAACAGCTTGCGTTGCGCGTTCAGCCCCTCCATTTCCGTGGCCAGGATGCGAGCGCGCTCCAGGCTATCGGTCGTCAGAAGCTCCACAGCGACGTTAGCATCGGCCAGCCGCCCCAGGGCATTGAGGCGAGGTCCCAGCACAAAGCCGATGTGCTCTTCTGTGAGCCAGTTGGGATCGAGTTCGGCGACCTCCATGATGACCCGCAGGCCCAGCCGTTCAGTGTGACGCAGAGTCTCGAGACCTCGCTGGAGCAGGTAGCGCGTGTCCCCGGTCTGCACCGCCACGTCGGCCACAATCCCCAGGGCCACCAGGTCGAGATACTGCGCCGTGGCCTCCGGCCGGCCCATCCGGCTGTACAACTCCTCCGCCACCTTGTAGGCGCATCCCACTCCCGGCAATTCGCGCAGCGGGTGCGTCTCCGGCAGCATTTTGGGGTTCACGATAGCGCAGGCTTTGGGCAGGGTGGAGGGCAGATCGTGGTGGTCGGTGACGACCACATCCACGCCCTGCGCCTGGGCGTAGGCGATGGCCTCGTGGTCAGTGACGCCGGTGTCACACGTCAACACCAGTTTGACACCCTCCGCGATGAGCTGCTTCAGCACGGGGAGGTTGAGGCCGTGGGACTCGATCCGGCGGACAGGGATGTGATACCTGACGGCTGCCCCCTGTGGTGAGCCTCGCCGAACCGCCTGTGGTGAGCCTTGCCGAACCGCCTGTGGTGAGCCTTGCCGAACCGCCAAGTCTCTCAGAGTGGAAACCAGAATAGTCGTCGCCGTCTGCCCGTCCACGTCAAAGTCACCCCAGACGCAGATGGTTTCTCCCTCTCGGATGGCTTTTTCCAGACGATCTGCCGCCTTGGCCATATTCGGCAACTCAGATGTCGGGGCCGGGGCATAATAATCGGGATCGAGAAAAGCCTTGGCTGCCTCAACCCCGGTGAACCCCCGCCGGGCCAAGGTCTTACTCACCAACTGATGCCCGCCGATAGCGGTCTGTAGTTTTTGGGGTACTTGTACATCTTGGGGCTCGAGCCATTCTTTCATGTTCACCTACTTGCCTGAACGTGAAGCGTGAGACGTAAAACGTAAAGCGTAAAACGTGATGGCTATGGGCTCGGGAGGGGAATGTCGCGCAGCAGGTTGTCCAGTTCCTCTCTGTCGGTGATTGCGTTGGGTTGAGTATTGTCCAGGCCCGTCTCGTACAAAGGGCTCTCCTCACGGAGGGGGCGTCCGCGCTGTTGTGGGATCATGGTCAGCAGCAGGCGAATAACTTCGGTGAGGAGTTGAAGGCGATGCTGGACGACGGTCTCGCCCAGGATATGCCGGCCCTTGTAGTACCAATCGCGGCTCTCCCTGGCCGAACCGAGAGCATACTCGTAGAAACGCGCGCGATCCTTGCCTGTGCCGCGTGAATAGCCCTCGGCGAGATTGGCGCTGACGGATCCTAGTGACCGGTATAGTTGATCCGACAGTGAAATCGTACGTCGGTCTCGCATCAGTTTCGTGACATCATGCCATCCCAGATCGGCCAGGAACAGAGCCAGCCGGTACGCAGTCATCTTCCACAACGAATCCCCGGTTATCGTTTCCGGCACCGTCCTCTCCCATTCTTTGTAGTTCACTTGCTCTCTCCCTTCGAGCTTTACGCTCTACTTTCCACGTTTTACGTCTTACGCTTTTCGTCTTACGTTTTACGTATCAGTATTCAATCTCCGCAATCTGCTCAAAGTCAAGGGCAATCTCAAAATCGTCACCCCATTCCGGTTCATCTTCCGCCTCATCGAGCGCACCGGCCCTGACCCCACGCTGGCACAGGGACCGATAGGGACAATAGCGACAGCGCCGCTCTTGGGTGGTGAGGGGAAAGTCCTCGTCTGCAAGACTTTTGATCTCCTCGACGAGGGAAGCCAGGTAATCGTCGTCCGCGTCGTACTGGGCTATGTCATAGGCGAAGCGTTCGGGATCATCTGGAAAGTTGGCAAACCAGTAGACCATCTCTATCTGTTCGGGCTGAAACGACCTCCAATTTCCAATCTCTAATCTCCAATCTCCAATCTCCAAAAGATGAGAACCAGCCCGGACCAACAGATAGGGGTACACCCTGGTCTGCAGGCGCTCGGCCAGCCATTTCCGCCGGGGTCGCTTGCAGGAGGTCTTCCACTCCAAAATAACGGCTCGACTGAGCCTTCGTCCCGAGCTCAGGCCAAGGGGCTCGCCGAAGTCTGCCCGCTGCCCAGACCCTTCGACTTCCCTTTCGACTTTGCTCAGGACAGGGTCTACGGCAATGAGATCGTACTTGGCCACCAGGCGATGGCCGCTCACCGGGGCAGACAGGATGACCTCGGGGTAGCGGGACGCCAGCAGGTCAGCCGGTCCGCTCTCCAGGTAATTGTGCCACCAGCGGCTGAGGTCCTCGTCGGTGATCGTGCTCGACAGGCGCTCCGGCGAGAGGCCCAGCAGATGCTGATGGACCAGACGATGGAACGCCGCTCCCTGCTGAAGGTGCCGCTCGTTCTCCAGGGCCGGTTCCGCCTCGACCGCTGGCCAGGCCAGGCGTTGTATGTAACGCAGTTGGAAGCGTCGTGGGCAGTCCACATAGTCCTGGAGGCTACCCTGGCTGAATTGAAAATCGGCTGGCAGTGTCACGCCTTCATTCTCCATTCTCCGTTCTCCATCCTTCCCTCCCAGAACGTCTGCAAAGCGATGAAGGGCACAGCCTGTTGTTGGGGCCGGTTGGGCCGGCCGCTGTTCCAGGTGATGATCAGCTCTTTTTTAGCGCGGGTGATGCCCACGTACAACAGACGTAACCGCTCGGCGGCATAGTCCAGCCGCGCTTCCTGGGTCGCCTCGCCTTCTTCATAAGAAGCCACTGCGTCCCTGGGAAAGAGGGCCTCCAGTTGGGCCAGGGCCTCGGCCTCCAGGTTCAAACGGTCGCGCACGAACCACTTCTCCGAGATGAACTCGTCGTGGGGCAGGGCCGAGGGAAAGTCATAGTTGTTGACTGACATCAGGTAGACCCGGTCCCATTCCAGCCCCTTGGCCTTGTGGATGGTGGCCACCACCACCTTGCCCTTGTGCCGTTCGGGGTCAAAGCCGGTGTCGTCGTCACTAAAGCCCAGGAAACGGCGCTCGTTTTTCGCCACCACCGCCAGTTCCTGGGTGAGTTCCGGCAACCGCCAGTCAGGGTGACTTTCGCTCGCCTGTCGCAGGACCACAGCCAGCTTGTGGGCCACGGCCAGGTCGGCCGGCTCTTGGAACAGGTCCTGGGCCAGGGTGAGGATGAGTTGATCAATGGGCAACAGGATCGCCTTCTGCCAACGTTGGACCCATTCACGGAACTCGACCAACTGTTCGCCAATCTCCGGAGCTTCGGCTAGCTCCAGATCGGCCAGCCAGTCCCGATCTACCCGCGGCCACAGGAAATCCTCGACCTGGCGGCATTTGCGCAACGCCTTGACGACACTCTCGAGGCGCGCCCTGGCCTGCTCATCTTCGCGGTCCTGGCGTCGCCACACCTTGTAGACCGTTGCCAGCTTGCGCTGCGAGGTGGGGTCGGCCAGGTAGCTGACGATGTTGCCCAGGGCCCCCGCTGCCTCCCGGGTGGCTCTCGTGCTGCGCAGGAACTCTATGTATTCCAGGCCACGTTTCTTCAACTCATCTCCCACCGCAAAGCCACGATCATTGCGCGGCACCAACACCGCCACGGTCTCGTTCTGGTGCTCCGGTAGCCAGCGTTTCAGAGAGTCGGTCACAGCTTGGAGCTCTCCTTGCGGGCTGAGCTTGCGGGCGAAAAGGCGCACCTTGTCTGGGTCATCGGGCGGATTGGGCTGCGGGTCGCCGGGTGGGGTGGGTTCGATGTGTGGCGGCAACAGGGCGTCTCGGACTGGCTCCACCGGATGATCCTGCCGTGTCCAGTCAATCAAGTAGTTGGCCAGATTGATGATGCTCTGGGTTGAACGGCCGGAATTGGGCAACTCACGCGCTTCAACGTCCACTTTCTCCAAAAAGTCGCGCAGGAATTGAGGGCTGGCTGTGGTAAAGGT
Organism: Anaerolineales bacterium; assembly: GCA_004377365.1. Lineage (GTDB taxonomy): Bacteria > Chloroflexota > Anaerolineae > E26-bin7 > E26-bin7 > E26-bin7. The sequence goes on along the minus strand of SOHZ01000113.1, from coordinate 3,974 downwards.
CTCGTAGATGGCCTGGTTGGGGTCGCCGACGCGCACCCAGTTGCCGTCTGGCCCAGCCAGCAGCCTCAGGATCTCCTCCTGCAAGCGGCTGCTGTCCTGCGCCTCGTCTTCCAGGACGAAAGGCCAGCGATCGCGCAGCCGCTCCAGGTATTCCTCGTCCAACTTGAGGGCCCACAGTGCCAGGCGGATCAGGTCGTCAAAGTCCACCGCGCCACGGTAGACCAGGGCGCGCTGGTAGTCATGATAGATAGCCCAGCCCATCTCCACCAAAGGAAGCGGCTGCGGGAACCGGTCCAGGCTGTCGCGAAGGTCAGCCGGTGTGATCTGCAGGTCCTTGGCCTGCCGGATAAAGCTGAGGGCAATGCTACTCACCAGGCGGGGCCACTGGTCCCGGCGTACCCAATCCCGCTTCCCCTCGTCCAGGTCCAGGGCCAGGAAATCGTCGGCAGCGTAAGGGTGGCTGCGCAGCCAGGCCTGCGCCGCATCCTGCCGGATCTGATTCGCCTCCCGCTCGTCTACGATCTGAAAGTTGTCGGACAGGCCCACCAGGGCTGGCCGCTCTCGCACAATGTCGTTAGCCAGGCCGTGCAGGGTGCGCACCCGGTAGCCGAGATAAGGCAGCAACCCGCGATCCTGGACAAAGCTGGCTACCCGGCCGGCAAAGTTGTCCACGGCCGAGTTGACCAGGGTCACCACCAACACCTCCTGGTCGTCCTCCAACACTCCGCTGGCAACCAGTTGGGCGGCCAGGGCTGAGAGCGTGACGGTCTTGCCGCTGCCAGGCACGGCCGAGACGCCCATTTTTCCGCTGGCGTAGTTCAGTACTTCTTGTTGCTTTGGACGGGGCTCAAATACCATGTCTATCCTTTGGTACGTGAAATGTGATACCTACCCTGCCAGAACCTGGAAATCCCTGTCTGAAACTGAGAAGTGCCCTCAGGCACTGAATTAGGCCTTGAGGGGCCTTTTCAGCTTCAGACGGCGAATTCCATTCGGCGGCTTTTTGGGACACTTGATCTTTTCAGGCCCTTTGGCCCTCCGGTTCGGCGGGCAGACGGCGCAGCACGCGCTGGATGGCCTGCAGCAGCGGCCCCTGTTGCTCGTAGCCTTGCTCGCCCAGCTCGCTGAGCCCGAGGGTGATCTTGCGGCGGCAACGCCGGATCAAGCCCAGGGTGAGGCGATAGAGCGCGTCCTGCCGCGTCTCGAACTCGTCGGCATCGGTCCAGACCTCGTTCGGGGGCCAATGGCGACTGAGCACGTAGGGATGGGTGAGGGGTTGATAGAGCCGTTCCCACCACCCCCGGCCTTCGGCGTTGAGCCAGAACTGGTAGTCCACCGGCCGGTTGCTCATCAGGAAGGTGTAGGCTGGAGCCAGCAGCACTGCGTCCTCCGGCTGGAGCTGCCAACTGCGGATGTATTGGGCGGCGACCACACCGTCCTGCACCATCTCGACGTACTCTTGTCCCAGGGGCTTGCCTTCGACGGGGCTCAGGCCAGTGCCTTCCTCAACAGCGTTGCCCCCTGCCACCCAGCGGAATTTTTGCACCGACTCGATCAGGTTGGCGGCCACCTCCCCAGCGTCATAGTTGCCGTGAAAGCCATAGCCGGCCTGGGACAGCACCTCACCGAACAAACGGCTTAGAAAGTGGTCCAGTTCTACAGGCCCCCACCCCCGACCCCTCCCCCAATACTGGGGGAGGGGAGAATCCCTCTCCCCATCCTCCTCTGAGGCGGGGAGGGGAGTCTGCGAACCGGCGATATAGTCCGCGATCCAGGCGCGCAGGTGCTCGTAGCGGCCGCCCAACACAAAGGTGATGCGTTCTTGCATGTCGGGCTTGATCTGGTCAAAAGAGCTCAGCGTGGGCACATCCTCCTTGACGCGGTACACGATCTCGGCCAGCAGTTGGGCCCGCACCAGGTCCATCCCGTCAATGGCCTGCATCAGGGCGTAGGCCACGTCGAACCGGCTGGGGCAGATGCCCCACTGCGGGTGGGCGATGGCCGCCAGGGTCAGCAGGCAGCGGGTGGCCGGTTCCTCCCGCAAGGCCCGCGAGGGGCGATGAGAGCGGGCCGGGACGTCCTGTCGCTCCAGCCTGTTCATCAACGAAAAACGCAGGGCATCAGTCAAGAACGGGGCCAGCACGACGATCTCACCGGGGGGAACATCCTGTCCGTGCACCAACCCGGCGATCTCTCTGGTTACCCAATCGAGCATCTCAGGGTGGTAGCGGTGATATTCGTAGGCCAGGACGGCGCGCACGTCTCCTGAACCCCTCCCCCGGCCCCTCCCCACTTCAGGGAGGGGAGCTTCCACTGGACGGTTCAAGCTGCGGGCCAACTGGTAGCCCAAGGCCCGCAGGTCAGGCGAGGTGACATAGGAGTCAGTGAAAGCGACCTCCTCCTGGCACAGTTGCTTGAGGGCATAGGCGCTCTGCGGGTCGGCTCCCAGGAAACGACGGTAGCCCGCCTCCCGGTCGTAGATCAAGAGCGCCGACCGGCAATGGGGCAGCCATTCCTTCAGCAGGTCGTGAGCCACCGGGGTGTCTTCCTCGACGTTGTCCACGATGAGATGGGCATAGCGGGCCAACAGATAGTCGCGGCAGAGGGGCAAGGTCCACCCTTCGACAGGCTCAGGATTCCACAGGTGCTTCACGAACACTTCCAGTTGAAGCGAAAAGTCGAGCAGGTTGTGGGCCAGGCAATATTCGCGAAAGCGGGTGGCGCAGGCCTGGGCCTCATCGTAGATGCGCTTCTGGCTGCTTTCGCCTCCCCAGGCAGCCTTGAGCCGCTCGCCGATCTGGGTGTAGGGAAAGCCAACCACGGCCGCCTTGTTGAGGTTGTCCAGGATCTGGCTGTAGAGACGGTTGCGGTCAATGGTCACCGTCTCGAAGTAGCCCTGGTCCAGGAGGGGACTGACCAGGCGGGCCATGTAGTATTGGGCCGTCTCCAGGGTGAGAAAGGTGGGCGGTCGGTCGGGCTGGCCAAAGCCCGCCTCCTCGGCGATCAATGGCCAGAAGAGGTCCACCATCCGCCGGGCCAGGCCGCCCAAGGTTAGGATGGTCACCTGCCCGCCAGCTGCCAGTTCCGGGCGGCGGAGGGCCTCGTAGTACGGCGTGGCCAGGGTGCGTTGGGGCACGATCACCAGAATCGTCCCAGCCGGGACGCCGGAGCCGAGCAGGTGCAGGAGACGCCCCACACCGGCAGTGGTCTTGCCACTGCCGGCCGGGCCTTCTAAGAAGATCTTGCTTTCTATGGGGTGCTCGATGAGCGCGAGTTGGGGGTCGGCAAGTTCGATACTTTTCATCATCCCGTTCACCGGTCGGCTTCCCGCCCGGCAGCATCCTTGACGGCTTCCCAGAGTTCGACGACATCCACACCCAGGGTTCTGGCCTGAGCATCCACATAAGTTTCGTCAAAGGCGGCACTCTGCTTCGGATCGGTGCCCAGGTAGTGGAAAACCATCATCTCATAGATATCCGTTTCGTGCCGGCGCGACCGGCCTTCAGCCCAGGCCATCAATTTGCCGACGATCACGTCCTCTGGGCGAGCGCACCAGACCTCAAAGGGCTCGCTGCCTGGCACTTCTATCCTCTGCCGGACCCGGCGTTGGAGAGCCTGGCGATAGCGCGAGGCCATCGTCAGTGGCACCAGATCAGCCTTTTCCCCTCGGCTGGGGTCAACGATGTTGAACATGATACCCAGACGGATGGAATCGCGCATCTGCACAGGATCGGCATAGTAACGTGGGGGTGGGTAAGCAGCGGCCAGGGCCTCTATGTGCTCCTCGTCCAAGTCCACCACGATGTCTATGTCATAGGTGACACGTGTGATGCCATACACCGTAGCAGCAAAGGCGCCGATGATCATGTAGGGGATGCCGATGGCTTCCAGGGTGTGTAAGATATCCAAGAAAAAGCTAAGAGGGTGTTTGTAAAGTTATGTAAAGGTTGTGCATCTGGCCCAATTCTGGCATA
>SOHZ01000266.1 GCA_004377365.1 Anaerolineales bacterium | reverse complement strand
AGATGGCGGGAATCGAACCCGCGTCCAGAGAACTCGACCACGGATATGCTACAAGTTTAGTCGGCCTTCCCTGCATATATATTATACCACATTTGGCTTTTTCGTCAAGTTTACATAATATCTCAGCGATTCTTGAAGATGAGCGGCAGATAGATCTTCTGCGGCTCCAACGCCACGCGCATTACGTCGTGGATGTGGGTGTTCTCGTATGTCCCAACCAGCAGGTCCGACCACGGCCCCTGGGTTGTGGTCAGCACGTCGTCACCAGTGTGGCCGCCCGACGTCCAGTTGACGTAGAAGGGGGTCAGATTGGGCATAGGAAAGGGGCCTTCGTCGCCTGATATCAAGTTTACGCTCAGGCCGCCTGTCTCGTGATCGGCGGTGACGATGACCAGCGTGTTGCTGATAGTAGAGGCGTAGGCTTGCGCCACGACAATCGCTTCGTCAAGACCGATGGTGTCAGAGATGACGTTGGCCGCATCGTTGCCGTGGCTGGCCCAGTCTATCTGTCCGCCTTCGACCATCAGAAGGAAGCCGTCGGGGTCTTGCGAAAGGATGTCAATAGCTTTCTGCGTCATATCTGCCAGTGAGGGCGAAAAGGGGCGGGGCATCTCTTCATCGGCAAAGAGGCCCAACAGGCGGGTCGTTGACGCGGGGTCAACGGCGGCGAACGCGGTCGCATCGCAGACGTGAGTGTAGCCAGCGGCGGTCGTCTCAGCGATCAGGTCGCGCCCGTCGGTCCGTTCGCCTGCCTCGGGGTAACAGCCGGTAGCGGTTGTCGGCAGGAACTCGTCCTCGCCGCCGCCGAGCAGCACGTCCACCTCGGTCGTCAGCACCATCTGGCTGGCAATCTCAGTCATCTCATTCCGGTCGTCCACGTGAGCGGCAAAAGAGGCCAGCGTGGCGTGGGCCATCTGGACAGTGGTGACCAGACCTACGGCCATACCCCTGGCCTGGGCGCGCTCCAGGATGGTCGTCAGCGGGTTGCCGTCTGGATCTTGTCCGATTTTACCATTGTTCGTCTTCACCCCCGTAGCAATGGCCGTGCCCGCCGCTGCCGAGTCGGTGACGAGATTTTCCGCTGAGGCGGTGCGCGACCAGCCCACAAACGGCATCATATCCATAGCCAGAGCCCCGCTCTGGCCCACAGCCGACCAGCGGGCGGTGGTGCGGTGGGCTTCCCCCATGCCATCGCCAATCAACAGGATGATGGCCTGGGCCAGTGATCTGTTGGGCGGGTCAGCCTCGATGACGATGACCGAGTTGCTGCCATCCTCGCTGACGTACAGCCGGCCATTCTCATCCTGTATCACGTCCTCAATGCTGTAGAAGCCAGTGCAAAAGGGCGTATGGCTGCCGTTGGCTTCAACCCGGCTCAACAGGCCAGCGCCACCGCCTGTGTCCTCCTCAGCGACGTACAGGGGGAACTCGCCGTTGGCGGAGAGGCGCAACCCTTCGGGGCTGACCAGGTTGCTGGCGAAAAGGGTCCGTGACCCCATGGCCGGATCCACGGTAAAAATGCTGTCGTGGGTACCCACTCCCGACGCCTCGTTGGTCACGTACAGCAACCCATCGGACCCCATGGTGATACCGGCGTAACTCCAATAGAGGGTATCAGTCAGAATCCTTGTCACCTCATCCAGAGGAGAAATGGCTGTGACGCGCGTCCGGTAATCGAAAGGGCTCGAAGCAAATTGGACATTAGACTCGGTAACATAAATGGTGCCATCCGATGCCCAGGTCACTCCTTCAGGTGCATCAAGGCCAGTGGCCAGGGTGGTTGTCATCCCATCTGTGGCCATCTTCACCAGCCGTCCCTCTTGTACGTCCTCCACTACATACAGATTGCTGGTGTTGTCAAAAGCGATGCCTTCCGGGTTGGCCAGACCGCTGATGACTGGCGTAACACTGCCATCCGACTCGATGCGGCTGACCTGCCCGGCCGTCTCTTCAGCCACATACAACACCCCGGAAGGACTGAAAGCCAGCCCATCCGGCGACGACAAGCCCTCTGCATAAATAGTGGCTGTATAACCCGCCGGACATTGGATGCGGGGGATAGGCTCTCCCACTGCGCTGACGACCGTAGTGCTCTCCATCGCCATGGGGATGAAATGGGAGGCGGAGCCCTGGTCAGCAAAGAGCGTGGCCTCCCTGGCCAGCGTGGCGGTCGGCGAGATAGCCAATGCCATCAAAAGCAAAACGGCCAATGCCCGGTATAAGCACCATACCGGGCCAGGTACTGGGGCAATCTCGGCGGAATGCATTCAATCTCTCCTTCCTCGTCGAAGCCTGTCATCTCCTGCATATTTGTATTTTAGCGTACAGTGGTTAGGATACGGTAAGCAAAGGGTTAGAAAACGGTTAGAGCTTTTCCCATGTGGTGATCAGAAGCACCGATCCAGGCTGGACACCCATCTTTGGCCTGCTGGGGGGGCTGATCATGGAGAGCGGGGGGCAGTTGTCCCACGGCGTGGTGGTGGCCAGGGAGTATGGCCTGCCGGCCGTGGCTGGCATCGCCGGGGCCACCCAACTCCTCCACGACGGCCAGGTGGTGCTGCTGGATGGCTTGTCGGGGACGGTCGCAGTGGTCAATTAACGGGGTGGAAATCAGGCAGATATGGATTCCTGCTTGTGCCATTGGAAGTCTCCTTATTCTTCGACTTTAATTCAGTAATGTCACGGCAGGACCAAGGACCGATAGAGTTCCTCGTGCGCCTCAATAGATCGGTCGAGCGAGTGTCTCTCCGCCATAGCTCGTCCGGCCTGCCCCATTGCCATCGCTTGGACTGGGTTTCGTAGTAGCAATACAAGCCGATCTGCCATGGCGTCAATGTCGCGCGACGCCACCAGGTATCCGTTTACGCCGTCTTCCATCACTTCTGGAGGGGCAGCCGCTCGGACAGCTACGATAGGCAGGCCCGTTGCTGCTGCCTCCAATACTACCAAGCTCTGAGTCTCCACCTCCGAGGCTGTGATAAACACCGAAGCCAGCCGGTACAATCCAGGTAAATCGCCCGTCGCCGGGACGAAGCCGGGAAAGTGGCAGAGATCTCGGATCCCCAACTCTTCGCTCAACCGAATCACCGCTGCACGCCGCTGGCCGTCACCGACAACCAGCAGTTGGGCATTCACCGAATGCATGGCTTGAGCTGCGGCGCGGACGACGAGGTCAACCCGCTTACCCACGTCAATCCGACCAGCGTAGAGGATGATAGGTAGATAGGGGGCGAGGCCATATTTCTGACGCAGTGCCTCGCCCTCGCCGAGGAAAGCCGGGCACGGGGTGAAGCGTTTCAGATCCACGCCATTGCTGATCACCTGCGGACGGCAGTTGGCGTGCGCACTCACAATATCGGCGATGACACGGTTGGGGGTGATAGTGGCCTCACATTGCCGGCGCAGCCAGTTGCCGTAGGTCCACAAGCCTGCTTCGATTCCCCGGCGCAGGCCCGGCACAGTCGGCGCATAAGTGGACAGAAGGCAGGGCAATGCATGCACCGTCAGAACCACGGGTATATCAAGCGCGTGAGCGACGAATAGGCCGGACAGACCGGCGCTAAGGGAATCCTGCAAATGCAAAACGTCAGGACGGAATGCCTGTAATTCGACGGCAATCTCCCTTCGCGGCCAGAGCAAAAACCGCTGGTCCACCCGTACCGGGTTGGGGAAAGAGCGCAGCCGGACAAGTTTGAGACCGGCGGTGCTGTCGGTATAGGCCCGCTCCTGGTCGCTGGCTGTCACCACCAAGACCTCGTGGCCTCGGCTGGCTATCCCTTCCGCCAGCCGCTGAGCCACCAGGGCTGCACCGCTGATCATGGGCGGATAGGACTGGCAAACGTAGGCGATCTTCATATGTCAGTAGGCATGGTTTGAAAGTCGGGTGAAGGGGCGGATGGAGCCGTTTGATGGTTTCCA
>SOHZ01000563.1 GCA_004377365.1 Anaerolineales bacterium | reverse complement strand
ATGCGATTCATCTCACTGACCTGGACCGACGGCCTCTCCCAGACTGAGGCGATCCTGGTTGTGCGGACGGTGCACGAAGCTATCCTCCAGACTCACCAACAATGGCCGGTACGTGGAAACATCATTGAGATTCCCGAGATCAAGCCATTTGGTTATTGGGTGCTCCAGGGAGCGGCGTCAGACCAGGTGTACGGCAGCATGGAGTGGTACATCAATAAAAGCTTGGATCAGGAGAGCCAACAGTTGCTTGGCAGACGCTATCTCCAACTGGTGCTGGACGAACCATGGCAGCATCAAAGCCCGCACTATGATCTGGCCGTGGTCCACCAGCCGTTGTTCGACGAGGTTGACCAGCACAGTGTTTTTGGATTGGCCGTCCGTGGGCGCGCTGCGGTGCTCTCAGTGTATCCCTTGTACACTTTAGAGGAGGGACCGCAGCGCTACCGGCTCTTACGGCGGTTGGTGGCCCACTACTTTGGACAGGTGATGGGCATTCCCATTCCGGGCTGGCGGGAACAGGCTCAGTGCCTGAGCCTATGCGCCATGCGGCCAGCTAGCTCGCTGGCTGAATGGGTCGAACGGATGGAAGAAGAAACCAGAATCAAGGCATTGTACTGCCGGGACTGTCGGCGCGAACTGAGCGCCAGGCTGGCCAGCAATCATTTCGGCATGAACTAGTTTCTGTCTGGAAAGTAGGGCAGGTTTCCATACCTGCCTACAGCGCGGCGGCTATGGAAAGCCGCCCTACGGAATTTCCAGACAAGAACGAACTAGGGGGTAAAATGAACCCACCCAGACACGCCCTATTTGTTGGTCTGGTCTTCAACGAACAGGACGAACCAGCTGAGGTAGTCTACATCGGCGCGGTCCCACACTACGTTATCCTGGATGATGGCTTCCGGCGTCACGTGGAGGCCGAGACGGTGGACCGCCAGGTTCTTGAGTTGCTCCGCCAGCAGATCCTTGCCAACCGGGAGCTGGTAACCCAGGGAATGTTGTCCATGCTGGGCAAGGACGACCTGTTCACCAAGGCCATGATTGACGCATCCGTCCAGAATATTGACAGGCATGTAGACGTCCTGTTCGAACAGGGACTCCCCGAGGACACCCGGACCTGGCTGGGTATGCTCGGCTTCAAAGTCGTTGTCAATGTTCATGGTGAAGTCGTGCGTTTAGATGCCCCTGGACAGGAAGATTGGGGAGGTGAATAAGACCGACGGAGGGAAACGTCTCTGGATTGCGGCGCTGGTGTGGGGAATCGTGACCTTGGCTGTGTCTCCCGCCGGGGCCCAGGAGCCGGAGAACCTGATCGTCAACTGGAGCTTCGAGGACGGGTTTTATCCCTACCCCATGGGCGGCGGGGTGGCCAACTGTTGGGTGGCCTTCATCGAGGAGACTATCCCCCCAGAAACTCCACCGATATTCCGGCTGACGGGCTACGATGACTTCCCGGAGGCCATTGAAGGGATTCACTCGCAGAGGATCTGGTCCGATGGGGTGGGGTTCATCGCTGGCATCCACCAGCAGGTGCTGGGCGTGACCCCCGGCCTGGCCTACAAAGCCTGGGTGGTGTGGGCTGCGGTCAGGTCGTCGGGCACCGATGAGTTCATCATGGGTCGCAAGATAGGCATTGACCCCTACGGCGGTACCGACCCCCGCTCTTCCAACGTCGTGTGGAGCCCGGAGATATGGGGGTACGACAAGAAACAATTCGAGTTACTGAAAGTGTCAGCCGTGGCCCAGGCCGAGACTATGACCGTGTTCCTGAGGGTGGACAATCACGTCACCCACGGCCAGGATGAAGTCTTTTTTGACAGTGTGTTTCTGATAGTGGACCCCGACCAGCCCACGGCTACGCCAACGCCCATCCCCCCCACGCCCACAGACACCCCTCTACCTCCTACACCTACACCCGTGCCGCCCAGCCCGACGCCAACAATGACGCCGGCCCCCAGCGACACCCCCACGCCGACGGCAACTTTTACGAATACCCCAACGCCGACAGAGACGCTGACCGCTACCAGCACGCCCACCGCGACCGCTACTCCCACTGCCACGCCGACCTTCACGCCTGTTCCAACGGCTACACCATTGCCAGCCTGGTATGAAACGGGAACCTGGCCAGATACCCTGCTCTACGTCGGTTTGGGGTCTCTGCTGGCGGCAGCCGTCATAGGCGGGTTGCTCTTTTGGCTGCCTCGGCGACAAGGCGCTACAAAGTTTTGACTTTTTGTCAGCCCTGGGCTATACTTACGGCCATGTTTTATTAGGGAATAATTGCCAATGACCAATGGCCAAGTCCCAACTCCCAACTCCCAACTCTCTATAGTGGTGGTCTATGTTAAGCAAAGTTCATTCTTTTCTTGGTGTCAATAGGCTTCGAGAAACTGTGAGCAGAAAAGGCAAAGTCTGGATAAGAGCATTGGTGGCAGCACTGGCTCTGATAACAGTCATGTCGGGAACCCCGGCTCAAGGTGAGGGGGATCCTTGTGTGGATCCCAACAACTTGACCTCTAACTGTCAGTTTGTTTCTTTCGCGGGAGGAGGGGTCCCGGAGGGGTGGACCCGATTTGATGAAGCCAGTCCTCCCGCTTTCGATCGCTCGCATGATACTCCATTCGACGGAATTTCCCTGCGGATTTGGTCCGATGGAGTGCCTTTCACCTCCGGCATTTACCAGCAGGTGCCCAACGTTACACCGGGTACAGCCTATGTGGCTGCTATCGGCTGGGCAGCCGCCCAAATTAACCAGGAGAAAAAGGAAGGCATTGAGCGTATGCTGGGCATAGACCCTTTGGGGGGAACCGATTCAACCTCTCCCAACGTCGTCTGGGGACCGGTGTACTCCGGCACAAGCCGTGCGCCAGACTTGAACGTCTCGGCCGTGGCTCAGAATACCACCATCACTGTCTTTGTGCGGGTGCGTGTTCCCCAGACCCATGGCAAAGACGAGATATTTCTGGATGCGCTTGGCCTGAAGCCCGACCCCAATCAGCCCACGCCGACCGATACCCCTGTCCCGCCCACGGATACGCCCGTCCCACCGACGGATACTCCTGTCCCGCCGACGGATACTCCTGTCCCGCCGACGGATACTCCTGTGCCACCCACCGACACTCCGTTGCCAACGGACACGCCGACCCTGGAGCCTACAGCTACCCCCATCCCCACACTTACCCCACCGGCAACGGCTGTGGCCCTGTCCAACAACCCCCCACCCAGGCCAAAGGCGACGGCAGTGCCCAGAGTGGCCCCCGCATCGGAATCTCGCCTCCAGGCGACGGATCTGGTACCCTACATGTTCATGTGCGCCGGTTTCGCTTCCTTCGGCGGAGCGGCTGTCATGGTCGGGTTGATGGTGTGGCTGTGGAGTAGAGGGACAGGTGGTTCACAGAAAGAGTAGCCAGGTTTCTGGATCAGGAGGAATCATAGTGCTCAGGAAAAGGGATTTGTTTCTGATGGGCTTTTTTGCATTGATAGGGTTGGCTTTGTTTGGCTGCAGTGGGATCACGTCTACTCCCACCCCGACGCCGACTTCCACACCGACCAAGACTCCTACTCCTGCTCCTACTCCGACGTCCACTCCGACGCCCACCCCTACGCCCCGGCCCATCGAGTTGACAGTCCTGCATACCAACGATACCTGGGGCTATAGTGAACCGTGTGGCTGACGGCCCCCCGTAGGGGGGCTGGCTCGGCGAGCCACTATGGTGAAACAGGAACAGCAGGCCTCATCCCATCTTTTGCTGCTCGACGCTGGGGATTCGCTCTTTGGGGACAGGTTTTTGGGCCAACAGACCCAGGGCAAAGGCGTCGTGGAGGCCATGAACCTGCTGGGATACGATGCTATGGCCCTGGGCGGGGGGGATATGCGCCTTGGATTAGATACCCTGCGCCAGCGCATGGCTGAAGCAGAGTTTCCCTTCCTGTCGGCTAACGTGGTTCTGAGCGGGACCGAAACGCTCTTTACTGAACCGTACGTTATCAAGGAGATGGGCGACCACAGGGTGGCCATCATCGGTCTCACAGAGCCGGGGGCTGCCGATGCAGTCGAGGGAGGTGTCACCGTCCTCAATCCCATTGAGACCGCTCGCCGCTACGTGGCTGAGGTCAGTTCCAAAGCAAGCGTCATCATCGTTCTCTCTCACATAGGTGTGGAGGAGAACATAAAGCTGGCTGAAGAGGTGGAGGGCATTGACCTCATCGTGAGCGGGGCCGGGCAAGTGTTCCCAGGCCAGGCCGTCCAGAACGAGACCACGGGGGCTCTCATCGTCCAGGCGGAAGTGTCCAGCCCCGGGCACGCAGGACGGATGGTAGGCGTCGCCAGGTTGCAGATTGACAGCCAGGGGGAGATAAAAGGCCACCAATGGGCCGCTGTCTCCCTGGCGCCGGATTTCGCCGATGACCCGGAGATGCGGGCCTTGTTGAGCAGTGATTAATGGCATCTCTTGTGTTTTGACCAGCTTGACAAAGTCGTCTGCTGAAAGCAGGCGGCTTTTTTGTTAACCGCTACTCAACCGGTTCTTGGTCATTGAAGTGACCGGATGGAGAAAGACATTGGAGGAGAAGTCATGATCGTCATGAAGTTTGGTGGTACATCGGTGGGCGACGCTGAGTCGATTGCTCAGGCAACCCAGATCGTGCGCGGGGCGGTGACAGGCGAGTCGGACAGGCTGGGTGGGATGGGTCAGGCTTTCGAGTCTCCCCAGCCCGTCGTTGTCGTCGTCTCGGCTATGAGCGGAGTGACCGACTCCCTGGTCAAAGCCGCTACCTCAGCCGCTAACCGCGATGGGCAGACCTTCCGGCAGGCGAAGGAATCTCTGCTGGACAGACATGGAGCGGTCATCGAGGCCATCGTAGGGGACGGAGAGGCCCGCTCAGCCTTGCTAGGCGAGATCGAAACCCTCTTGCGCGAATTCGAGAGCCTCTGCCAGAGCATCTACATCCTGGGAGAGTTGACTGCTAGAGGGCTGGATGCCGTCTCCTCGCTGGGAGAGAGGCTGCTGGTCAGGGTCTTTGCCGTAACCCTGCGGAGCGTAGGGGTAGAGGCCAACCCTCTGGAGGCCACCACCCTCATCGTCACCGACGATAACTATGGAGGCGCTACTCCGCTCATGGATGAGACACGGGCCAAGGTGCAGGCTAACCTGGTGCCTCTCCTGGCTGAGGGCATTACGCCAGTGGTGACGGGTTTCATCGGCGCTACCCCATCCGGGATTGTTACCACCCTGGGGCGAGGGGGGAGTGACTACACGGCGGCCATCCTGGGTAATTGTCTGGACAGCCGGGAAATCTGGATCTGGACCGATGTGGACGGCATCATGACGGCCAACCCCCGGGTGGTGCCAGGGGCCAGGACCCTGCCAGAGATCTCTTACGCCGAAGCAGCCGAGTTATCCTACTTTGGGGCCAAAGTACTCTATTCCAAGACCATCCTGCCCGCCCTGGAAAAGGACATCCCCATCCGGATCGTGAACACTTTCAACCCTGACCACCCAGGCACCCTGGTGGTGGCTGAGGCTGAGCCGACGGGTAAAGCTGTAAAGGCCATTACCGCTATCAAAAGGCTGAGCCTGATCACCGTGGAGGGCCGGGGCATGATTGGAGTGCCGGGCATAGCAGCCAAAGTCTTTTCGGCGGTGGCCAGGGAAGGCATCAGCGTCTTGATGATTTCTCAGTCGTCGTCGGAGCAGAGCATCTGCTTCGTCGTCCAGCAGGAGACCAATGGGCGGGCCTTGCGGGCCCTGGAGAACGAGTTCGAGCTGGAGCTGGCTCGCCGCAACATTGACCGCATCTGGGCCCAGGGGGATGTGGCCATCGTGGCCGTGGTGGGGGCAGGCATGAAGGGTACGCCGGGCATCGGAGCCAAGGTCTTTGGGGCACTGGGCCGGAACGCGATCAACGTCATCTCCGTGGCCCAGGGCTCATCGGAATACAACATCTCCTTGGTCGTAGACGAGAAGGACGTGGACGATGCGGTCAGGTACATTCATCAAGAGTTTGAGTTGGGAGGGTAAGGTGTGGTAGCTTGAAGAAAAGCCCTTCTTGTGGTAAAATAATAGTCGAACCGTACAATTCGGCTATTAGAGAGAGGGGGAGATATGAGCAGAAAGATTGGCATCACCGAAGCCAGAGATAGCCTTTCAGAAGTGCTCAACCGCGTGGCCTATGGTGGTGAGCGTTACGTGGTAGAGCGGCGAGGCAAGCCCCTGGCAGCGATGATCAGCGCGGTTGAGTATCAAGAACTGGTGCGACTGTTGTCTGGAGCCGGCGTGTCTGACGAAGTGCGTGGCATCGCTGTACACATCCGTTTTGATGGCGACAACTACTTTGTCAGCGATGAGGTGCTCAATCTGTACGGGGTAGGAGCCAGCGTTGAAGAAGCCAAGGAGGATTATTGGACAGCCGTGCAGGAGTATTATGCGGATCTCTCAGTTAACGCCGACAGTCTGGTGGCCTATCTTAAGGAGCATCTGGACTTCCTGCGAAAGGTGTTGGCCACCACATCGGAGGCGACCTGATGCCTATCCTGAAAGTCCGCCAAGTAGACAGGGCTCTGGTTCAGAAGTTAGGTTTTGAAAAGAGAGACCCACCATCACGTGTACAAACTGTGGCTCAGCGGCAAGCTGGTGGCCCGCACCTACATCTCCCACGGCGAGCGAGAACTAAGCCGCTTCCACCTTGGTCAGATGGTCAGGCAGATGCGCCTGCGTACGAACGAGTTCGTCGAGGCAGTAGCCTGTCCTCTGGAACAGGAAGACTACTATCGTTTGCTGAGGGAGAGGATACCTGACTTGTAATGCTGAGACAACATGGCGGAGGGACTTGGGAACATGAACAGGATTAGAGTCGGCATCCTGGGAGCTACGGGCACAGTAGGACAACGCTTTGTGCAGCTCCTGCAAGGCCATCCCTGGTTTGAGATCACCGCGCTGGCGGCCTCGAGTGCTTCGGCCGGCCGGCCCTATGGAGAGATCTGCCGCTGGAAGGTCTCGGCCGAGATGCCGCCAACGGTCAGGGACATGATGGTGGAAGAGTGCGCGCCGGGCCTGGACTGCGACCTGGTCTTCTCGGCTTTGCCCGGCGAGGTGGCCGGTCCCATCGAAGAAGACCTGGCCGCCGCTGGCTACTTTGTCTCCAGCAACGCCAAAAACCATCGCCTGGACCCCGATGTGCCCCTGTTGATCCCCGAAGTGAATCCTGATCACATCCAGATCATTAGTCATCAGCGACGCCAGCGTGGCTGGGAGCGGGGTTTCATCGTCACCAGCCCCAACTGCTCCGTGACCCAATTGGTCCTGGCCCTGAAGCCTCTCCTGGACAGCTTTGGCCTGAGCACGGTGATGGTCACAACCATGCAGGCCATCTCGGGAGCAGGCTATCCGGGTCTGCCATCTTGGGACATCTTGGACAACGTCATCCCCCACATTGGGGGCGAGGAAGAGAAGGTGGAGACGGAACCTCTCAAGCTGTTGGGCCGTCTGGAGGGCCACGGATTCCAGCCGGCTCCCATGGCCATCAGCGCCCAGTGCAACCGCGTGAACACCGTGGAGGGGCATCTGGAGGCCGTGTCGGTGCGCCTGGCGCGAAAGGCGGAAACAACGAACCCAACAGTGGGCGCTGTGGTGGAGGCCCTGCGGAGCTTTACGGCTCTGCCCCAGGAATTGGACCTGCCCAGCGCTCCCCGGAGGCCCATCGTCGTGCGAGAAGAGGAAGACCGCCCTCAGCCCCGCTACGACCGTGACGAGCAGGGAGGCATGGCCGTGGTCGTTGGGCGGGTACGGGAGTGCCCCGTTCTGGATTACAAATTCGTGATCCTGGGACACAACACCGTTCGCGGGGCAGCCGGGGGGTCTATCCTGAACGCCGAGTTGTTGATGGCAAAAGGTTATCTGAGGAACCAATAGCGAATGGCGAATAACGAGATACCCGATTACAAGCAATTGATCAGGCAGGCCAAATTGGCCCGTTTTGAACGCTTGAGCCTGGTTTCTGGCCTGGAGGCGGAAAGGGAGGGTCTAACTGAGGAAGAGCTAGAGGTAGAGATGAAAGAAATTAAGGAACATCTCTATCAGGAGATCTATGGCTGAGCCCAAGAAACTCCTCCGCGTGATGGCCGACGCTAATATTCTTGTGGTGGACTATCTTGTGACGAACGATAAAGACCTCACTGCCCAAGACGAGACCACGGTTGCCCTGAGGCAGAAGGTGCAGCCTATGATTGTAGGCAAGTTCCTGAGCGATGTCATGGGCTGGGATGGTGAAGATTTGGAGAGAATCAGGAGACGAAACTGGAGTGATCTCTAGCTCCCTCATCTCCACACTAGCTGAAAGCTTACGAATAGAAAAGGGCGAGGACTCTCACATCCTCGCCCTTTTAATGTCCCCTAACCGTCCTCGTGCTGTCCCCCTCCTGCCACCAAAGTGCCACATAACTTTGCTATGATGTAATCGCCTGAAGAAGGCGACCGGCGGGGTGAATTTCCCATCATAGGGGCTCTCCCCGGAACTACTCTACTCAATAGATCGCGATTTAGGCCTCAACGCGGACCACAGTCCGCGTTGAGGCCGCTGGACTGTGGTCCAGCGGGAGCAATTCGTGATCTATGATATGCAAAGGAGGCACACTAATGGTTACTTTTGTATCCCCCAAGAGGCGCAAGCTGCTGCTCGGAGCAATTATGGTTCTGCTCCTGCTGCACGGCAGCACCATAGCCGCCTTGGCCGACGGGATGATTATCCCCTTCCCGGCCGAACTGGGCTACGTGAACGTGGAGTACCACCGCGTGACGGTGGAGATCAACGACGGCTACGCCAGGACCCGGGTGGAGCAGAGGTTCTACAACCCCTACCCGGTCGAGGTCAGTGGGCGCTACGTCTTCCCCATCCCCGAGACGGCGGCACTCTCCGACTTTAGCATCAGGCTGGACGGGCGTCCGCAGGTCGTGACCAACATGAGCCAGGGCGAGACAAACCGCTACTTTCAGCAGGCTATCAAGGACCATCAGGACCCCACCCTGCTGGCCTACATTGACGGCGAAACCTATGCCCTGGAGGTCACCTTGCCCCCGCAGGGAGCCAAAGAGATGATCCTGGAATACGAGGAGGTACTGACTCCCCGAAGCGGCCTTTACCGTTACCTCTACGTCCTGAGCACCGAGAGGTACTCGGGCAGCAACCTGCAAGAGGTTTCGGTGACAGTGGACCTGCACTCGTCCAAGGGGTTGGCCAGTGTCTATTCCCCCAGTCACGCCGTCACGGTGGAACGAGTGAGTCCTAACCGGGTGCGCACCACCTACACCGACTGGGACGTCACCCCCACAGAGGATTTCGAGCTCTACTACGCCACCCCCGGCCAGGAGTTCGGGGCTGGCCTGCTCAATTATGAAAAGGACGGCCAGGGCTATTTCCTCTTCCTCTTCTCCCCCAGCTCCACGGCCGCCGCTACGGATGCCATTCCCAAAGACATGGTCTTTGTCATTGACCGCTCGGGCAGCATGAGCGGGGAAAAGATGGAACAAGCCAAAGATGCCCTCCAGTTCATCCTGCGGCAACTGGGCGAGAAGGACCGTTTCTCCATCGTGGATTTCGACGACGTGGTGGACGGGCTGGCCTTCAACCTGCTGCCGGTCAGCGGTCGGAGCATCCGGGATGCCTCCCGCTACGTGGATCAACTGTACGCCCGCGGCAACACCGACATCGAGCGCGCGCTGACCACCGGCCTGGACATTGTGGCCGAGAGCGAGAAGCGCGAGGCGGCCAAAGTGGTCGTCTTTCTGACCGACGGCCTGCCCACGGCTGGCGTCACCGACGAAGGCCTCATCGCCCAGAGTGTGCGGCGAGCCAATGATGGTGTAGGGGCCAGCGTCCACGTCTTTGGCGTAGGCTATGACGTCAACACCCACCTGCTGGACCAGTTGGCTGCCCGGAACCACGGCGCGGTCGTCTACGTCGAGCCGGGCCAGAGCCTGGAGCGAGCCCTGACCGAGTTCTACAGCCAGATCGCTCACCCGCTCCTGACCGAGGTGGAGATTGCCTTCGAGGGTATGGAGGTCAGTGAAGTCTACCCCCAGCAAGTGCCCGACCTGTTCGTCGGCTCCAGCCTGGTCCTGAGCGGCAAGTACCGCCCCTCGTCCGGGCCGGTCACAGTGCACCTCACCGGCCAGACGGTTGGGGGCCAGCGGGAATACGCCTCCAGCTTTGTCCTTGAGGCCAATTCCGACCGGGCTTTCATCCCCCGCTTGTGGGCCACGCGCAAGGTGGGCCAGCTTCTGGACCAGGTCCGGGTGGAAGGGGAGAGCGAGGCACTGATGGCGCAGATCAAAGCCCTGGGGCTGGAGTACGGCATCGTCACACCCTATACCACCCTGCTCATCCAGGGCCAGGAGAGCGGGGCCGCATCGGCAGCCAACATGAGCCTCTACCGCCAGGATGTGGACGGCGACGGCCAGTGGGACTATAACAGCGTCTCCGGCGGGGCCACGGTCAAGGCCCGGCTGCAGAACCAGGCCTACCAGAGCGCTCAGCAGGCCAACCTGGCCCGAGGGGCCAACGTGGCCAACCACGGAGCCAAGAACTTTGTGCAGGTCAGCCAATACGCGGTGGATTTAGAGTTGCTGCGCGGTAAGGAAATGGTAGACCTCACTAACCAGTCGGCTGACGAATGGGTGGTCGCCAACTTTAAGGCCGACCGGGTGGTAGAGTTTGGCTCGGCCGAGTACTTTGCCCTGGCGGAGGACAAGGAGCTGCAGCAGGTACTCCAAGCTGGCCCCAACGTGGTCTTTCACTATCAGGGCCAGGTCATCGCTGTGCGCAACGACGCACCCCAGCCGCAGACCAAGGCCCCGGTGCAACAACGGAGCCCCAGCCTTGGCTCGCAGGTGTTGTCGGCGATATGGCAGGTGCTATTTCGCTAAGCTCTCCAGGCTTTGGGTGGTCAGGCGAGGTAAAATAGAGCACAACGCGGAGCAACGGGTCATGCCTTGGCAGATCCCCCTGCGTGACGCGGAAAGGAGCGGCCTTGAGCCGCACTATAGATGCTGGCAGGTGTGACGAATATAGGCGATTTCGATGATCTTGCCATCCTCCAGGACCTGGTAGATCACTCGCTGATTGCCACAGATCAACTGGCGATAGCCCTCCCATTCGTCAAAGAGCATCGGCGCGCCCATGAAGGAGAAAGTGGAAAGCAAGTCAACTCGCCGCAAGATGAGGTCAATATCCTTTGCTGACAATGCTTCCAGGTCTTGCAGGGCAGACTCTAGCCAGAGAATCTTAGCTTTCACGGCCTTTCAGAATCCCTTCGTACTGCTGCATGACCTCTTCGTGAGGGATAGTCTTGCCTTGGGCTGACTCCTCTTTGGCTCGGCGAATCTTGGCTCTTGCCTCGGGCGCGGCCATCTCTTCCAGTGTAGCCAGAAGGCCACGGTAGTATTCATAGTCGAGGAGAACGCCGCTAGCACGTCCTTCTTGGGTGATAATGACTGGCTCTTCGGAGCTTTTCACCAGGGCCAGGAATTGTTCAGCCTGGGTTTGCAAGTCAGTGACCGATACGATCATTTCCATAACAGACTCCTGCCTCTTTTGTGATTCGGCTCTTTGGGTCGTAGTTAAGTATATCATATCTCACTTGTTTGTCAACAGCTTATCAGATCAGATAGGAGGAAAATGTCATGTTGAAACGCATCTCTCTTAGCGCCGCCCTGGGCCTGATCCTGTTGAGCCTGATCGTCGCCTTTGTGGCCATGGTTGGCAACTTACGGACTCAGGTCTACACACCCTCTCAGCGGCACTTTATCGAGGAAAACGTCTACAAGAACATCGCCCAGCGCGGGGTGGAGGTCAACTTTGTAGCCCCTGCTGGAGCCCTCATGCCGGCCTCCATCGGCGCATTGGACAACCACATCAGCGCCGAGTTGGAGGTGCGCTACGAGGATCGAGAAGGCGTCACCTTGACCTTCTACGACCTGGATTTCGTCGGCCTCTACCGCATCGCCAACACCGCGCAGGCCATGAACAGCGAAACCGAGGCTGGGAATGTGCTTGCTTCCACCATCACCGCCGAGCTCTTCTTCCCTTTCCCTGGCACTGTGGACATGTTGCATAACGTGCAGTTCCTGGTGGATGGGGAGGAACCGGCCGACGCTCAGTACTCGCTGCAGGGCATTCGTTGGCAGACCACCTTGAGTCCCGAAGAGGAACGGGAGATCGAGGTCCGCTACAAGGCCAAGGGAGTGGGCAGCTTTGCGTACAGCCTGGACCACAACCGCCGCATCAGGAACCTGGACGCTGAGATCAAGGTGCGAGGGGTGACTGGCACCGAGGTGCCCAACCACGCCCTGGCTCCCTCGGCGCACACCCCCGGCGATGACGGCGACGTCTTCTCCTGGCAATACCAGGGCCTCATCGCCGAACAGGACATCGCCATCGAGTTGCCGGCCAGGCTCAGCCTGTCCCAGAAGGTGGAAAAGATGGCTGCCCTCTTTGCCAGTCTCTCCTTCCTGGCACCGGCGCTGATGGTCTCCTTCCTGGCCTGTCTGGCCGTTGCCTTGCGTCTGAGCGAGGTGAGGCTGAGACTGGAGCATTATCTGCTGATGGGTCTGAGTTTCTTCCTGTTCTACCCTCTTTTGATCTTTCTGGCCAGCGTCCTGGGCCTGACGGCTGCGGCAGCCCTATCGCTGCTGGTCATCGGCGGATTGGTCCTGGCCTTTCTGAGAAAGGTGGAAAGCAACCCTCAAACCTGGGTCTATGCCGCCTTGCTGATGGTTGTCTTCCTGGGGCTCTTCTCCCTGGGTCTGCTTACCCGCTGGCGTGGGCTGCTCCTCACCGTCGGGGGCATCCTGTTGGTGGGCTTTTTCATGCAACTGGCCGCCCGGTTTAAGGCAAAGGAACCAATATCGCCTCCATCATCAGTTGAGGAAGAGGGGCCGACAATCGTTGAAGCAGAGATGGGGATAGGGGAAACCCGCCGGATTGCAAATCCGGCGGGAGCATATGCTCATCAGGTGATAGAGGAAACCTTTGAGAAGTTTTGCCCCCGTTGTGGCCGGGGTCTGTTGCCCGATTACACCTTTTGCCCAGGCTGTGGGCACGACGAGCGGGCTTTCCTGGCCTGCCAGCACTGTGGCCGCCAGCACTATGCCGCCGACAGGGAGAGCCTGGCTTTCTGTCCCAGTTGTGGGGCCTGTTTCTGAGCCCGATACAGTTCAATCAAGGACAGACCAGACTTCGGAAGTCTCAAAAGTGCCCTAATCCAATGGCTTTTGAGCCAATTCCAAGCGGATTTGGCCTTCAAAACCTTCGACTGAAGACTTTCGAAGTCTTACTTGACAAAAAGATACTTCAAAAAACGGGTGGGCACCCAAGTAGAGTTTGGGTGCCCGCTCCATGAATTACAGGACGTGCGTCAAGCCGTTAGTCAGACGCTGCGAAAGCATACTCTCACAGACCGCCCCGGAAGGCCCGCAGTTTCTCGTCCACCTCGGCCACCCTGGCTTGCTGCTCCAGCCAATAGGCTGGATCTCTCTGAGCGTTCAACTCCTCGATAGTCTTTTCCTGCTGCTCCACCCAGGTGTAGTACTTCAGGTTGTGCCACTGATTACGGGTGTCTCGGGTTGCCTCTTTGATCCAGTCCAGCTTCTGCTTGTGGAAGATGCTCACCATCCGCACCGCCGCCTCGGTCTCGTCCATGGGGCCGTAGGTGGCGGTCATTTGCTCCATCACCGAATGGTAGCGGTCAATGGCGTCGGTGAGGATGGTGACGATCACGTCGTTGGAACCAAGATCGTAATATTTGGCCGTTTTGATAGCGCCTAACACATTGCACACCCCGGAAATGCCAAAGGTCTCGGCCATCAACTGTACACTCTCCTGGGGCACGCCGTAGCGGTCTATCATGGTCTTCCAGCCGGCCTCCTCGGTCAACAGTTGCAAGCCCTTCTTGCACTCGATGTCGTCAATGCACATGATGGCGTCCATGTTCATCACGTTGTGGATCCAGGTGACGTGCTTGTCGCCGATGCCCTG
>SOHZ01000265.1 GCA_004377365.1 Anaerolineales bacterium | reverse complement strand
CTCCCCAGGTTGTTCAAGGTGGGTGACATCCCGTGCTCATCGCCCACCTTCTCATCTATCGCCAGGCTGCGCTCATAGTACTCTATGGCCCGCTCCCATTCCCCCTTGTCCCGGTACACACTCCCCAGGTTGTTCAAGGTGGGTGACATCCCGTGCTCATCGCCCACCTTCTCATCTATCGCCAGGCTGCGCTCATAGTACTCTATGGCCCGCTCCCATTCCCCCTTGTCCTGGTACAATGAGCCCAGGTCGTTGGCCAATGTGCCCTCCAGAGAAGGTGGCAGCTCTTCCTTCCACAGTCCCTCAAATATGGTCAGTGCCTCCGGCCACTGAGCCGAAGCATAGACCAGTTGCCCCTGGCTGAAACGCAGCCACAGCCGGTTATCAGCGCTCAGATGGTCCTCTTGCTCCGCAGCCAATTGGAGTAGCAGAGCGCAGGTGCTCAACTGATAGAAGTTACGCGCTCTGTTGAACATGCTCCTGAATAGCCCAAACCCCTGCTCCGGGTCAGCGGCCAAGAGGTGATACATCTGCTCCCTTCGGTACTCCTTGCGCTCGTCCTCAGTGAGCGCCTCCGCCTTGCCCAACACTCGCCGGACAACGGCGAAGAGTCTGACCAAAGGCGCTTTTCCCTGGCCCAACTTCCGCTCAAAGTAGCCAGCCGCTCGCCCGCTCAGTTCTTTGAACTCCTCGCCGTCTCCTTTCCGCCAACGGCGCAGCAGCAAGTCGCGCACGTTCTCGTGATAGGCCCAGCCCCGTTCCTGATAGGGACCCACAAAGGTCAGTTCCGCCAGGGCCGCCAGGATTTCGCGGCTGCGCTGAGAGGGCTTCAACCCTTCACCCCGCAGCCAGGCGATGAACCCCTCGTCGAACCAATGGGGGACGGCGCAGAAACGGATGGCCTCGGCCACGTCAGGCTCGGCCCGGGCCATGATCTCGTCCAGGATAACGCCCAGGACCTCTTCTTCGCTCATATCGGAGGTGATGCGCTCCAGTATATCGGTCATGGCCGCACCTCCCGCGCCTGGGCCAGGTTCCTGACGACCAGCCCCATCAAAATGGGCACGCCACATTTGCACATCAGCCAGTACTCCCTGGCTTTCTCGTCAGAAATGGTCATGCCCACCCGCTCAGCGTATTCTCTTATATGCTTCTCTGTGAAAGGTTCGATCTGTGACCTAAAGAAGGCAATGTCCTCCCATTCCCAATCGTCCTCCAGGTAGGGATACCGCCGCCCGGCGGTGACGACGATCAAGCCCGGCAGTTGCCCCTCGCGCACGGCACAAAGCACCATCTCGATCAGCCAGCGCTCCTCCTCGTCGTTAACCTGTTCGAGGCCGTCAAAGAGGCAAACGGCTTTGCCTTTCTCAGCCAGCAACTCATTCAAGTCATCGAGAAAGGCGCGGTTCATCTGATCCTGCACCCAGCGCTGGCCCAGCACCTCGGCGCTGACGGTCAGGTTGATAGCAATCTGGCTGCGTTCGATAATGTGACCGCCTGCCACCTTGTCCACGCGCAAATCTCTGGCACGGCCCTCAACGCTGATGCCCGTGCCGCCCCCACCCAAAAGGTTGTGCGCTTCGAGCACGCCCAGGAAGTGCTGCGGCCTCAGCCCCAGGCCCAGACAGATTTCCCTGGCCAGAGAGAAATGAGGCTGATCGTAGGGCTCCCCTCTGAGGTCAATGTAAACACAAGGGATATCCTGCTCCTCACAGCGATGTCGCATCAGGCGCAGGAGGCAGGTCTTGCCCCGCCCTCCCCGGCCCTCGCCGATGAACATGATGCGCTTCTCACTCGTTCCATCGAGCATCTGTTGAAAGAGAGTCATCTCCTCCTCAAAGTCAACGATCTCCTCGACGGGCACAGACTTCTTGGTCCGCAGCATCTCCGCCTCCTCTAACGCTCACCACCTTCGACGATGTCACCGCCGACGGCCTTGCCCACGCGCACGTCGCGCACTTCGGCTCCGGGGCCAATGTAGACACCCACATCCTTCACTCGCTCGCCGCCCGGCTCCTCTGCCGCTGGTGCGACCGGCCGCTCCTCCCCCACCAGCGTACCCAGGGTCTCACTCAGCTTCTGGCGCAGGGGCAGGATGATGTCGTACGCGATGATGTTCATCGGCCGCAGGTCAAAGGGCACGTCGCCCACATCCTGAGCCAACAGAATCACATCCTTCTCCAGGGCGTGGGCCATGCCTAACTCGTAGAATACGTTGGCGTTCCGGCCCGTCAAGTCGGCGATGACAAAGCGGGCCTGGCGGATGCCCTGGCAAACCTGGCACATAATGTCGCGGTTGTGGATGACCTCGTCGGCCCGCTGGCACTCCCAGCCCAGGGCTTCCACGCTGGCCTTGATACCCAGCTCGTACACGTCGTCGAACGCCTCGGCGAAAGGCATGATGACGAAAACCACGCGCGGCTTTTCCTGCACGTCCACCGTGCAAGGCCCCCCCGTCTTGAAACAACGAATAGTGTCAGACATGCTGGTCTCCTTCCTACATCAACCTGTAATTGCTCAAAATGCTGGTAGCTGTGTGCTCAGCCTAGGCTCTCGCTCAGCGATCTTGACCGAACCACTTTTGCCCCAGTCGGCGCGCCTGGGCCACAAAGAAGGCTTTGACCTGATCCCACTCAACAGGCCGCAGCATGGTTGGCTCATCTTGCTGGTCGGCAATATCGAAATCTACCAACGCAGTCAGCACCCGCATGCCAAAGCCATGCGATTGCGGATACTTGGTGCTGCTGCGGGCAAACAACTCGTCCAGCGGAATATGAGAAGCGATAAAGTACAGGTCGTAAAAGTCCTTGCGCGTGCCCCGGCCAGCAATAGCGTCCAGCTTCATGAGGCCGATGTCGAGGACGCCAGCGACCTGAATATTGCTCACCAGGTCAGTGGGGGCCAGCAGTGGATAGCCGTAGCTGAAAAAGCTCACAGGCTGCCCGTCCACTTTCAGAACCAGGCCCAACACTGAGTCTTGCAAGAGGTCTACTGCATGGTCCTTGCGCAACTCATCTACAATGCCCCGGCGCAGGTGGTCATCCAAGGTCTCGATATTGGCGAACAGGTCCAGGTCTTGCGAGATGCGATGCCCCAACCGTAGAGCGAGCGCTGTACCGCCAGCCAGGTAGAACGGGCGCAGAAGAGGCAACTGCCCCAAAAGGGCCAGCAAATCTCGCGCTTCTGGCGTGACAGCCTCCCAGTGGGGCATGGCTAATGGGGCCATATTCGCTCTCCACGACGATAGTCGGTCAACTCGAAGAAGCACAGCCAATACTTGAGTCGTCGCCGGGGCAGGCAGTGCCAGCCAGCCTGACGTACCCATTCAGCCAGTCGTTCCGACCCGTAATGAGCAAAGAGCCAACGCAACTCCGGCAGATTTCCCCAGGCCAGCGTGCGTTCCATCACTGTAAAAGCGCTGCGTTCTGGATCGAGATCTTCTAACACATACTCTTGAAAGAATGGCTGCAGGCTCACCGGAATACCAGCCGGTGTCCGTTCCAGTTTATCATCGAATGTTGTCATTTGACCCAACCTCCCCAGAAACCAGGATAGTGCCAAACGCTAGCGGCCCACGTGGGCATCACGGCCAGCGGTGACCACAGTGGCGTCTTTCACGTCGCGTATCTTGACGTGCACGCCTGGCCTGGGCTCTTCCCTCTCAGCCACAGAAGGCCTCTCCTCCCCCATCAGCGTACCCAGGGTCTCACTCAGCTTCTGGCGCAGGGGCAGGATGGTGTCGTACTCGATGATGTTCATCTGCCGCAGGTCAAAGGGCACGTCGCCCACATCATATAACAGCGAATAAAAAGGATGAAACGAATTGGCGTTTTAACCTCACAACTGGGGCACAAATTCGGTTAATCCTTCAAATTCTGTACTGGTCAACAGCACTTTGAACAATCGGCGAAATCTGGTATCATAGTGGTA
>SOHZ01000357.1 GCA_004377365.1 Anaerolineales bacterium | reverse complement strand
CGGGGGACTGAAACGGACGAGAGCGGAGAGGGGAGAGTTGAGATAGAGAATAGGCGACGGTGAGCTGAGGGTGTCTTGTTCTCCACTCTCTATCTCCCTTCTCTATCTCGTCCGGGGGACTGAAACGCTCCAGAGGGGAGAGGAGAGATAGAGACAGAGAGAAATGATCTCCAGTCCCTATCTCCCCTCTCTATCTCGCCCCACGAATCCCCGCAAGGGGACGGAACGAAACAAAGAAAAAAGCCGCCCTATGATCGGGGCGGCTTTGCTTTTACCACTATTGCACCACCTGTGCCGCAATAGTGCCGCCTGTGGCGCAACAGTGCTGCTTTTTTGACTCTCCTAATCCGTTAAATCCTGCTCATCCGTGTTCCTACCCATTCCCTCAAATCACCCCCACCCTTCCAATAGTCCGTCACATCATTGCCCTCGGGCACCCTCAGCCGCCGCGCTCGCCTTGTCCGCTCCAGCAGATAGGCCGCCGCCCGCTCCCCTTCCTCATCGTTGTCCGTCGCCACCAGCAACCTGTTGACCTCCAAGAGAAACGGCAACCCCGCGTCAATAGCCCTCACCTTGTTGGCCGCGCTCCCCAGAGCGACCACCCCCACCAGAGCCTGCCCTGAGCCTGTCGAAGGGTCACCCACTTCTTGGGCCAGCAGCAGCGCATCAAACTCGCCCTCGCAGATCACGCCCACCTCGTGGCCCACCAGGTTGTCGGCCAGGTAGAGGCACGGTCGGCTATGCTTGACCGCCCTATACTTGTCTGGCCCGTTGGTGGACCGCCTGATCTTGATCCCCCAAATGCGGTTAAGGCTCTCTTGCCAATGAGGGATGGTGATGCCTCGCGGCACCCAAAGACCATGCAGTTTCCGGTCAGCCTTATTAAAGCCGATGAAGTGGCGTTTCAGCGTTTCGTCGGCCAGGCCGCGCTCGTTCAGCCAGCACCGGGCTCGCTCTCCCTCTGGCTCCCACAGGGCAGCCGCGCAGTCTACCATAATCTGGACCGCTGCCGTTTGCCACTCCTCGTTGAGCGGCTGCGGGCCGGCTCTGACCACCGGCTTGCCCTTGACCACCGTCACGGACTTTAGTCTTGCCCCCTCACCGCCGAGATGCTGGCAAGCGGTGATAAAGCCCACGCTATCCCGTTGTTTGACATAATCTATCGCGTCACCGCGCTTCTCACACTGCCTGCACCACCAGTGGGGAGGGTCATCGTTGGGCCACACGTTGAAGCGGTCTTCTCCCCCACAGAAGGGACAAGGTCCGACGTACTCACCGCCTTTGGTGCTGGCCGCGCGCTTTAGCGTAGTGTCCCGGCCTATCAGGGCCAGCAGGTCGGTGTTGCGTCTTATCTCTTCAGTGTCGAAAGTCATTGTAACCTCCCGTGCAAACAGCTATAACCGTTATAACCACCTATGACTAGATAACCAGGCAGTTATAGGTAGTTATAGTAGTTATAGCAGTTATAGATGATTATAGTAGTTATACCTAATTATCATCATTGGGTAGCTCATAATAAACCCTCCGGCCTTCTTCCTGGCGCTTTACCAGGCCAGCGTTTACGAGGTCCTGTAGACGGTTATGGGTATTACTCTTGGGTTGCCCTACCGCTTTGGCGATGTCTACCACACCAGCCCGGCCCAGGTCCTCCAAGGCGTCCAGTATTTCTTGTTTACGCTCTGTTAACTCCAGTTCGTGAGCATCTCCCTCACAGTGCCAGCAACGCAACTCCCGGTCCCAGGACAAGGCCAGAGTCTGCTCCTCTACGTCGCGCCCGGTGATGAGCAGCTTTGCGCCGACCTTGCCGCGCTCTCTGTAGAGTCCCCAGATGGTATCGGCCATAGCGCCTTTGGCCGTGCTGCCCAGAATGTCGGTGATAGCGTCTGGGCCTGCCCCGGTTATCTTGCGGTGGTGGTCCGGCATCATCACAGGGCAATTGTGGTCGTGGGCAGTGGCCTGAATGGGGGCTAGGGCCCGGGTCATTACGGCTACGTCGTTTTGGTCGCCGGAGACAGCCCTGGACAACGTATCAATGACCACAAAGCGATATCCTCTTAGCTCGATCTGCCTGGCTAGCCGCTCACCGCCGCCGTTGCCAAGGTCGCCAATTTGTTTCTCAAACTCGCCTAGACACATAAAGTCAGCCGGCAGATCGCTGCTCCAGCCCTGTTTTAGCATCCGCTCTTTTAACCGCCTGGGTGGGTCCTCCAGGGCCAGGTAGAGCACCGGCCCCTGTTCTACAGGCTGACTCAGGGCGTGCCCACCGCTGGCCACAGCCAAAGCGATCTGCAGGGCCAGCCAACTCTTGCCAACCTTGGGCCGACCGGCCAGGATCGTCAGCCCAACCGGCAGCAGATTGGGGATGGCCCACACCGGCTCCGGCCAGTCGGTGGTCAGGATGTCGTGGGCAGTTAGCAACTGAAGCGGCGGCTGTGTCGGATCTTCTCCGAATTCGCGCTCCATCTTCGCTTGCAAGAGAGCGGCCGCTTTTGGGTCCAACTTTCGCGCCCACTCCAGAAATTGAGCTTGCTCTGCTGGGGGTGGGTCCTCATTATTGTTGTTCATAGGTCCTTCACCTAAAACAAAAGGGCTGTCACCTACTGACAGCCCTCTGTCGCCACGGAGTCTGCATATAATACCACACCATTCCGCATTGTGGGGATATACAGAAGTTACCCTTGTAAACTTGCATGCCCCACAAAATTGTGGTATAATAGACCTCAGTGACGATCAGGCTGTCTGTCTGATTGTCCCTACTCTAGAGACGCCTCGCCTGGTCCGCAACCGAACGAGGTGTCTCTTGCTTTTTCTTTCATTATTATCATAAATTATAGCATAAATGCTACAAGATTGCAAGCGCAACCACCCGCACCCGGACCTCCTCCATCAACGCATTGAACCGCTGAGGCGCTGAATGTGCCGAGACCGCTGAACCACTGACCCCACTGAAACCCCTTTCGTGTCCTTCGCTCCCTTTCGCGTCATTCGTGTTTCAAACACCCTTCCACCGCTGAATCACTGACTCCACTGAAGCCCCTTTCAGTGTCCTCATCCCCTTCAGTGTTTCAGTGATTCAAACGCCCTTCCACGATGAGCGGTGGTGCCATTTTGCCTCACAAGATCTTGATGGGGTCTAAAGCGATCAAATCCTCAAAATCGGCCGGCTGGAGCTTTTCAAATTCCTTCTGTAGCACCTTCCTGTACACCCATTCAGTGCCGGTCAAGATCGTGGCGTTCTCGCACCACAACTGAGCGGCCCGGTCTTTGTGTCTGACGTCAATATCTTCTCGCCCCTTGGTTTCAATCAAGTGGTGAATCCCATCAGTCGTTACGGCACAAAAGTCCGGTTCGTAGTAGCGCAGGTTGGCCGCCGCGTCGGTGTAGGGGATAGTAAAGTTGAATCGCTCTGGCAGTTTGGCAAAGCGGACTATGTCGGGAGCCTTTTCGAGAAAGAGGGCAAAGGCCTTTTCAAATGGGTTGTCGGCGGCCACGAGGTTGAAGACGGTCTTGGTAGCGGCAAGGGTCGGGCGAGACCAGGGGAAGCCCTCAGTCGTGGAGAGGCTGCGTCCGGCCTGCTCCAGGGTGGGCGTCTGCTCTTCGACAACCGCCTCTCTCAGCGCAGCGACGAAAACCTTGACGGTGACGTGTTGGGCCACAGGATGCGAGATGGCCTTGATCATCATCGGCTCATCCAGATTGACTGGCTCACCGAAGGCTTGGGTCTGCAGGAACTGTCTGATTTTGGGCACCAGCGCGGCAAATTGGGAGGGCAGTTTCAAGTCGGAGGCGATGCGCTTGGCATAGTAAGAGATCACTTCCTGGCAAGTTTGCACCTCGGGGATGGTGTATTCCCGCTCGATCAGCTTTTCCAGGGTGATGATGTCATAGCCTTCGTAGGTAAACTCTTCGGCCGCCGCATCCCCCTCTTTTTTGGGAAGCCTGGGCGTTTTGAACTTGGAAACATCAAGGGCCTCGATCTCTTCTTTGAGGGTTCGTTTGCGGGTAAGGATGGGGCTTAGTATGGGCATAGCGATGTCGTAGGCGCTTTTCTCCGGGTCGGGGAAGATGGTCTCAATGACGACCCTGTCTTTGTCCAGGTCAACCGTCTCGAACTCCATGTCCTCGTCCCGCTCCAACTGCTCCACAAACTCGATGAACGCCTTGTTCCCAATCACGTCAACCCGCTCTTGGAAGGTGGGGTCGCCCGGCCTGCCCCGGAACATCAACCGCAAACCCCGGCCAATGGTCTGCTCCGGCAGGATGTTGGCCTTGGCCGTGTAGGGCCGTAACCCTACCACCACGGTGACGCTTTGCACGTCCCACCCTTCGCGCAGCATCAGCACGCTGACGATGGCGTTGATGGGACTGGTGCCAGAGTCTATCTCCTGGGCAGCCTTGCGAGCAACGTCAAGGTCCCTTTTGGAAACGTCCCCTTGCCTGTTGATGTGAATTACCAGCAGTTTGTCCCCGACAAATTCACCAGGGTACTTGGTGCGCAGATAGTCGGCCACCTCGTCGGCCTCTCTGGTTTTGTTCATCATGACAAAGAGGACCGGCTTGCGCTTGAGGGCGGCCAGTTGATCGCGGTACTCGCGCCATCGTTCCACCCCGGCGGTCAGATAAGCCTCGTAGCGAACACTAGGAATATCCGAGGGAACTTCTCTGATACGCTTGGCAATACCCTTGATAGGGCGCTTGGTCACGTTGTCCAGAATGGCTTGCTTGAGCGGATAGTCAAAGACCGTCCAGGTAAAGAGTGAACCTTTGCTGTAGCGAGGCGTGGCCGTCATATCAAGCTGGATGACGCCGGTTTCAAGACCCGTCAGGTTTCCAAAACCTGACGGGTCTAGTAGCGCCTGGTGCAGGCGGCGGATCGTCTTGCTCCATTCGTTTTCCTCATCGTGGGTGTGGTGGGCCTCGTCGTTGGCCACCAACACCGGCCCGCCCCGTGCAATGATGCGGGCGTCGAATGGGTCAACCTGGATGGTTTTCGCCGGCGGCTTGGGGCCAAGCATGGTGGTCATAATGTCCGGTTCGTCAGCGCTGCCCGCAGTGTCGTCCCGTTCGTACAGTTGCTGAATGTTGGTCAGATACAACGCCCCCTCTGAACTGGCTCGCTCACTATCCCCACGCATATAGAATTCCATGTCCCAAAAAATTTTGAGCTCCGCTGGAATCATGGGGTCGGTGTAAAAGATCCTCCCGCCCGCGAAATCGAGACGCAGCCGCTCGAAAACGATGACGTTGGGGGCGATAATCAGGCTGGTTTTGGCGTAGCTGCCCGCGTCTTCCAGGACGGCGTTGAAATACTGCCAGGCGACGGCCAGGGCGATGACTTTGGTCTTACCGCTGCCGGTGGCCATTTTGATGCAGTAGCGGGGATAGTCGTCGTATTGCAGCAGCCGCAGCCCCCCCTTGGTCCCCCCCGCTCGCGCAGGGGGGAGACCAGCGTAAGTCTCGATCAGCTCTTTGTGGCGACGCTTCTGTGCCACTTCGTACAGGTAGATCAAGGTCTCGATCGCCTCGCGCTGGAAATGGTAATACTGGAATTTGTCGCCGCTAGCCAGGCGGTGGTCTGTGCGGAACCAGTAGTTGAGCAGAGTCTTGGTGGTGTTGGTCGCCCCTTTGTAGCCATCGGCCACCCAATCCCGTACCTCCTGGCGAATGGCAGGGACGCAAGGGGCGGTTTTAAGGGCCAATTCCAAGAGCGGCATTTGGGCCGGGTGGGTTTTCTTTTTGCGAGCCATCGGCAATCTCCTCGTGAAACGTAGGACGTACTACTCAGAGGGAGCATCCTGAGTGATTGAAGCTGCGTCCTGAGCGTAGACGAAGGGCGAAGCGGAAATCGTATCGAAGCCTGTCCTGAGCCAGTCGAAGGGGGTGCGGGTTTGCCCAGACTCGCCGCATTAGCCGCACCCTTCGATACGCACTCCACTGCGTTCCGTGCTACTCAGGATGCTAACTTGACCAGCCTGAGTAGTTACCATAGGACTTTGACCGGCTCAGGATGATTTCTCGCTGGCGCGGCTAGTACACCACCACAATAAAAATGATATGTCTGTCATTCTGAGCCGGAGCGTAGCGGAGGCGAAGAATCCCGTTGTTTGCATAGGAAAAACGCCTGTTTGCCTAAAACGAGATTCTTCGTCGCAGAGTTCATCCTGAGCTGGTATCCTGAGCCTGTCGAAGGGCTGTCGAAGGGCTCCTCAGAATGACAGGTTATCAAAATCAGTGTGGCGGAGTACTAGCTTCCTGTAGATGTCCTGTAGGCATTGATCAACAACACAATGTTGCTTGCCGCCAGGTTTAAAGCATACCGCGCCAGGTAACCTGGGACCTCAACTTTTTCCGCACCATCACCATGCCCAGAGTACCTGTTCCTGACCATAGGTAATCCGCTTTCCAGTGTTATTCTAAGACCTGTCAAGTGCCTTTCAAGAGCCGCTGGAATGAGGTGATTCTCAAGACAAGTTTGGATCAGTTCTGACGCCGTAGCATCCGACACCGTACGTTTTTTACGTTTTTTAGAGACGACTTTCCAGCCCCTGTTTTCGCAGATGATCTTCATCGTACTTTCAAAGGCTTTCAGAGCTTCGTTGATTGCGTCTTCGCGACGACCGCGCCGATAGTCCTCGTGGCCCTTTAGAAATTCGTCCATCGCTGGCTTAAATTCAGGTTCGTTGAGCAGTTGCAGGGCCGGGAGCACGATCTCGGAATGGGTATACTGGGAGTCAATGCGAATGATGTGACCATTTTGGTATTGATAGCCAAGATCGTTCTCCAGGAAACGATGATTTAATTCCTCTATCGCCATATCCGAAGGAGAAGGCAGATCTGGCACGCCGCAACCGCGTATCACCCCCGCATAAGGCGACGCCGGGCGAGACGGATCTGTGTCCGCTTCCATATACTTTGGTCCCTTGTACCCGCCAAAATAGCGTTCAATAAAATGAAACGAGACTTCAATGATGTCCAGAACTTGCTCTGTGTCCCCCTTAAGAAGGAACTGGAAACAGTTATCCCTGGGATTGCCCTCTGTTCCCAATGCTAGCAATCTCAACTCCTGACTCATAGTTTCGTGAATCGCATACCAGACTGTACGAGTCAGCCCCCCCTCATATTCGTCAAGATTAGTGCCAATAGTATTTTTCCAGATATGCCATACCTGATTTCGGAATCCCTCAGGTATTTCGTCGTATTGGTAGATAACGGGTTGTCCGGCCCTTTCCCGTTTGCGTTTTCGTTTTGAGTAAAGCTCGAATATAGGCATCGTATACTCCATACACCATTATGGCCGCCAGGCGCCGTTTCACGTCACCTTTACCTTCAACGTCTTGGTCGTATCATTCCCCAGAATATCAATCACCTTGACCATTATCGTATACTCGCCCCCCGCAGGGGCCGCCTCGTACTTGTGACCGGCTCGCAGGCTGAGCGACTTGTCTTTGCGGGTGCGGTAGGTCTGCCACATATTGTGAAAGGTGTCGCCTTGATTGTCCCAATCCACGGCCCAGTAATCAATCCACTGCGCCCAGTGGGTGATGGCCGACTGGACATCGGCCGGAACGTCATCCGGGGGGATCACAAAATCGGTCAGTTTCAAGTTAACCGCCCGGCCCTTTTGCCCCACCTCGACCGAGAGGGCGGCCAGTTCAAAGAACTTTATGTCCCCCTGCTCGACTGCTTTCTTCTCCAGCACCTCGCGGGGGATGCGCAAGAAGCGCATGGCAATGTTTGCCTGGGCCGCTTGCTGCTTGGCCACCTCGTTCAACTCAAAGGCAAAGTCCCAGCCCAACACGTCCACCGCGCTGACGCTGGGCGCGTCCTTGCCGCTGCCGGTGGCCTTGCGGAACTCCAGGGCGATCTGCTGCACGTCGCCGGGGGAGATGGGTGCGTCCACCGCGCCCACGTGCACCATCCGCCCCTGCTTGAGGCCGTGCAGCCAGTTGTAGCCCGTGATAGGCCGGGCGTGGTACAGTTCCAGGATAAAGCGCCGGTACTGGGCCACCACCTCCGCCGCCTGCTCCGGCCCGCCGAACTCGGCCGCCTGCCACGCTTGCCGCTCGTACTTGCCCAGGTTCTGCACTACGAACGGCTTGACGTTCTCAATGCTCAACAGCCGCTTGCGGGTAATGTGGATGGCAAACCGGCCCAGGTCGCAGGCGATCCAGCGCCGGTTCAGTTTCTCGGCCACGGCGGCGGTGGTGCCCGAGCCGCAGAAGCAGTCGAGGACGAGGTCGCCCTCGTTGGAGGAGGCGCGGATGATGCGTTCGAGAAGGGCTTCCGGTTTTTGAGTGGGATAACCCAAAGCCTCTTTTGCCATTGGGTTGATAACGTAAATGTCATCCCAGAAATCTGAAACGTATGGCCCTTTTGCCTCACTTAAATAATATTTGAGCCTTGGAAGTCCACCTCTTGACGGCCAATAAATTCTGCCATCTCTATCGAGTTCATCCAGAACGCTAGGTTTCTTTAGCCAATGCATACCATCTTTACCAAGTTTATTTGGGTCTATTCCTCGCCAAACTTGTCCAGTTTCACCTGATGCCGTTTTTCCACTACCCAAAAGTGGAACAGGCTGAAATACGCCTCTTTCATCCTCTTGGCTAAAGTGCTTTTTAGATGACTCTGAGTATTCCCCATATTGGACATTGAAAACCGCTTGATTCGTCTTTGTGTAAAAAAGCAAAGTGTCGTGGCTGTTACGCCACTGTGTCTTTACATTTGTAGCTATTGATGATCTCTTCCAAGTAATTTCGTTTCTAAAACCATCTTCGCCAAAAACTCCATCCAGCACTACTTTTGCATAATGAATAACGTGCCAGTCTAAATGAACATAGATGCTTCCTGTTTCTGACAGTAGGTCATAGAGCAAAAGTGCAGCTTCATAAAACCATTGCATATAACTATCAAGTCCACGTCCCCAGGTATCACGATATGCCTTTTGTTCAATTATACTTGCCTCTTTTACAAATCGTTCATCTTCAATCCTAACTTGAAACGAAAAGTCCGCCCCCGTATCAAACGGCGGATCAATGTAAATCAAGTCCACCTGCCCGGCAAACTCATCCAACAGCGCGGGCAGCACATATTTCTTGTCGCCCCAAATCAGGCGGTTGCGCCACTCGGCGGGGCGGCCCGCGCTGAACAGATCCAGGGCCATCTGGCGCTCCTGCGCGCTCTCGTTTACCGTCTCAACGGTTTGGAAGGGGAGTTGGAGGCGCAGAGGAGCGGTGCGCCTGCCCTTTTCGTCGTATTTGCCTTCCCAGGTCAGTTCTACCATTGGGGGTCTCCTTGTTTGTGGTCGGAAAGTCGCACAAAAAGGCTCGTTTACGGTGCTACAACCTCCACGGTTATTTCTGCGCATTTGTCCAGGCCATAGTCGTTGGTGAGAAACAAATCGCAACCGCCGGCAATAGCCGCAGCCAGGTGAATAGCATCGGGGGTCTTGAAACCGTAGCGAGCGCGTAGCTCCGTAGCCAGGTCAACGACCGGACGAGTCAGGGGAATCACCTCAGAGATAATGCCGGTAAAATAACTGTCAAAGGCAATCAGGAGAGCCGCTTCTCCATCGCGAATGGGTTTCACCCGGCACTCCAGCCGTAAGAGTTCGCTACACACTTGAGTCGTGCCTGGCGCAGCCAGGCGTGTCGCCAAAGTTGAGGTGTAAGGGGCAATGTTTTCGACCAGGTAAATGAGTGGGGCCGAGTCGAGATAAATACGCATTGTCATGCCTTCCAACTCTCACGTTCAGCCTGGATTTGCGCGTCAACTTGCTTCCTGGTGCGAGAGCGATAGCCACTGGCGCATAGGGCCTGGTGAATCGCCTCTAGCTTGACGAGAAACGGCATTTCGGATTGTGTTGCAGGCAATATCACGACCGTCACTCGTACACGGCCGGTGGGCAAAGGCACCGGTTGATCCAGTACAACCGTCCGTTCATTGGACAAGGTGCCGGTTACGGTATAATGTTCAAGCATTTCTCAACCTCCTCGTTTGCGCGCTCTCCTTCACCGTTTCAACAGTGGAGTGTATTTGCCTTCCTCGGTGCTGCCGTCACTTGGCAACCGTCACAGTCACGCGCACGCGCTCAGGAAGGTCGCCGCCGGTCAGCTTGCGCAGCGCCCACTGTTGAACGTACAGCGTGCCAATGATCGGCGGGCCGTCGCTGGCCTCTTCCTGGTAGCGCCTGGTGTTCTTGGTGTCCTTCTCTACTTTGAACGTCAACTCTAGTTTGTCCATTGCTTGATGCCTCCTGTGATCTGTAGTTCTCAGGTTTTCGAGTGGAAACAACCTCTACCTGTACTGAGATAAACTGCTGCTATCGTTCACCCATCGTTTCACCCAACTTGAGAAATCCATCCCTCCTAATGACTCTTGCGATTCTCTTACGCCGGGCTTCGAGGAGTGGGTCGAGGAATTGGTGGATCACTCCGGCCTCGGTGATTTCTTTTCTCGCGGCGTCGGTCATGGCCTGGTGTTTTTGGATGAGTTGGTGTATTTTGGGGCGGGTTTGGTTTTGGGGCAAGGTGTTGCTCCTTTGGTGGATGGCGGATGGCAAGGACTTGGTTGGAGGGCTGCACCTATCGGGAGGCGGCTATGGAAAGCCGCCCTACACTACTTCTCAAATATATCTCTCAACTTCCCTCCACTGTGCTCGCCAAGGATACGCAAGTGCCAAGAAGAGAAGCGATTCAGGATACCTCTCGGTGAATTCGACAATTTCAGAGGTTAACCGCTCAGAGTATTGCTCTTGAATACCAGACCAAGAGCCCGTCACCGGAAATCCGCACAACGTCATTCTCCCTCCCTGTGGACGGTATGCAAAAAGCTCCTCCGCACTGGAAGGGCGATACTCTCGAACTGTCATGAATGAGACAGGCTTCCAATGTTGCGCCAACGCATCTCGAAGTCCTAAATGGCAGATGAACTTCAATAAAATTGGCAGAAGATAGGATTGACCATTCATGTTTAACAGTCTGACATCGTGTGTTTCGATTCGCAAGTGATGGTTAATTGCAACTCTGTAGGGCTGGTATGGATCGGGAATCCCCAATTGTCCTTCTTTCCCATGAAACTTCATGAACCAGTCAAAAGTCTCAACTACGCATCGTTTAGCCAACTCAAGACGGTTTGCCCGCAGAAGCCCTAGGGTTGAAACCCAAAATGTTCCCATTTGTCTCTCAGATATAATGTGGCAGAAGGCTGGATTGTTCTCTAAAACATCTTGCAGTAGCTCGATCTCCATTGCCGCATCCTGTCCCCGCAGTGATTTCAGCAACAAACTCAGAGCAATCTTGGATGCAAGGCTATGGGCCCTTAGGGGGAGTTCGAATATCTCGGACGGGCCAGACTCAACTTCCAGCAGGTCCTTCACTATCTCATTGCACGCCGTGCACTGGTCCACAAGGTTCCGTAGGAGAAATCCAACAAACTCATGCACTATCCTCAGGCAGTCTTGGTATCTGCTGGGTTCTATAGCCTGACTAACGATGA
This sequence comes from Anaerolineales bacterium, assembly GCA_004377365.1. Lineage (GTDB taxonomy): Bacteria > Chloroflexota > Anaerolineae > E26-bin7 > E26-bin7 > E26-bin7. The sequence continues at coordinate 2,530 of SOHZ01000357.1, read as the reverse complement.
ACTCGTATAATTGAACCGCACCAAGTAGGGCACAGTCAATACCACTATACAAGTCGCTCATTGAGACGTAACGTTGGCTCAGTTGAGCCAAAATAAGCGCGTATGTTGCAAGATGTTTCCGCATCTCGCGTTCCTTCGCTGCCGGAAGCTCGAACAGGTAGTGATGAAGAAACTCCCGGAGACTGTCCTCATCCGACATGTAGTTGCTGGCATGACTCCATAGCCTGAGAAAATCTACCACGAAGTATTCATCTGCGAACAATACGTCAAAAAACGCAGAGTGATACTTCTCGATCAGACAGTTGCGTTCCCAGACTTGTATAGGAGGCTTTCCAATCCTTTGGTGCTCCTTGTTCTTCAGGCCGAGGGATAATCTGACAGACTCGCTCAATTGCCCTGTGCAGACCCAAACAGGTTGATAGGGAGCTTCCACAGTGTAGTTGGGATGTACGTACGGGACCTCGACCATCTGGCGAATCTGACGTTCCATTTCATTCCAGTCACTGGGTTTGGCATCTCCGGTCTTAAGTTGAAAGAAGTAGACGAGGCCCTGTGTAGGGTGCCAAGATACTATGTCTTTTCCCAATTCCGCCAGCCCATGAACGGTTCTGTGGCCAACGGCCACGTGACCTTCTGCCTCAAGGAGAAGCCTAAAAGGGATATCAAGGTCTCGCTCGGAAAGGCTAGTCAACCAGTTTTCGATTAGCCTCTTTAGCATAGAATGCCTCACGCTTTCTCTGGAGCAGCTCTTCGAATTGCCTCCTCTTTTCGGGATCGGTATCCATCTCCTGGGCAACTCTTTTAATTGTTGGCAACATAGCAGGATGACACACCAATGTTTGAGGAATCCAGTTGCCCTGCTCGTCAAAAACGAAATCTACCATCTCCCACATTTCCATGAAAGTCTCCCATGTGAGCGGCCTACCACCCGCATCATGAGTCTGACCAGTTTCATCCAAGATAGCATTCAACTGCGAATAGAACGTTTGGTGCTGGCTTCTGCTCATCTCCATCGTCCCCGCAAGCAGTGCTTTTGTGAATGCCTGGAAGTCCGTATTCCGAACAATCTCGTGTTCGATCATGTAGTGTCCCATAACTGACTGGAGATCTGATGTTGCAATATCAGAGTCTTGAGTGACCTCAACGATACCCCCCTCATAGATTGGATACTCGCCAATTTGGCGAAAGAGTGGATCGCTGTCTCTAAGGACGAACAAAACAAACTTCTGTAAGACCTGAATCCAGGTCTCAACAATTTGGGGGAAACGTTGTCTCTTCATCCTTGACTACATTCTCCGTTCTGGTCAAATCCGTCGAAATCCCGTCTAAATGGAAGATGGCTGGCAAAGTGCCCTTGGAGAGACCCAAGGCAGCGAAGGGACATTGGAGCAGCACCACCAACCCGGAGATGGAAGTAGTGCGACTGGGACACGCTGAATTTGCACACGCGGGTCGGGTGCAGCGACGGGTTGGGCGGCAACCTCCCCACTGAGAGCCGGCTGCCAAGGCGATGCTTCTGGGTAGCACGCATGTTGACGCCACTATACCAGCGCAAGACGACGCGCAACTACCCTTTTGTGCCTGCAGGTTTCTTCTTTCTGAACAGTAGAAAGAAGAGAGCTGACTGAATTGCTGGAAAACCAATGTAGTTAACCCATGGGCTGAAGATGGTCGGTATGATAGTGCCAACCCAAGCAAATACCGTCGCAATGATAATCACAAGGACTGCCGCACCAATAGTTGCACCTGAGATTCGCCCTGCTTTCTTTACGTCGGAGGACACTCCCACGATCAAGAACAGGAGCCACACCGATGCACCGCTTATAGCTTTTCCCCAAGTGACTGGATCGCCGAAACTCACCGATGGAAGGGGCGGAAATGGCAGACCACGGACTTCGTAATGGGTAAGTTCCTCTACTGCCGACTGATAGATGGGATAGAGTTCTTGATTTGATGCGATACCCTCATTGGCTATAAGTTGCAGTTCCTTCAATAGAGCTATTTTCTTCTCAAGCCTGCCATAGTAGAAATGCCCCGTCAAGTGTTCATAGCCTAGTACACCCAGCACAAACAGGATGACTGACACAATGACCGCGATCCATCGAAGCGGTAGCTTAAGCTCCTTGAACAGACCTATGATGAGGTCCGCTGTGTCTTTCATTTTCCGTGCCCTTCTATCCGCTAATTGGCAATGACTGCCGCCCAACTAGTGAATATACGGAATTATTTCCATCTAATCCTCTTTATGCGGAAATATCCCCAAACACAAAGCCGCTCCCCTGCTTGACACAGAAAGCGGCTCCTTGGCATAACCTATCGAGCCCGGCCTTCCTGGTCAGGACCTGGTCAGGACAGGAAGGAGACATCGTCAAAACGCCAATTCGTTTCATCCTTTTGATTCGATGTTTACACTGAGTCGGCTCTGAGGTATAATAGTACCCAGGAGGAGCCGACATGAACGAAGCGATTAAACGGTTTGAAAACTACTTGCGGCGTCGCTATGCTGGTCGCAGCACGCCCAAGCATTACG
>SOHZ01000533.1 GCA_004377365.1 Anaerolineales bacterium | reverse complement strand
CAAAACTGTGGGGCAATTCTCTTCGATTGCTGGAGTCGAGGCTTCAGCCGGTCCTATGCGTCGGCAAATCCGCCTAAAGGCTCGACTCCGGAGTTTGCTGAATGAAATCCCCCACACTTCTGAACGATACCCCCCGGCATACGGAAGATTGACTCACGGGGACCCCTGTATTATACTGGTTTAGCAGATTCTGTTTTGCGCCTCCCTTGGGCCGACCGGAGGACTATATGGCCAACCACATCTTCATCTCCCACAGTACCAAAGACGACCCGTTTGTAGCCGAGTTGCGCCAGGTTCTGGAGCTACGGGGCTTAGCAGTGTGGGCCGACTCCCGTAACCTGCGTGGTGGCGACCAACTCGCGCCCGAAATCGAGCAGGCCATCAGCGAAGCAGGCGCCGTGCTGGTCGTGGTCAGCCCACACAGCCTCAATTCTGAGTGGGTCCACGACGAGGTTGACTATGCCCGCCGCGTGCAAAGGAAACGGGGCGTTGAGCAGTTCCCCATCGTTCCCCTGTTGCTGCCGGGGATAAAGCCCGCCGCCCTGCGCTCCTTCTTCCCCCGCAAAGCCATCCCCCTGGCGGTGCGCATCAACGAAGGGCCAGGTGCCCTGGAAGCAGCCCTGACCGACCTGCTGGCCGCCCTGGGCGAGCGCCTGCCCACCGACGCCCAACCCCCCGAAGCCGTTACGGCCCGTCCCGTGGCCGAACTGTTGCTCAAACTGACCGACCCCCACATCATCGAAGAAGCGGGCACCCGTCGCGCGGCGGCCGAGGCCCAACTGATCTACAGCCCGGCCGACCGCGGTGAGCGGGACGTGGAGAGCGACCGCTTCCTCTTCAAGGCCCCCCTGGGTCCCATTGAGGCCGAAGAGCTGCGCTGGTATCTGGAAAAGTACTGCCTGTGGCCCATCGGCCAGGTGTACGAGGAACGGGCGGCCAAAGTGGAAGCATCGCTGCCCGCCTGGGGGCAGTCGCTCTACCAGGCCGTGGCCGAGAAATCCAGCGTCCAGGAAGCCTTGCGGCCCTGGGAAACGCTGCCCAAGGGGGTGGATCGCCGTTTCAGCATCTTTGTGGACTCGCGGTTGCTGGAGGGCAGTTCTGAGGAGCAGCAAGCCGAGGCGGCGGAGGCAGCTACCTTGCTGCTAGGGCTGCCGTGGGAACTGCTCCACGACGGGCGGAGCTATCTCTTCCGGGGGGCCAGGCCGGTGCTGGTGCGCCGCCGCCTGCCCAGCCAGCGCTATTTCTCCCGCCTCATTGCCAAGCCGCCGATCCGGGTGCTGCTGGTCAGTCCCCGCCCGGAGGGGGAGGGTGTGGGCTACATCAACCACCGGGTGATCGCCCGACCCATGACCGAGGCCATCGGGGAGCTGGGCGACCTGGCCGAGCTTACCGTCCTGGCCCCGCCGACCTTCCCCGCCCTGCAAGCGGCCTTGCAGGAGGCCGAGGAGCGGGGCGAGCCGTTCCATATTGTGCATTTCGACGGGCACGGCGTGTTCGACAAGCGCATCGGCCTGGGCGGCCTCTGTTTTGAAGACCCGCGCGATGCGAACAAGCTGAGCGAGCGCCGCCACCAGACAGTTGATGCCAAGGAGATGGCGGCCGTCATCCGGGAGCGGCGGGTTCCGCTGGTCTTTCTGAACGCCTGCCAGTCGGCCCAGGCCGAGGAGGACCCCACCGCCTCGGTGGCCGCCAGGCTGCTGGATGAAGGCGTGGCCTCGGTGGTGGCCATGAGCTACACCGTTTTGGTGGAGACAGCCCGGCGCTTTGTGACCGCCTTTTACCAGGCCCTGGTCGGTGGGGCGCGGGTCGGCCAGGCCATGTTGAAGAGCCAGCAAGCTTTGCAGAGCGACACCTTCCGCCTCAAGGTGTTCGGCGGCAACGACCTCCGCCTGCACGATTGGTTCGTGCCGGTCCTGTTCCAGGAAGAAGAGGATTGGCAACTGTTCCGCCAGGTCCCCTCCGAGCGGATTGCCCAGGTGATCCGCCAGGAGCGCCGCCTGCGGCTGGGCCAACTCCCGCAGAAAAAGGGCCTGCAGTTCGTGGGGCGCAGCCGGGAACTGCTGGCCCTGGAGCGTGTTTTGGCCGACCAGCCCTGGGCGGTGGTCGTGGGGCAGGGGGGCGAGGGCAAAACCACCCTGGCCGTCGAGTTGGCCCAGTGGCTGGTGCAGAGCCAACGCTACCAGCGGGCCGCTTGGGTCAGCCTGGAGGATGTCCAGGAGGCGCGGGCGGTGGTGGATGCCCTGGGGCGACAACTGGTGCCCAAATACAGCGTGGCCGAGTACCCTCCCGACCAACTGTTGGGACAGGCCCTGCAGCCCATCCAACGCGCCCTGGAGGACGAGCGCACTGTCATCGTGGTGGATAACGTGGAGAGTGTGCTGCCAGACCTGACAGGTTTCCAAAACCTGTCAGGTCTTTTCACCCGCCTGTTGGAAAGCGACGGCCACACCCGCCTGGTCTTCACCAGCCGCGAGGACCTGCCCGAACCCTTCGCCCCCCATAAACGACGCTACCTGAGACTGGGCCGCCTGCGCCGCGAGGACGCCATCCAGTTGGTAGAGCAGCACATGTCCGCACCGCCCCCGCCGGACGATGCCACCCGGATTGAAGAACTGGTGGAGGCGGTCAACGGCCACGCCCGCAGCCTGGTGCTGCTGGCCCCCGAAATCAGTGCGCGGGGCGTGACCGTCACCACGGCGGCACTGAGCCGCCTGATGGCCAAGCTCCACGACGCCCACCCCGACGACCGGGAGCGCTCCCTCTTTGCCAGCGTGGAACTCTCCTTGCGACGGCTCACGCCAGAGATGCGGCAGAAAATCCGCCCCTTGGGGGTGTTTCAGGGTGAGGCGGACCTGGATGTGTTGGCCATGATGATGGGGGTGGAGAAGGAAGAGCTTGTCCCCATGGTCAGGGCCTTGCTGGAGACCAACCTGGCCGAACCGATGCCGTATGACCACCTCCGCCTGCACCCGGCCCTGTGCCCCTACCTGGCCCAGGAACTGACCGCCGAGGAAACCGCCCACCTGACGGCCCGCTGGGCCGACGGTATGGTGCAACTGGTTGGCTTTTTGTACGAGCAACTGTTCAAAGACACCCAACTGGCCTTCACCCTGACCCGCCTGGAACTGCCCAACCTGCTCCGCCTGCTGGAAACCCTGGCCGTCCAGGCCGAGCCCGAAACCACGCTGGATGTGGCTACGAGGGTGGAGCAACTGCTGGCGAATCTGGACTACCCCCGCTTGCTGAAACGGGTGGTGGCTATCCGGGAGCGGGCCAGTGGACAGTTAGGTGCCGGCTTGACCGACACCCGCTTTGAGGCCAGGCGCATGGAGATTGAACGGCTGCTCCAGGCCGGGCAGGTGCCGCAGGCTCACCAGGCCACCCAGCAGTTGCTGGCCGACAGCCAGGGGCCAGGGTCGCAGGTCTCGGCCCACAATCAGGCCATGGCCGTCGTTTTGTTGGGGCAAGTGCTATCCGCAACCGGGGCCGCCGCAGAAGCCCTGCCCCTGTTCCAGGAGGCCCAACGGCGGTTTGAGGGGTTGGGGGAACAGGGAGCGCGCATGGCCTCCGTCTCCTTGAGCGCGCAGGGGGATTGCCTGCGTGATTTGGGGCGGTTGGAGGAAGCGGTGCAGGCTTATGAGGGAAGCATTAAGCGGAGAGAGGCACTACAAGATGACAGAGGGGCTGCTGTCAGTAAGGGCAATCTGGCCACGGTGCGGATGTTGCAAGGGCGGTATGCCGAGGCCCTGGCGGCCTACCAATCGGCCAAGCAGACCTTTGTCGAGCTGGGCGAACCGCTGGGGGTGTCCATCATCTGGCATCAAATCGGCAGCGTGCATGAGGAAGCGGGGAACGATGAAGCGGCGGAGGAAGCCTACCGGGAGGCCCTGGCTTTGTGGTCAGCAATTCCCGTTATCTAGCCGCTCGCCTTACCTCGACCTGGCAAAAGAGC
>SOHZ01000086.1 GCA_004377365.1 Anaerolineales bacterium | reverse complement strand
CGCCGTCAGTATGTACCCGAGTGGCAATACGGTGTTGTCAAGCCACTTACTGCGCGCAGCGAAAGCACCGAACTTGTTTCCCGCAAAAAAGCTCAGCAGTATCGCCGGAATAAGAAGCAAGATGTCATAGGGAATGGCGTTCTTGATTACCTGTATCACCGGCGTCGGAAACATAAGCACGCTTGTTCCTAGATCACCATGAAAAAGGGCATTCCAGAAATTGAGGTACTGCTGCCAGACGGGCACATCCAATCCAAAGGCTCGTGTGTAATACCCGTACATCACCTCAGCAGCCTCAGCGCGCAAATCGGCCCTCCCCAGTAGAGTCTGAACCGGATTACCGGGCATGAAGCGCGGAATTAACCAATCTATGGTCACCGCAAGCAAAAACGTGAGGACGTAAATGAGTAGTTTTCTCCCGAAATAGCGTCTCACATTGCCTCCTTCTTGAAAGAAGGTTATAGAAATAAACCGCCCCTCCCGCAAACTCAGAAGGAGGGGCGGTGATTGAACAGTCTTACTCTGCCTCTGCCGGCTCCAACTCAGTGAGCGCGAGCAGGGCGCCAAATTGCACGTAATTGTTCCAGAAGATGGGGAAGTACTTGGGGGCACCCTCCTCTGCTGACGGAAAGTTCCCCCAGACACTCGTGTTGGCCTGGTACCACGCACCGTTGTACCAGAGCGGAATCACAGGCAACTCTGCGAGTTGGATCTCCTGAAGCGCGGACATGACCTCCTGCATGGCTGCTTTGTCATCCAGCGGAGTCTTGTCAAGCTCGACTACGAGATCGAACACTTCCTGATTGTCGTATCGACCAAAGTTGCCGTTGGTCATCTGATCCCGGATCGGGCTGCGGAACAGCCAATCGTAGTACGTCCATGGGGTGTTGCTCAGGCCCGAGCCAAAGTTGTTGATGGCCATATCGAACGTGCCACCGTAGAGCTGGTCCTGATACCCACCGAAATCCGGGAATTCAGGCTGAACGTTTATGCCTACGGCTTGTGCGCTTCTGGCAATAACGTTGATCGACTCCATCCAGTCCGTCCATCCGAACGGAACGATAACGGACAGCTCGATCGGGGAGCCATCGGGCGCTTCGACGAACCCGTCGCCATCGGTATCGACGTATCCGCCATCGGCAAGAAGTGCACGGGCTTGGTCTGGATCGTAGCTGAAACCATATTCCGCAACCAGATCCTCGTCCAGGTACTGGAGCCAGCCTTCGCTGGGAAGAAGGCCAACCGGATTGGACGCCTGGACGATACCGCCGTAGACCACGTCAACGATCTGGCTTACGTCAATGGAAAACGCAAGCGCCTTTCTGAACTCTGGGTCATCCATCGGCGGCTTGGTCAGATTCAACCACAGACAGGCCGTGTTCGCGGACAGCATGTACGGGGCTTCCGGATAGTACGCTTCAATCCCGTAACCGCCCGTTACCAGGTCTTTGATACCCGGGAGGAAGTTGTTGCTCCAATCGATGTCGCCCTGGAGAAGCATGCCGAGGGAAACGTTGTTGCTGCGGTTGACCAGGTCGATGATCCTCTTGGGAGCAGCCTCCAGTCCAAGTAGCTCCGTTGCCCACCAGTCGGGGTTCTTTACCCAGACCATCCGGTCTTGGCTGTGGGTCTCATACAGGTATGCACCCGAACCGACAGGATTTTCGTTCGCGCCAGCGGTGACCTCCTCTTCCGTTCTATCTTCCCAAAGATGCTTGGGAACGATCGCGGTCATGTACAGGTAGCGTGACCATTGGTGGTAGAGGGGGTCGCTGAATTGGAACTGTAAGGTGTAGTCATCAACCTGTTCAATGCTATCGAGCCAGTCCCACAACGAGCTGTAGGGGACCCCGGCGAACTGCTCGCCAAGCTCGAAGGTGAACTTGACGTCGGCGGCCGTGATGGGTTGGCCGTCGCTCCACGTCATGCCCTCCCTGATCTTCACCTCGTAGGTGTCATCATCGATCCACTCTCCGCTCTCCGCGAGCCACGGTACCATCTCATTGGCCAGCGGATCGTACAGGAACAGCGTTTCATAAAGGAGTCCGATTACGCCCGTTGCATAGTTCCAGTTTGTGACGGGATTCCAGTCTGAGGGCGGACTCCACGCTGTGCCGGTGGTGTAAAGGGTTTCGCCCCGTTCGTATGCCACTGTAGGCTCTTCGATGGGCTCCACCGTCACCTCGACTGGCACCTCAACTGTCACCTCGACTGGCACCTCCACGGTCTCTTTGACGACCTTTTCCTTCTCGACGACAACCGTCTCTTTGATGACCTCAGGGGTCGGGGTAGGACCGCAGGCGGCCATCAGGCTCAAAACCACCAGCAGATTCAAAAACAGAATTGACTTGCGCATCGCTTTTCTCCTTTCTTTCCTCCTTGACTTTATGCGAATGGTCTGGTAAACTTGTACCCTGTGTGGAGCTTTCCGCACAGGTCTCGCGTACAGGTCTTCCCTCCGCCTATGTCATCTGGGGGTGAAGACCTGTATGCATTTTTCATCACGTTGCTTCAAATTCCTCATCACCTCCTTTCGTTCGACCGATTCAAGGAGAACCACAAGAGGCCCTGATCACCAGCTCCGCGGGCAGGATAATCCTATGGGTGGGAGCCTCTTCTTCCGATACCCCTTCTAATATGCTCAGCAGCACTTCGACCGCCATTGAGCCCATGCGTTCAATCGGCTGGCGTACGGCTGTCAGCGCCGGCTCAATCGCCGAGGCGATAGGGATGTCATCGAAGCCAACCAGAGCAATATCCTGGGGAACTTGCCAGCCTGCTTGACGGAGCACTTTCAGAGCGCCAATAGCCATCACGTCGCTGGCGACGAAGACAGCGTCGGGGGAGGCAGGGAGCAACCGCTGCATGCCCATCATACCGCTGTTTTCGGTAAAGTCTCCTTCAACGATCAACTCCTCCTCCGCCGGAACACGGTGCGCTTTCAGCGTCTGGCGATAGCCTTCCAAGCGGTCCTGGCCAGCGGTCATGTCCAGCCGGCCGGTGATGGTAGCGATGCGTTGGTGTCCCAGGCGGATCAAGTGCTCGACTGCCATCCGCGCCCCACTAACGTTGTCAACGTCAACGTAATGGACTCGCCCATTGGGATGCCGCCCTACAGAGACGAACGGGATCCGGTCGCGCAGTAAATCGGGGATGAGTGGATCATCCAGCGATGTCGAAGCCAGGATCACGCCGTCCAGGTAGCCGCTGCGTAGGACGCGCTGGTACATCGCCTCCTGCCCGGCAGGATCATCAAACAAGGAGAGCAACAGTTGGTAGCGGTGGGTGTTACAGGCCTCGGTGGCCCCGCGCAGCAAGAGGGGGAAGAAGGGGTCGGTGAAAAGCGTCGTCACCGCTTCGGGGATGACCATGCCAATGATCTGGGTGCGGTTGGTGACCAAGCTGCGGGCAAGCGCGTGGGGTTGATAGCTAGATTTGCGGATAGCCTGCCATACTCGCTCCCTGGTCTCAGGCCGCACACTGGGGTGGTCGTTGATGACACGCGAAACAGTGGAACGGGATACGCCAGCTAGTCGGGCAACTTCTTCCAATGTAGAGGCCATCAACTCCTCCTGAGAGCGCTCTCACAACAGTCCTATAAAAGATTCCCGTTTCATGGGCAAAAACCGCCGTTCCAACCTAGTTTTTGGGAGCGCTCCCAAGAATAGTATACCACAAATCAACTGGTTTGTCAAGGGGTTGACCCAAAACCATTCAAAATTGGTGAGTGGAGAGTAAGGTTCCGCAAAGATTCCCTGATGTACAGCAAGCAGTCGCATCCGGCGCATATTATAAGGGCGCTGTGGGAGGCGTGAGAGTTCCGGTGTATTAGCCTCAGAGAGCCTTTCGTGGTATAATCTTGCTGCGTTTACAGCGCAGATTTAGCTTTCAGGGGGATCATTGAGAAACAGTTTACGTCACTTGAAAATGCCTTCAACCCGGTGGATCCTGGTCAGCATC
>SOHZ01000506.1 GCA_004377365.1 Anaerolineales bacterium | reverse complement strand
GCAACAATGACTAGCAGCGGTACGCCCAACATCAGGAGTCCTACGAAAATCAGGAGGGCTATCAGGGCCACTCTGGCCCACCAAATCCAGACCCGGCGCAGGACGTGAGCCACATTCATCTGGCTGTCGCGTACTTCCTGGGCGATGAGGCCCAGATAAGAGCAGCCAATGAGCATGCCCACCAGGCTCAAAAGGATATAGAGTCCCAGAAGGACGGATTCACTCCGTACCTCGATGACAGGCAGGGAACGACTGAAAAAGCTCGCCTCAGGAGCTTGAAAAGTTACCAGATTGGAGATATTCAGTGTTATGCCCAGAGTTTCGAGCCAGGGATTGGGAGAGATCAGACTTGGCATACCCAGCTTTCTGATGATAAGTAAAGAGAAGGCGTTGAAACTCTGGCTCGCCTGCTCTAGAAGCCCTTTTGTCTCAGTCAGGACCAATAGTTCTTCCGGGCTGGCGCTGGCAGGCAAAGCGACAGTAGATAGGGCCCTTTTCGCCAGGGGATAGATGGACAACCTGGGCCCCATCCACAGGTAAATGTCCAGCAATATGGGAATGGAAATCAACCATATCCTTTTAGTGATGGCGTCAAAGCCGCTGGATAAGCTATGGATGATGCCCAAAGAACGTTCCTCCCTGTGCCGTAGTAGTGGCGCCCGTGCCGCAATAGTGGCGCTTCCAGCATCTATTTTACCATATTTCACCCGATCTGGAAAATGTGGCCCCCTTAACATCTCATATCAGAACTGATGTTCGATTGCCAACAGACCAGAATTGAGGTACAATTAGTGTGGAGGAACTTGTTGTGAGCCTGATCACTCTGACTACTGATTTCGGCCTGGCTGACAGCTATGTGGGAGCGATGAAGGGGGTGATCCTGGGCATTGATCCTACGGCCACCATTGTTGACATCTCTCATGACATCGCTCCACAGGATGTGCAAGAGGCAGCTTACGTCGTCTACACTGCTTACCCCTACTTCCCTCCCGATACCGTCCACATTGTGGTTGTTGACCCGGGGGTTGGGAGTCAGCGGAGAGCCATCGCCCTGCGGACGGCTCAGGCCTGCTTTGTGGCCCCAGACAATGGCGTCCTGAGCTATGTGCTGGCCAGGGAAGGGATGAGGGAGGCTGTCAGCCTCACTAATTCCAAGTATCATCGCCAGACAGTCAGCTATACCTTCCATGGTCGAGACATCTTTGCCCCTGTAGCCGCCCACCTGGCCCGAGGCGTTCCTTTAACCGAGCTGGGTGAGCCGCTGACCGAAATCGTCACCTTTTCCTTGCCTCAGCCGCAGGTGCTTCCCGATGGAGAGGTGGTAGGTCACGTCCTGTACATTGATCGTTTTGGCAATCTCATTTTAGATGTCAAGGAAGGGGATTGTATCCTGGATGGGGGGATCGTTCTGGAGGTCGCTGGCCGTCGCATCCAGGACCTGGTGTGCACTTTCACCGATGTGCCGGCCGGAGAATTGGCGGCCTACATCGGCAGTTCGGGCCATCTTGAGATCGCTTTAAGAGAGGGCAACGCAGCGCAGTCGCTTGATATAAAAAGAGGAGATAAAATTCTCCTGTGCCGCAACAGTGGTAGTTGAGGGGGGGCGAAAAGCATGAAGACAAGGGATAGAATACTGTTTACCGCTTTAATCCTCGTTGACCATCTATTGGGCACCCATCTGGTGGAGAAGGAGTTGGCCCATCGTGAGGCCAAGGTCGCCCGTTACAGGGCCCAAATGACGGAATTGGAAAAGCAGTTAACCAGGTTAGAGGGTCTGTTGGGGGCGATCAACATGCGGCTGTGCCTGCTTTACCTGCGAGAGCGGAGCCTGCTTTTGCCTGAGCGGTGGCTATCCTTCGATCCCGATGATCCAGAAGAAGACAGAGGTCTCGACCTGGTCATTGAGCACCTGGTCAAGCCCCGTCTGGCGACCATCGAAATGGATAAAGTCGAGGAAGGCCATCATGTTTACCACCTCCAGCCCGATTGGGCAGCCATCCACGCTTTTTTCGCTGAGCAGCAGGCCGACCTGGAACCCGACATGAGAGGATGGCTATCAGAGCTGGAACCTTAAAATTTAGAAAATCCGTGCTGGAAACCCTTGACTTTTTACACGTTTTAGTGTATAATGGAGTATGGTGGGAAGGCAATGTGCCTTATATTTTTTGATATCACCTACACGTTATAGTGTAGTCATTATGAGTAAGGGAGAAAGGGGAGCCAGATATGGGAACTTATTCTCTTGAGACGCTCGTTCGTAAGTGGGGGCTGAGCGAGTTGACCACTGAGCAGGCCATTGGCCAGATTTTGTTGTTCCTCCAGGAGTTGGTCAGGCGGGTGGAGGCACTGGAGGGGAGGGGAGAGGGGACAAACCGCAAGCGCTCATCTAGGAAGCAGTGACGGGGGCCAGTTCGATGCACTCTTCTACGGCACAGCAAAGAACAGCATGGCTGCTAGCCGGGGCTACCCCGTGGGACGCCGAGTTCCCAGCCCCGTTCGGTAATCGGCGCAACAGCCGTTTGACATTTGGCCGATCCTGTGGTAAACTTGCTCCAATTTACGAGGGCGAATCCTGCCAGGCATCGCCTTGGATAAAGGTTTCAGAATGACGGTTGTTTTCTTTGCCAATCTGCTAGTAATCCGACGAAGGCTCACCAAAAAGCCGGACCCCCAGTCTGGATAGTTTCGTGTGGACTCAAGTCGGAGCCGATTTCTTCGGCCAGCTTTCCAGTATGGGGAAGCTGGCCTTTTTGTTACCATATCTTTCATAAGGAGGACAAAATGGCACTGAAAGCCAGAGTTGAAAAAGTGGTCCTGGCCTACTCTGGTGGCCTGGATACTTCCATCATCGTGCCCTGGCTCAAGGAGAACTATGGCTGCGAGGTCATCACCTTCACCGCCGACCTGGGACAGGATGAGGAACTGGAGGGGCTGGAGGAGAAGGCCCTGGCCAGTGGGGCTAGTAAGGCTTACATCGAGGACCTGCGCGAGGAGTTCATCACCGACTACATCTTTCCCACCATGATGGCTGGGGCTATCTATGAGCGCAAGTATCTGCTGGGCACCTCTTTCGCCCGCCCCCTGACCGCCAAACGCCAGGTGGAGATCGCGGAGCTAGAGGGAGCCGACGCTGTTTCCCACGGTTGCACCGGCAAGGGCAATGACCAGGTGCGCTTCGAGCTAACCTACAAGGCCCTCAACCCTCGGCTGAAGGTCATTGCACCCTGGCGGGAGTGGGACATCCGTTCGCGGGAGGACGCCCTCAAATACGCCGCCGAGCACAACGTGCCCGTGGCCGCTACGGAGAAAACCATCTACAGCCGAGACCGTAACATCTGGCACCTCAGCCACGAGGGCGGGCTGTTAGAGGACCCCTGGAACGAACCCGAAGAGGGGATGTACGTCCTGACCGTGGCCCCTGAAGAAGCCCCCGACGAGCCCCGATACATCGAGATTGACTTCAAAGAAGGGGTACCCAAGCGCATTGATGGAGTGGCTTATGGAGCGGTGGAACTGGTCACCAAGCTCAACCAGATCGGCGGCAGACACGGCATCGGCCGTTGTGACCTAGTGGAGAACCGGCTGGTGGGCATGAAGTCGCGGGGAGTGTACGAGACGCCGGGCGGCACCATCCTTTACATCGCTCACCGGGAACTGGAGAGTGTCTGCCTGGACCGGGAGACCCTGCACTACAAAGACCTGGTCGCCCAGCGCTACGCAGAGCTGGTCTACTACGGCCAGTGGTTCACTCCCTTGCGGGAGGCTCTGGATGCCTTTGTGGCCAGGACCCAGGAGACGGTGACGGGCACGGTGCGGCTCAAGCTGTTTAAGGGGTCTTGTACCGGGGTAGGCCGCAAGTCGCCTTACAGCCTCTACCGTGAGGATTATGCTACGTTTGGCAAGGACGACGTCTACGACCAGCAGGACGCCGAGGGTTTCATCAACCTCTTCGGTCTACCCTTGA
>SOHZ01000215.1 GCA_004377365.1 Anaerolineales bacterium | reverse complement strand
TCAGGTCAATCCGGTATTTTAGGATGTCCTCGATCTTGACATCACCTGATAGTCTTGATCTCAAGAAGTTGAGCAGATCCTCTTGCCTCGGCTGTCCAAATACCATTCTGTAGACGACAAGGGCCTTTTTCAAATTTTCGAGTTGCTCCCACTCGTGGCTCAGAGGCAAAGCGGGGATGTGACGTTCAATCTTGGATTTCCCTTGTTCATAGATCCAGTATGGAATCAGGTCACTGTCTTCGCAGCGATCCTGCTCGGCCTGGGCAAACAGGTAGGCCCACGGATCATCTAATGGTTGGACCCTCGCCGCAAGTGCCGATAGTCCATAGTGTTCAGCGAGGTTTTTGCGAATCACATGCCCCTTGTAGCGATGGATTCGCCCTTCGCGTTGCTCCAAATCAACCGGGTTTGATGGCAAGTTCCAGTGGTAAATGGCGTGGCAGTATTGATGAAAGTCCAGCCCCTCCTGTCCAACTGAGGTGGTCGCCAGAATGAAGGGTCGGAAAGGCGAGTTGAAGGCTGTGCGAACCTGATCAGCACGCGTAACCTCGTTGTCGTCGTAGTTACGCCCTTGGCCAAAAGGCAGGGCATACCGGCAGCGCATTCGGTAATCTTGGCGCACGATCTTACTGCCCTTGAGTTGTAGTTCATCAAAACTCAAGCTGATAGTACGTAGAGCAAGCGCATCCTGTATCGCATCCGCCAACGCTTGTGCAGCCTCCTCGGGAGTACTATTCCTCACCCCCAATGACTCGTACAGTACGTGTACGTACTCGTCCATCACGGCTTGCAGGTTACCATCAACTGCATAGTCCAGAACCCGCTCCCAATAGGGCTTGGCACTGCCGCCACTTTCCTGTTCAACGTCGTCAGAATCGTCAGGGCTACGGATCAAGATGATGGATTCAGGCAAGTTGAACAGCGTCCGAAAGCCCATTGCCGCCCGGGCTGCGGCACTGAGGACCTGCCATGCCGAGGTCTCTTCGATGCCCTTCCACTGCCTGTAGAACGCACGTAGTGTTACCACCGCAGGCGACGCCAGGGCCATCTTGGTCAGCACGTCACCCAGGTTGTCGGGGCGGGGGCCGAGTTCAAGGCGTGCGGCAGTGCGCAATTGGTCAACATGCTCTGCAAAGTTAGAATCTTCCTCGTCGGAACGACTGCGTACCATCGCCTCCCAGGCGAACGACTCGTCCTGTTCTTCCAGCCAGCGAGCGATGGGGGCTGGGTTGAATTGCTGATCAAGTAGCACCGGTGCAGCCCAGTACCAACGCTGATCGGCCGCACCACTCTGGCGATAGCTTTCGACCTCGATCTGCTCCAGCAAATGCTCGACTTGTTTGCGCATATCTTCGTAGACCGCTTCGTAGGATGGTGTCTGGCCGTCACGGGCCAGACGCGCTCCAACTACCATTGGGTCAATCTGTTGTGCCAGAGTCAGACAAGGATATAGCAGTGTGAAGACCGGCATACCAGTCAGGCGGTCCTGCTGACGGCTGAAGCGCAGCAAAGGCCGCCGCTTGCTCGTGAGATCGCCATAGTCCATCCCTTCCCGGTGGGCATAGTCGCTGACCATGCGTCGTTCTGCCTCATAGCTGCATAACATCGAGATGGCCTTGGGCACAACCTTCCATGCCGAGAAGACCAGTCGTTTGGTTAGACCCTGTTCGTCTAGCTCATCGTAGACCCCCCGAGGTTGATAGTACGGCAGAGAAGGCGGAATCCAAAGCAGCTTCCATCCGCCAGACTCCAAGGTGTGTTCGATAAGAGTTCGTAGCTTGGCGTTGGCAGGATCAATCTGTTGATACTTGCCGATTGCCTGCCTACTCAGTAGGGTGTCCATCCCCTGCCGGATGTCCTCTCCAAGTTGGTCGTATGCTGTCCCAGATTCGATGGCTGCCTTGAGCTTGCGTTTCAGAATATAGTGTTCCGCCATGAGATTGAGAAGATACGGGGCGGATTTCCAGTATTCGACGTGATCGCCTGCCTCCAATGCCTGAGCCACTCTGTCCACGGTCTTAAAGGCAGCCAGGTCTTGCGGTCGTAATTGACCGCGATCATCCCCGGATTCAACGACCATGCCATTTCGATCCACAGTCATCGCCAGGCGCTCGGTACGGATCATTATACTGCGCAGTGATTCTTCGATCCGCTCTTTTATCTGCTCCAGGCGGTGTAAGCTTTCGTCATCATGGTTGCCCAGCCGGTAGAGTTCGAGCCGATAGGCCCTCAACAATTCGCGGAAGGATTGTGTTCTCTCTTCAGAGTCAAACAAGAACTGAACAGTGTCAATAAAGTCCTGATAATGATCGTCCTCCCCGGCTTCATGATACATGGTGTACATCTTGTACGGCGTTGCCGAGAGCAGGATCACTTTGGCCTCATGATGAGCTACCCTTGTATCCTGGTAATCAAAGAGCTGGTGCGCAAGTTGGCCCATCGGATCTTGCCCATGGAGCAGATGCTTGAATCGCTGGAACTCGTCGAGAATAATCAGGTCCGGTTCCAATGCCTTGACACAGCTTGTAGCCAAAATGAAGCGCAACTCGCCAATTAGCGCGTTGCGGTCACTGCGATTCCCCCACGGGACGTGCTTCCGATAATAGCTGAATCGCCTGACCAGCTCTTCAAAGCGCGTACGGACATCGGTCTCGCCTGCGCGACGACTTTTTTGGATGTGATCTTGCAACTCTCGGACGAAAGCCTGGTCGAGGCCCTCGTCAATCTTGTTCCAACTACGGAAATCTCTCAAGTAAATTCGCCAAGAATCCTTTCCAGCTCCACACTGCAGCAGGTTGATCGGCCCAGCTCTATTCCCGAGGCCCCACGTCTCTCTCAATAGATAGTAGAGCAAGGCCCTCTCGCGCATCACGCCGCCGCTGGAACGGAGGTCGAAGGAAGTCCCTGGCGTGAAAGAGACAAAGTTCAGCTTATGCTTCCTCAGGTCATGAAGGGTGACTGGCAAGAGGGTCATCCGCGAGGTAAGAGAGAATCCTTCTTGTCCGGGGATCTTGAGCCGGTTGATGTTCTGGCGGGCAATGTTTGCGTTGGAGCAAATATAGATCACGTCAATTCGCCCAACGTCATCCCAAAGGTAATCCACAGCTTTGGCGATAAGCCCGCGGGCAATCAGGGTTTTGCCCAGCCCTACCTCATCAGCGATCAGGAAACGTCTTGCGGGCTTTTCGTCTTTGTAGAGACGGCGGAAAACGTAATCCACGGAACGTCGCTGGAAATCTTTCAACCCTTCGAGCGATTGTTCAACAGGTATGCGGGTGTGACTCATGGCTTGGCCTCCAGTCTAGTTTCCCAGATCACCTGCCACAACTCTTCAAAGCCTTCGGGCAGCAGTTGCCTCCCCTCTGGTGTCTTGCACAGATCGTCTACAAGCGCAGCGATGCGGTCGAGCTTCTCTGGCGCCCGACTGTAAGCACGCACGAGCTTTTCCATCAGGATGCTCTCGCCCAGCCTGAGGCCGGATCGGCTGCCACCGCCAGGACCGGTGTGCTCCCGCGGATCCGTTAGCCAGGTGGGTTCTGTGCCTTCCTCGGAGAGCAGGAACATGAGATAGCGCAGAAAGCGGCCGCGCTCTGACAAGATGCTTCGTAGAATGTAGTCGTTCCTGTCTTCTGGGATACCCTTGATGGGGAGGTTCAACACAAAATGGGCTGAGTGTTTTTTCTCTCCCGATTTGGCTGTAAGCTCGAAGGCCATAAAACTGGTGACAGAGACGGTAGAGATGCCGGTGAAGACGATTTCCCTGGCAGTGAATAGCACGCTCAGATCCCTGGCATAGCCTCTCTGAAGCGTGATCGGCCAACATCGCCCCTCGATTTCCTCTAATAGAGGGCAAGGCGTTTGTGGGTCAGCCGTTAAAACGAGATCGTGAGTACTCTTGCCTGTGACTTGGCGCACGGACAGCCCCAAGTCCAGGGTCAAGAGTTCTCGACGTATTGACTTGACCTGCTCCTCCAACTGATGCAGTTTGGGATCGCTGGGTGGACTTTCCTTGGGTGGCACATAGCTCTTGAGCAGATCACGAAAGGTTGTCCTACGGTCATCATGGCCCAGAATCCTGTCAATTCCTATTTCACCGTGCTTGCCATACAGTTCGACCATAAACTCGACGTTGCGGCCGCTAAAGGCTGCGTTAGTAGCGTTGGCCGACCCGGTCCATAGACGTGCATCCCAACCGGCTTTGGCCACAAACAGTTTGGCGTGCAGACCAAACAATCCAAAACCATTACCAGACTCTACGTCTTCTGCTTCGCTGACTTTCGCCTCCTCAATGTTTTGTTCATCCACCTCTCCCAATCTTGCAGCCGTCTCGTCCATCACCAGGATTTCACTGAAACGCGCTCGCTCATCCTCTCGCAACTCGTCAAGGCTTTCTACTCGAGAGACAAGTATGTGCTTGGCTGGATTTTCAGTCAGGCGTGTCAAAAGGCTGCCAGACAGGAAGGGAGAGACAACCAAAAGCCGGTCAACACGCCCCTTGATGGAAAACCTGCGGTAACCAGGAATTCCCACCGGCCGGAAGGCGATCTCGTTCTTAAATCCCGACGGCGGTTTAAAGTCAACCCGCCTGACTTCCTCCGATAACAGCTCTATGTCTCTCACGATCCTATCACTGATTTGCGCAATCCTGCCATTGCCCTGTGCCAAGTTGGGCAAGTGGGCGATAAAATCCGATAAGGGCCGATTGCGACTATACCCGACTTTGCGCTGCTGAACTGTGCCCTCCAGCACCAGTACGGTGTCCCACGATTTGTCGAAGGTCAGGTTGCGAGAGAGGCACAAGAACCGATGAATTGTAGGCTCACCTTCGGCCATGAAGCGCATCAGCCAGACCTTGGGATGAAATACACCGGAATGGTTTGGTAGCATGACTTCGACCACCATCGGCTCCAGGTAGCTGTAGAGCAATTGATCCGCAGGCGGGATTGCGATCTGTCCCCTCTGGCAGAAGACTGAGAGTTTGCCCGTCGTCCGTTGCAGCGCCTCCACCAGGCCGAGGGGATCCTTGAGAGCCTGATCTGCACCTTCGCACTCAAACATCGCAAACGACAAGGGGACCATCAACAGCGCGAGCAGGTCCAAAGAAAACGTAGTCGCTACCGCCCGATCAAGATGATATCCTTCTGGTGGTCGCAACGCTTCCAAGTAAAGATAGCGAGCATTTGGATCAAGCATCGTTCTCCATCCCCAGCAGAATGTCGTTGACGATTCTGTTGACCACCGCACTCCACCGATAGTCGAGCTGACCGGCACCAGCAGCACCGCTCCAGAGTTCAAGGGCCCGTTGGTTTTGCAAGCGGGCCCTGTTTTGTTTCAGAGCCACCTCACGGTCATAGATCAAGCTTTGAGCCATCTCGTCGGTGGACAGAGCAGCCACGTCCTCACTTTCCAACACCAAGTCAATCCAACGATCAACAAAGCGACGAGTTCGTAGGGGTATCCTTGCCCCTTCAGATACGACGGTCTCCCAGAAATCCCGGCGATCCCAACGCCCCAACGCTGCTTTACGAGACCGGATGTTTTCGCTCCATTCTGCAAGTTTATCCCTATATTCTGTGATCTCGCCTTCCCGACCGCTCTTTTCACCCAACATCAGGTTGTAGAGTAGTGCTGCGCCGTGCATCACTTCTGAGAATTTGCGCGCGTGCTCCACTTGGAGCCGCAGCCTTTGGGGAAATTGCGCCAACTCGGGGTGCATCCATATAAAGGAAACCTCGGTAGGAGCTGTCCGATCAACGAGGAAGGCGAGCAGACTTTGTCCACAGTTCGTTACGATCCGGTCGTGAAGGTACTCCGCCTCCTCTTTGATGAGGGTTAGAGTAGCCCATCTTGGAAAACCATCCGGTGGATCCGGCAGCCCAGGGTCCCAGTTTTCGGCTGTCCTGATGACCGCGTGCTCCCCTTCGTACTTCAATTGCCGATACTGCTGTTTGCGACGGCGGTAGAAGACATCCAAATACCGATGATATTGAGCCTGAGAGCCGTTAAACAAGCGGGTGCCCCATGTCCCCAGCCCCGACCAGTAGATGCTGCTGGGTAGCCGTTGGAGTTTTCTGCGTGCATCTTTGCCTATGACACCTTCTGTATCACCAGAGTCGAGCAGAGCCTCGATGAGATTCAGTTCGTCGCTACGGGCTTTCCGAGCAATATCCATTGAGGGGATCTCTAGCTCCTCGTGTCTCAGGTAGATCCAAGGCATAAAGAGCATATACTTGGCCCTGGTCTGGATTGTGCTCGTCCCCGGAAAGAGAAGGTTGGCAAAAGCATCACGCACGGAGCCGAGACCCAGTTCGTCTCGAGTGTCTTGCTCACGAAACAGGTGGATCACATTTGCCATTCTCTGACGGTCTTGTTCAGCAAAGTCTACCCAGCCAAAGGTTGATGGCATCCTGTCACTGCCCTTTCATATCTTCTATCTTCACCTTCATCACCCGATTCTTGAGCTAGTTCAGCGTCTCCTCGACATGGCCCACATGGTCAGTGGAGCAAAACTCCAGGCTGTGGTTTCCATCAGAGGCCACGACGAAGGGCGCGCCGCAGTCTTGCCAGCCGTTACCAGGCCAGTCGTCAGCTCACCATAATCTGCTAGCGAGTCACGTACCAGTTAGCCAAATTCCAGTGTAAGTCGGCAAAGGGACTGGGAGCCACCCCTCCGACCCGCTCGTTGACCGCTATCAGGTTGTAGGGCGCAAAAAGGAAAGCGAAGGGCCGATCTTTAGCCAGGATGGTCGCTATCTCGCCGTAGATGGCAGCCCGCCTGGCTTCTTCACATTTGGGAGCTCTCAAACCCTGCAACAACAATTCGTCTACTCTGGGGTCGTGGTAAGAGACAAAGTTGAAACCCGAATCCAGCACGCTCTCGCTGGAATGCCACAACTCCCACTCGTCGGGGTCGAGGGCCAGGGGCCAACTGAAGACCACCATGTCAAAGTCGTGGGTAAAGATGTCCTCTAGAAAGTTGCCCCATTTTATCAGTTCCACCTCGACGGCCACGCCGACCGCCAAGTAGTACTGTTGGACCAGGATGGCGATGGCCTCACGAGTGGGGTTCTCACCGTTGGTGCCCAGACGCAATCTCAGCGGCTCCCCGTCACGGTCACGGATGCCGTCGCCATCGTTGTCCACCCAGCCAGCCTCCGCCAGGAGTTGGGCTGCCCTGGCCGGGTCGAAGGGGTAACTCACTAGTTCCTGGGGGTAGGCCCAATGAGCGGGGAGCAAACCAGTGTCCAGAAGCTGCCCCTGGCCTCCCAGAATCCGGTCAACCAGACGCTGGCGATCAATGGCCTGGCTGAGGGCCTGCCGCACGCGGCCATCTCCCAGGATAGGATGGTCAACGTTGTAACCGACGAAATAGTACTCGTTAGCTGGATAGCGGTGAATTTGAAAGCGGCCCGCTGCTTCTATGGAGGCCAAATCGTCTAACGATAGAGGGATCACGTCGAGCTGGCCAGTCTCCAGGCCAGCCAGCAGTGCTTCTTCGTTGGCTACGACTTTGTACGTCCAGGTATCGAGGTGGGGCGCTTTCCCCCAATAGCGGGGGTTCCTGAGCAGGGTGATGTGGTCGCCCACGACCCACTCCCCCAACACGAAAGGGCCGGTGCCCACAGGGTTGGCGTTGAAAGGAGAGGCCTGAATGTCGTCATCGCCCAGGATATGCCGGGGAACTATGCGTACGGAGCCGAGGTCATGAAGGATGGAGCAATCTGCGTCTGCCAGGGTGACGGCGAAGGTGGTGTCGTCAACGGCCTTGAACTCCTCTACCAGTGAAAAGTCGGCCTGGCGGGGGCTGCCCACAGCCGGATTCAAGATGGCCTTGAAAGTGAATTCCACATCGGCCGCGCTGAAGGGCTGGCCATCGTGCCACAGGACGTCGTCCCGCAGGATGAAGGTGATGGTCAGTCCATCGGCCGAGATCCGCCACGAGGAGGCCAGGCCAGGGCGGAGGGCGGCCGTTTGCGGGTCCACAGCCAGCAAGCCGTCAAAAAGGAGTTCGGTGACTGCCAGGGAGGTGTGGTCATCGGCCAGCACGGGGTTGAGGGTGACCGCATCTGCCAGCCCCCCTTCGACCACGGTGCCTCCTTCAAGCATGGGAGGCACCGTGACCACCGGCGCGGGGAGAGGCGTGGGCGAGTTCGATGGGGCCTCGGGGTGAAGCTTTGCGGAGTTGGTCGAAGGCTTGGGCTGCAGGGCTTTGCCGGGCTCAGTCGGGGCGCTTGGCCGAACCGTCGGGTCAGGAGCATTGACTGGGCCAGGCGTAGCCGTTCTCATGCAACCCAAGCTCACGGCCACGGGCAAGATCAACGTCGCTACGGCAATGGTCAGTTTTCGGAAGGGCATCGGGGGCTCTCACAGCGTGTCTGAAAAATCAAAACACTTTTCAAACACTCTCTCAGACGCGGAAGCAAGCCACCCAGTGCTCACCGCCGATGTCCTTGAATTCAGGTTCGCTCTCTTTGCAGACGTCCATCACCACAGGGCAGCGGGTGTTAAAGTTGCAACCCTTGGGTGGGTTGGCCGGGCTGGGCACGTCACCTTCCAGGATGATGCGCTGGCGTTCCTCCTCGACAAAGGGATCGGGGATGGGCACCGCCGAGAGCAGGGCCTGGGTATAGGGATGCCTGGGGTCATTGTAAAGGGTATCTCGGTCCGTCAGCTCCACAATCTTCCCCAGGTACATCACCGCCACCCGGTTCGCGATGTGGCGCACCACCGACAAGTCATGGGCGATGAAGAGATAAGTCAGGCCGAATTGCTCCTGGAGTTCTTCCAAAAGGTTGATGATCTGGGCCTGGATAGAGACGTCCAGAGCCGAGATGGGCTCATCGCAGATGATGAAAGAAGGATTAACGGCCAGGGACCTGGCCACGCCGATGCGCTGCCGCTGGCCGCCTGAGAACTCGTGGGGGTAGCGGTTGATGAAATAGGGATTGAGGCCCACCACCTGCAACAGCTCCTGCACCCTCTCTTTCAGGGCCTTGCCCTTGAGAATGTTGTGAACCTCCAGGGGCTCGCCTACGATGTTGCCCACCGTCATACGGGGGTTCAAAGAGGCGTAAGGGTCCTGGAAGATCATCTGCATCTGGCGGCGCATGCGGCGCAATTTCTCGCCCTTCAACTGGCACAGGTTCTCCCCCTCGAAGTAGACGTCCCCTGCGGTGGGGCGGTACAACTGCAAGATGGCCCGCCCGGTGGTGGACTTGCCACAGCCTGATTCCCCAACCAGACCCAGGGTCTCACCGTGCCGGATGAAGAAGCTGACCCCGTCAACGGCCTTTATGTCGCCGACGTGGCGCTGGATGACGATACCTTGGGTGATAGGGAACCACATCTTCAGGTTTTCAATGTTGAGCAAGATTCCATTTTCTGGCATAGTAACTCTCCTTAAGCTCTGCTTTTGAGCAGGAACTGAAAAAGCGGTTAGCGAGGGCTGCTGCTGGTCACGTCTACCCAGCAAGCGATCTTGTGGCCGGGGCCGACGGGTTCCAAAGGTGGCATTTCCTCCAGACACCGCTGAAGCTCGAGCTCTTTGTGGAAACGACAGCGGGGTGCGAAAGGACAACCCGGCGTCATGCCAATCAGGTCCGGGGGCAGCCCCTCGATAGGCGTCAGCGTTTCCTTGCGCTCCTCGTCGATGCGCGGAATTGAGCCCAGGAGGCCCAGGGTGTAGGGATGCCGTGGATCGCTGTAGACGTCCTTGCAACTGGCTGCCTCTATGATGTAACCGGCGTACATGACCACCACCCGGTCAGCCAGGCCGGCCACAATCCCCAGGTCGTGGGTGATCCAGACGATGGCCATGCCGATCTCGTCGCGGAGCTTCTTGATCAGGTCAATGATCTGGGCCTGGATGGTGACGTCCAGGGCCGTGGTGGGCTCATCGGCGATGAGGAGCTGTGGGTTACAGGAAAGTGCCATGGCGATCATGACCCGCTGGCGCATCCCGCCTGAGAACTGATGGGGGTAGTCGTCAATGCGGTCGGCGGCCAGGGGGATGTTCACCATATCCAGAAGCTCGATGCTGCGTTGTCTGGCCTGTTCTTTGTTCATGCCCATATGCAATTGAAGGGCTTCGTCGACCTGCTGTCCGATGGTCAGGACGGGATTCAGAGAGGTCATGGGGTCCTGGAAGATCATGGCGATCTTGTTGCCTCGCACCGAGCGTATCTCCTCCTGATCTACTTTCAACAGGTCACGACCCTCGAACCACACTTCTCCTCCCACGATCTTGCCCGGCGGAGTGGGGATCAGGCGCATGACCGAGAGGACGCTCACGCTCTTGCCGCAACCGCTCTCGCCCACGATGCCCAAAGTCTCTCCCTCATCAACGTGATAGGAGATGCCGTTGACGGCGTGGACCACGCCGTCCTGAGTGAAGAACCGGGTTTTCAGGTCATTCACTTCTATCAGAGTCGTCATGCCTACCTCCTTGTGTGAAATAGATGAATCAGAATTCGGGTCAAAGAATTTACCTTTACCATTGTTGCGCCACAGGCGGTACAGGCGGTCTAGGCTAGTTCTTGTCTGGAAACTAGGCTATAGGTCATCTCTGATCGAGATAGGGATTGAGAGCCTCATTTAGTCCATCGCCCAGAAAGTTAAAGGCAAAAACCACGGCTGCCAGCACCAACCCCGGCACGATGACCAGATGCGGCCGAGTGCGCCAGTAGCGATAGTTGCTGTAGATCATGGCCCCCCAACTGGGGTTGGGTGGCTGCAAACCGATGCCCAGAAGACTGAGGGTGGACTCGGAGATGATGATCCCTCCAATGCCCATGGAGATGGCCACGATAAGGGGTGGCAGAGCATTGGGCAGGAGATGGCGAAACATAATGCGCCAGGTAGAGGCGCCGATGGCCCGCGCACCTACGATGAACTCTTGCTCCTTGAGCGAGAGAATCTGCCCGCGTACCAGACGAGCCAGGCCCGGCCAGCCCACCAGTCCCAGGGCGACGATGACCACCAGATAGTCCACGTAACCTGACCTGACCAGCTTCCTCAAGCCAATAGCTTTCACCCAGGTTACGATAGAAGGCTTGATGGTAGCCGCGATGAAAAAAACGAACAAAAGCCCTGGGAAGGCAAACAGGATGTCTGCCAGGCGCATGATAAGAGTATCCACCCAGCCATGAAGGTAACCGGCCAGAGTGCCCAGGGGCACCCCTAAAGCCAGATTGATCAGGGTCACGGTGATGGAAACAAAGGCGGCCGACCGTGTCCCCCAGATGATGCGGCTCAAGAGATCGCGCCCTACTTCATCGGTGCCCAGAGGGTAGTCCCAACTGGGAGGCTGTTCCACGGCGTCCAGGTTCTGCTCATTATAGCCGTAGGGGGCCAGCCAGGGGGCGAAAAGGGCCGTGACGTACAGGAGTGCTGCGATGATCAAACCCAACACCGCGGGGCGGTTGCGTCTCAGCCGACGCCAGAGTTCTCCCCATTGCGAGCGCCCTTTTGTTTTCACCTCACCGAGAGAAGTTTGTTGTTCAAGAGTCATTTGTAAGTCACGTCATGTATTGCTCTTAGCAGTCAGAACCTGCTTCAACCCGGTAAAGGCGGCCTCCTCGAAGTCAATCCGCTCCTGGATGATGCATCTAAGCCAGTCTTCGACATTCGACATCCTGTGCAATCGGGCGAAGAAAGCTGCCCGTGAAGCCAGTTCAGGTGGCAAGGATATTGTCACGGCAGTGGCTCTATGCACCAAAATAGGCTCTTCCCACGCCGTGTCATCATCGGCCTGGGCAATCACAATTTCGTCAATTTGTTCTTCTGAGAGACACTTCGATTCGCCTTCTGTACTCATATCTGCCATCTGAATGGCTTACCCTCAGGCCAGGGTGACGAGATCCATCTCACGCCCGGCGGATGCGCGGATCCAGGAACCCGTAGCCCAGGTCTACCAGAAGATTGGTCAGGCCGTAGGCCGCCGCGACCAGCAGGGTCAGGCCGATGATGATGGGGTAGTCGCGAGCCGAGAAGGCCTCGAAACCCAGGCGGCCCAGCCCCGGGATGCCGAACCAGTACTCGGTGATAACGGTCCCTTCCACCAACCCCCCCAACATAAAGCCCATGATGGTGCTGAGGGGGATGAGGGCGTTGCGCAGGGCGTGGCGCAGGACCACCGCTCGCTCGGCCAGGCCCTTGGCCCGGGCCGTGCGCACGTAATCCTCACGCAATACCTCAAGCATCCCCGCCCGGGTCTGGCGGGTGAAAACAGCCATTGGCCCCAGGGCCAGGACCACAGTCGGCAGGATGATCTTGGTACTGAAGATGCCGTCCCAACCGCCCGGAGGCAGAATGCGCCACAGACGAGCAAAGATGTAGGTGAGCACCGGTGCCCGAACAAAGGAGGGCACAGAGATACCCCCCACCACCAGCGCCGTTGTCAGCCGGTCCACCCAGCTTCCGTGCCTCAAGGCGGCCACAATGCCAAGGGGGATGCCGATCATCACCCCCAACACCCCAGAGACCAGGTTGAGTTGCAGCGTGACTGGGAGGAAGGTACCGATGAGGCGGCGCACTGGCTGCCCCCGGTATTTGACGATGGACTCCCCCAAATCGCCGTGCAGGGCACGCCAGATGTAGTTGACATATTGGACAAGTAGGGGCCTATCCAGGCCCCGCTCGTGTCTGATGCGCGCTACCACGGCGGGGTTGGTGTGTTGCCCCAAAAGTACCTGCACTGGGTCACCGGGCCCGTAGTATCCCAGGGCAAAGGTGACAAAGGCGATAATCAGCAGCAAGGCCGGCAGCCACAAAGAGCGCCGGACGGCATAAGCAATCACTTCCGCTCTCGTATTCTCTTGGTAGTCTCTTTCCTCTCAGAGATCGGCTTTCGCTGATCAAACTGCAATACTTTGGCTTTCATTGCCTTCACCCCTTCAATCCGTCTCGATGGATACGTATTGCAGCTTGGGAATGATCATGGGTGGGTAGATCATACCTTTGACGTAGGGCTTGGTCAGCCAGTATTCCACCTCGTAGAAAAGGGGCACCCAGGGAGCATCGTTGATGATGATCTGTTCCGCCTCCTGATATAGCTTGAGGCGCTCCTTCGGGTCCTGCCCTGTCCGTGCCTTCTCCAGCAGCTCATCTAGCTCGGGATTAGAGTATCCCATGTGGTTTTCACTCTTCTCGCTATGGAAAAGGACATCCAAAAAGTTCTCCGGGTCGGGATAGTCGGCTATCCAACCGATGGAGTATATCTGGTAGGGATTCTCTTCCTGGCTAATATCGCTGAGGAAGGTGGCCCACTCGGTCTGCTGGATGGCGATGTCCACTCCCAGGTTCTCCTTGTACATTCCTACCACGGCCTCGATCAGCCGCGAAGTAGCTCCTCCGGCCCCGGTGGTGTAAAGGGTGATCTCTGGCAGATCGGCCACGTCTCCATATTTGGATTCGGCGATCAAATCCAGGGCCTTGTCCGGATCATAGGAAAGCACCTCAAGGTCTTCATTGTGATAACCAGGCATGGTGGGGGGGACGACGCCGATGGCCGCCGGAACCGTCTTCTTGTAAATGACATCCATGATGCGTTGCTTGTCCAAGGCATAGTTGAAAGCCTGGCGCACCTTGACGTCATCAAAGGGCGGCTGGTTGACGTTGAAGCCGAGGTAAAAGGTGCTCATCGTGGAAACGATGGTTAATTCCTTGTTGAGGGGATTGGTCGGATCGGTGACCCGCTCGATGTCGTTCAGGCCCACAGGCACGGCCTCCAGTTCGCCGTTTTCGTACATGGTCATGGCCGAGCCACCGGCCAGGATAAAGTTCACCTGCTCTACAGAGGGTTTGGGCTCGCCGTAATAGAGGTCATTTGGCTCCAGGATGATTTGCCGCCCAAAGCGATATTCCTTGAGCTTGAAAGGTCCCGTGCCGTTGGGCTTGTCTGTCCAGGTGTACCCGCCGCGTTCCACGTTGTCCTTATCCACGACGAAGGCTGTGGAGTGGGTCAGCTTGCCCGGGAAGTAGGATTTGGGGGCATCAATGGTAATCTGGAGGGTGTGATCGTCAACTACCTCGACACCGGAGACCTCATCCGCAAAGCCATACAGCTTTTCCTTGGCTCCTACGATGTCGCCCAGATAGAGATCGGCTACCACCGATCCCGTCCAGGGATCGCAGGCTCT
>SOHZ01000193.1 GCA_004377365.1 Anaerolineales bacterium | reverse complement strand
TGCCGTATCATCTTGGGTAGAACTATCCAACCGGTTCGGACATTTGCCTTTTGAGGATCTATTTGAACCAGCCATAGAATATGCTTATAACGGCTTCTTAGTCTCCCCAATAACAGCTAAAGTGTGGAGTTCTGCCCCCAAGACATATAAAAATTTTCCCGAGTTTGCTGCTGCATTTCTACCAAATGGTAGAGCCCCCAAGGTAGGAGAGAAATTTGAATTTAAAGCTCAGGCAAAGACCTTGGAACGGATTGCAGAAACAAAAGGGGCGGCTTTTTATCATGGAGATTTAGCAGAAAAAATAGTTGCTCATGCCAAGGCCACCGGTGGTTTGATGGCAAGAGAGGATTTAGCCAGCCATCAACCGGACTGGGTGGAGATGATATCCATCAACTATCGTGGATTGACCTTGCATGAAATACCTCCCAATGGACAGGGTATAGCAGCATTACTTATGTTGGGCATCCTTGAGAATTGGGATATTCAAGATTATCCAGTAGACTCTGCCGATAGCTTGCACCTACAAGTTGAGGCCATGAAATTAGCGTTTGCAGATACCTATCGGTATGTATCGGATCCATCTAGTATGGACATAGATTATACGGACTTGTTAAACCGGGACTATTTGTCCCAACGGGCAAAGCTCATTAGCTTGGATAAAGCTCAGGATCCTGACTATGGTATCCCGGAACATGGGGATACTGTTTATCTAACTACAGCAGATGCGAATGGTATGATGGTTTCCTTTATCCAATCCAATTTCGCTGGTTTTGGATCAGGCATTGTAGTGCCAGATACGGGAATTAGTCTACAAGACCGAGGAGCTTGTTTCAGCCTTGAGAGAGGGCATCCTAATCAGGTTGAAGGAGGAAAGCGGCCTTTCCATACAATTATTCCAGCGTTTGTGACCAAAGGCGACCGGGCGTTAATGAGCTTTGGGGTAATGGGAGGACCAATGCAGCCTCAAGGTCATGCGCAAATCATGATCCGTATGTTTGATTATGATCAAAATCCACAGGCCGCTATTGATGCTCCCCGTTGGCGTGTCTTCAAGAATATGGAAGTAATCTTTGAATCCGGTTTCAAGCCAGAAGTTCTGGAAGATTTGAGGAACCGGGGGCATAGAATAAAAAGTGGAGTAGAATGGTCGTTTGGCGGAGGACAGTTGATCTACAAATTAGCTGATGGCTATTGCGGCGCTTCTGAGCCCAGGAAGGACGGGCAAGCAGTCGGCTTCTGATTGTTTATGTCAACTCCAGATCTTCACCTGGAAAACTGATCCGACTACACGAGGCACTTATGCTGAAACGATTTCGCCATTTCCTGTCCGCGAACCAGAAAGACATAGCACTCATAGCCATTTTGTTCCTGCTGCCCCTGGCTTGCTTCGCCGATGTAATATGGCTTCCCTACACTTTCTACCAGTTAGACACCGAGTTGGTCCAATACCCAGGCAAAATCTTCTTAACGGAGATGATGCTGAAAGAAGGTCAACTTGGTTTCTGGAATCCCTACATTTTTATGGGCTTCCCCTTGCTGGCCGAACCGGAGGTCGGCCCCTTTTATCCCCTCAACCTGCTGTTCACCCTGCCCATCCCTCACTACTACGCTCTGACCCTCTTCGTCGTCATCCACTACAGCCTGGCCGGGGTCTTCACCTACCTTCTGGCCCGTTCATTGGACATCAGCCGCACAGGCTCCTTGATCTCTGGCCTGGTATTCGCTTTCGGCGGTTTCCTGATGGCCCAATTGAGAAACATCAGCATCCTGACCGGCAGCATCTGGCTACCCCTGATCCTCTGCCTCTTCTCCCAGGCCATCCGCAGGCGTAGCTATACCTTTGCAGCAGGAGCAGGGATTGTCCTGGCCCTGCAAATCCTGCCCTCCCATCCGCAAATTATTCTCTACATTCTGATCACCCTCGGCCTTTACTATCTCTACAGCCTGCTGACCCTGCCACGAGCCGAAATACGACCGGTCCTCACCCTCTCCCTCATCTCGCTCACCACCGTGATGGTCGGGATCAGCCTGGCCGCCATCCAGTTGATCCCAGCCTGGCAACTGAAAGAGCTATCCGTCCTCTCCGAAAGCGGCACCTATGATTTCGTGACCGCCTATTCGTTGCCACCGCTCCGGATGCTCTCCTTTCTTTTCCCCAACTTCCTGGGCAATCCTGTCGCCGGATACAAAGGAGTGCCATATTTTGCAGAACATCACGGCTACGTTGGCATCCTGCCCCTGATCTTGGCAGCCTTGGCCTGGGGCAAACGCAGGAACCGAGAAGCGCGCTTCTTTGGGCTCCTGGCACTGGTCTCGATCCTGCTGGCTCTGGGCAACGCCAACCCTCTTTATCGCCTGCTGGCCTACGTGCCTGTTTACAACTACTTCCGCATCCCGGCCCGGTGGCTATACACCCTGACCCTCAGCCTGGGCATCCTGGCTGGCTTTGGCCTGGATTACCTGAAAGAACAACGCCAGGCCCGCTCCATGCGCATCTTCTCCCAAAGGCTGTTCATCCTCGGCCTCCTTTTCACCCTCACCCTGCCGCTCCTGTTCTTCTACAGGAAACAGGCCATGGCCGCCACCGACTTTGTCCTGGAGCATTTCCATCCGGGGATGGTCATCTACGCCGTGCGGGCCCTCATCCGCTATCTGCCCCGATTCCCCGACGCCCCCCAGACCAACCTGCTGGCGCGGCTGTTCCCTCCCCTCTTGAACCCCATCCTTTTCTTCCTCCTGACGTTCCATGCCAGCGCCCTCTCGGTCTTTTTCTTTCTGCGCAAAAAAATCTCCACCCGCTGGTTTCAGATCACCGCAGCCAGCCTGATCGCCTTTGACCTCTTCATGACCGGGGGAACGACCATCAATCGGGTGCAGGAGGCCTCCTATTTCGACAAACGAGCTTCCACCGTCTTCTTGGAGCAGAACCTGGGTCTGGCTCGCATCTACTCCCCCGACAGAGAAGGCGAGGCCCCCCAGAAGCTGTTCGACTACTTTCCCATGATCTACCGCATCCAAAGCACTTGTAGCTGCCCCTGTGTTTCTGTCCTTACCTTGCGACGATACGACGAGTTCATGGATGCCCTGCTCCAAAACACGCGCCTTCTCAACCTGGCCGGGGTCAAGTACATCCTCACCGCCCGTGAGGAACCGGAGGAATGGTGGCACAACACCCTGCGCAAGGTCTACAGCGAAGAGGGTCTCAACATCTACGAGAACCTGGACGTCATGCCCAGAGCCTTTTTGGTACACCAAGCTGAGGTCCCTGGTTCAGACGAGGCCATCCTGGCCCACCTGGTTGACTATGATTTCGACCTCTCGTCTTCGATCCTCTTGGAAGACGAGAGTGCCCTGACCCGCCTGGAGAGCATGGCCAGAGGGTCTCCTCCAACTGAGGAGAGAGACAAGGTCAAAATCGTCGAGTACGAGGCCAATCGCGTGGTGATAGAGACAGCTTCAACTCAGGCCGGTTTTCTCTTCCTTTCAGATGCTTATTACCCTGGCTGGAGGGCGCGCCTCGACGGCCAGCGGGAAACGGTCTACCGGGCTGATTACCTGTTCCGCGCCGTGCTGGTCCCCCCTGGCCAGCACATCGTTGAATTTACTTTCGATCCCGTCGCCTTCAAGATGGGCCTGGCCGTGACCCTGACCACCGTGGCCGTACTGGTGATAGCAGCCATCGTTTCCCGGAAAAAGCCCCAGCTCTCCATTGCCCCGACCAACCACAGGTGAAGACAACCCGGCCTTGCCTATCCAATGAGAACCTATCCGAACCAATTCGCTCAGCCTGGATTTAGCATTCTATTTCTTCCACGTCCCTAAACGGATGCCTCACTGCCCCATCCGTTTATCCGCTTCCCATCGCGCTGTGAGATTCTCCCCCCCCCCCGCGTCCCCTATCCCCAACCCACGACTGCTTCACTTTCCAGGCAACAGAAAAGGCGGGCTCCACGCCCGCCTTTGATCAAA
>SOHZ01000640.1 GCA_004377365.1 Anaerolineales bacterium | reverse complement strand
CCCGCAGCCAACATCAAGGATAGAATTCATCGCTTGAAACGAAACCTGCGAGCAAATCTCAGACCAAAACCGATATCGCAACCAATATTCCCTGAGCACGTGCAAGACTGCATCAAAAGGATATTCGTCCCACCAAGATCGTTGAACGGTCAACTCATAGGCTTCCTTTGCTTTCATCGTTGCCATTCACTCACTGCAGATAGCCCATTGGTCGCCAAAAAACGAAAATCTCAGTCTGCGGTCGCTTCCGTTCGCATGCGCTTCCATATGTGACGCAACCTTTCCCAGTCGCCCGGTTGCAACAGAAACAAATCACGTAAACTCAAGCGTGTTTGGCCGGAAGCAAACCTTATTAGGATAACCAAGGTCGTGCCATAAGCGACAAGCGACGCTATGGCAGCCCCCATAATCTGATATCGGGGCAAGAGGACGTAGAGGAGCGCTCCGGTGACAATCAGGCCGACACCCTCTCCCCAGGCTGTAGCCACAGGTACGCCCAGCCCCCGCAGGCCAGCCTCAAGAAGCTGGTTCAAATACCACACTACTGCCGCTATCGTCAGCACCACGGCTGTCGGGATAGCGGGCGTGAAGTGTGATCCGAAGAGAATCGAAACCGCCACGGGAGTAACCGCTACCATCAACAATCCAATCGAGACCGTCATCATCGTTCCCAGCCGGAGAGATTGCGCAAATCGCTGGCGTGCCTCGGCTTCTTCCTTCGCACTGGCCACCCGCGGAAAAGTGACCTGGCCCAATGCGCTCACAATGGGGCCAAGTCCCATGGACCAGGACACAGCGGCTGTATATAATCCTAGCTGGCCAGGTGGGAGTAGTGCTGCCATGAGCAACTGATCCAGACGGCTATTCAACATTTGCGGCATAGTTCCCAAAGTCGTCTGTATGCCATATCTAAGCAGCGGCTTGACCAGGCCAACGTCAGGCGCGGCTCTGCGTAAGGAACCGTGACGGCTCAGCAACCCTACCAACAGAAATGGGGGAATGGCACTGATGAGCAGGAACAAGCGCGCGATCAATGTAGCGCTAGCACTTCCCGTCAGTCCTACTCCGATCAAGAGCACGAGATACAGAAGCGGTTTGCTAATGCGAAACAAATTCCATCCTACAAAATCACTAAGACCTTGTAGAGCAGAATGTGCGCTGTTGAAGAAGGCTAACGGTATAATCAAAAGAAACAGACGTGCTTCTGCTACCACAACTGAGGACTGCGACTTGAGCAGCGACGGCATCAACCAGTAACCGACTCCGGCCCAGAGAATGCTTAGAGGCAGTAAAAGCAACCAATTCGTTATGACCGCGCGCATCACCCGCGCTGGCCGCTTGCCAACGAAGTAGACCATTGCTTGAGGTAGTCCAACAGCCCCCAATGTCGCCAGAAAGAGGGGCCATATTTGAATGGCAGCCAGTTCGCCGCGTCCATGCGGGCCTAGCAGGCGTGCTGCAAGAGAGCCGGTCAATACGGAGCTAAAGACTAATAGCAGATTCGTTGCCACAGTAATGACCAGATTGGTCCCAAAGCCAGAAGCCTCAGCCAGTCGAAGGCCTTGGCCCTGTAGGTTCTTAAGCAGTTTCATCATTCTTGGGCAATAGCATTCGGATGGCGGCTAACTTCTCTGCGGCAAACTGCCAAGACTCGGTGAAAAGACAGCTCGGTACTCGGCAGCAGTCCTACGCCGACGAGAATATTTTCCATAACGGTGACATGGTAATCCATGTTCAAGTGCATGTCAGTGGGGAGCGAGCCGATGAAGCCGGCACCGTCAGGACCACGGTGGGCCATGGCCTCACGCATAACCAGTAAGTGCTCGCATAGGCCAGGGAGTGTTCGGTCGGGGTTCAGGGCAATGCCAGCGATGCCGCACATACCATTAACCTCGCTAACCTGTAAGGGGCGTTAGTCTCCTCGGGGTAGCCGTTCCACAGGTTCTCTTCCTTGAAGGGCACCAGCGTGTACTTGGGATAGGCACACACTGTACCGATGGCCACGAACTTTTCCACGCCAAACCGCCAGGATTCGTGCAGCAGCGGAATGCTCATCATGAGATTATCGTAGAAGAATTCGGCCGGGTGGGCACGGTTGGCGCCAATGCCACCCACTCGGGCGGCCAGGTGGATGATGATATCGGGCCGGGCATCGTCCAGCATCCGCCGGATGGCCTCCAACTGGCGCAGGTCATACTCCCGGCTGCGGGGCACAAAGACTTCCCTGCATCCCCACTGTCGCAGCTTCTC
This sequence comes from Anaerolineales bacterium, assembly GCA_004377365.1. Lineage (GTDB taxonomy): Bacteria > Chloroflexota > Anaerolineae > E26-bin7 > E26-bin7 > E26-bin7. The sequence continues at coordinate 1,721 of SOHZ01000640.1, read as the reverse complement.
CACCACGAAGGAGCCCAGGAAGCCAGTCCCTCCTGTCACAACAACGCGCCTCTTGCGCCAGAATTCGCGGCTATCTGGCCAGTCTTCGGTCATGGGTCCTTCCTCACAGGCCAATCCTCAAATCAGCCCTGGTCACGCAATAATTCATGGCATTGGTCATCTTTTTGACTTTGCCCCAACGTTGCACTATAATTGGTCTGGATGCTATCGCCAATCATCCAAGGGGCTTGGAAAGCCGATGGTATCGAGGAGGATTTTGATGAAAGAATATCAATTTCCCGTGATCATTGAGTACGACCCTGAAGAAGATGTCTATCTGGCCGATTGTCCCCTCTTGCAGGGCTGCTACACCGATGGCAAGACTTACGAAGAAGCGTTGGAGAATATCAAAGATGCGATACAATTGTGCATCGAATCACGTTTGGCCGTCGGCGATCCGATCCCCACTCCAGAATTGGTCAAGGTCGCTGTATAATGCCCGACAAGCTTCCATCCGTCAAAGCGCGTCAGGTGATCAAGGTCCTGGAGGCTGTTGGCTTTCAGCGGATCCGGCAATCGGGCAGCCGTGTCACCTAGCGTCACCCTGACGGGCGTTGGACTATCGTCTCGATCCATCCAGTCAAAACAATCCCCAAAGGCACCTTGCGCAAAATCATCCGCGACGCAGGCTTGACCGTTGAAGAGTTCATAGAGCTACTTTGATTCTTGCGTCCCCCGCTGTCGCAGCTTGTCCACCACGAAGGAACCCAGGAAGCCAGCGCCGCCCGTCACCGCCACCCGCCTGTCGCGCCAGAGCCTACGGCTATCCGGCCAAGCGTCGGCCATGGGTCATTCGTCCTTCGTCCCGGTCCAATCCTCAAACCGGCTCCACGCCTCTCGCATCCCTCAGCTCCCCCTCTTTCTGCGGGCAGGCTCCGCCGGACCGGCGCATCCCTATTCCTGCGCCCGCCTGGTCGTCAGATTTCGGTTCACTGCTCGCTACGACTCGACTCTCTACCGTACTTTCTCTAACCAATCCAACTCAATTTCACAAGCCGTCAGCCGTCCCAAAATATCCAACAGAATCCTGACCCGACCCGCCGCGGATACGGCCCGGTCAAACACCGCCTCCAGGCCCTCCAAAGGGCCGACCTCGATCCGCACCCGCTCGCCGTGTTTGAACCTGTCGCTCTCAGAGTACCCATCCTGCTCCAGTTGTGCCAAACGCTCTTTGATTCGGGTGATGACCTCGTCGGGTACGCGGGCCACGTTGCCCCCAAACCTGACAATACTTCGCAGACCGGGCGTCCACCGCAGTGAGAGATAGGCGGGGGAGTTCGGGTCCGCTCGCGCGAAGAGATAGCACTGGAAGAAGGGCGACGGTTCCTTCCTGCGCCGATGCTTGCTGTATTTGTAGATGAGGGGTAGATAGGTCTCGATACCTCTGCCTGTCAGGATCTCGCTGACCTGGCGCTCCATTCTTGGTTTGGTGTACAGTGTCAACCAATGCTGCATTTCCATCTACCCCCGGCACTGGACGACTACAGCGGGACTCGGCCGTGTGTCCGGATAGCACGCCCATTGGGCCAGAGTGGCTTTTTGCCGGATAGCATCTTTTGGCCACGCAGGCGGTGGTTAAAAAAATCGTCCTGCCGCAATTACGGTTACTCCTCAAGTACTGAGTAAATTTTAGACACACTGTCTCCAGGGATTCAGCAATCTCTGCAAGGCATGAAGAATCC
>SOHZ01000262.1 GCA_004377365.1 Anaerolineales bacterium | reverse complement strand
GGAGCGCTTGACATACGTACCTTCCTTTATGCTGGTGTAACCGTTGACTCGAACTCAGAAGGTGGAGTATTATTAACCTGTTTGGATAAGAGAATCATACTCACCAAACTTCGCATCGCCAACTATCGCTTCACCCTGCAGGCCAGGGACGAGCTACATTTGCCCCCTTACAAAGGCAGCACCCTGCGCGGCGGGTTCGGCTACACCTTTAAGCGGGTGGTCTGCTTCCAGCGCGAGGTCAAGACCTGTGAGGGCTGCCTTTTGCGCGAGGAATGCCCCTACGCCTACGTCTTTGAGAGCTCCCCTCCCTCCGACGCCCAGGTCCTCCGCAAACATTCCGACGTCCCCCTGCCCTTTGTCATCGAGCCAGATACCACTGACCGACGCACCACCTACCGGCCAGGCGATACCCTGCACTTTGACCTGGTCCTCGTTGGCAAAGCCATCAACTATCTGCCCTACTTTATCCTGGTCTTCCGCGAGCTGGGGAACCGAGGCCTGGGGCGGGGGAGGGGGAAATACAGCCTGCACGAGGTGCAGGCCGTTCAACCTCTCAGCGGAGCCGGGGAGCGAATTTACTCGGCGAGCGACGAGATGGTGTGCCACAGCGAGTTGGAGGTGAGCTTCCAGGATATTGAAAGGCACGTCGAGGAGATGCCTGGCGACAAGGTGAGGCTTCGCTTCCTGACTCCCACCCGGCTCAAACACGAGGGCCGGTTCATCTCCCAGCCGCCTTTTCACGTCATTGTGCGCAACGTCCTGCGGCGGGTGTCGTCGCTCTACTACTTTCACTGTGGGCAGCAGTGGAAATTTGACTATCGGGGAACCATCGAGAGAGCCAAAGAGATCAGGAGCGCCGAGCTCAACACGAAATGGGTGGACTGGGAGCGGTATTCGGGTCGCCAAAAGGCGAGGATGAAAATGGGAGGCTTTGTCGGGGAAGCGGTCTACGAGGGGGATTTGACCGGGTTCAAGCCTTTGCTTTTGTTGGGACAACTGGTGCACATCGGCAAGGCTTGTGTGTTTGGCAACGGGCGGTATGAGATAAGATGAGTCGGGTTCCTGGAACCACGAGAGGCAAGCGGCGGTGATCTTTACCGCCGCTTTTCCATGGCCATTGGGAATCACGGCGCGGTCTGCAACCGCTCCAGAAACTCTCGCGCGGTGACGATGGGGATACCCTGATACTCACCCAAGCTCAGCAGGTGGTGATCACCGCTGACAATGAGATCTGCTTGGCCCTCGACGGCACAGGCCAACACCATGTCGTCCGTGGGATCAGCGGGGATAGCGCCAGTGACGTCTAGCTCATCCGGCACCACCAAAGCATCCTGTTCCAGAAGCGTCACCAACCGCTCCACATCGTCGTCTGTTAGCGGGTACTTGCGACGGATACGGGGGTAGCTGAGTGTGGAACGGATTTCAGCTATGATAAATGGCGATGTGATCAGTAGGAACTCACGCCGCCGCCAGGCATCAAGCACCTGAGCGGGCAGTCCCTGCCTGACCAGCACACTGCTAACGAACTGGTTGGTGTCAAGAACCACGCGCAGCATCAGCAGCCCTTACAGCAGCGATGGCCTCGGCCACGTCCTCCTCGACTTCTTCAACGGGCAGATCAGGCAACCGGTGGCGGATTTCGTCGAGAACCTGGAAACGAGCTTCACGCTCAGCGATGAGCTGTTGGTAGTCGTCCACGGGGATAATGGCCACCATCGGCCGACCGAAGCGCTCGACGATCACTACCTGACCGCCAAAGTGGACTTGGCCAAGCAACTGAGAAAAGTGACTACGCGCCTCGCGGGCACCCATCGTCTTGACCACGAGATGACCTCCTGAGTTAGTGAGCGCAGTATAACACAAAAGGTGTACAGTGTCAACTGTGTACACAAAGTGAGCCCGTGCCGCCCACCCCCACTCCCGCACACCGCCCATCATCACCGGCCCTTCCTTAAAGCTTCCCTGGATTTGTTGCCTAGTCCTCGCAAAAGTTGACATTTGGAGTAGGTTATGCTATCCTAACCGTCGTTCGCTCATTTTTCATTGAGCTTGTTACAGTAAGGCCCGCTGAGGCGTTAGGGTATCTGACGCTCTAGAGTACTTTCAACAGAGAGAGATCTCAATAGATAGAAAGGAGGATGAACAACTAGAGTACTGAACGAGCGTGCTATTTCGTCAAATTGTCAGTTTTCTGGATCACGCTATAACATAAGGAGGGATCAACATGTCTAGAAGAGAAGTAGTGGCAGCAGTTGCCTCGATTCTTCTGCTGCTGGCCTTGGCAGCCTGTGGTCCTCAGGCGACCCCCACTTCACCCCCACCCGAGGCTCCGGCGCCAGCAGAGCCAAGCGGGGGTGGAACGATCATCGTTGGATTACAGGCAGAACCCACGACATTGGACTCGGCGCAAATCAGTGACTACAACTCTCACCGAGCCGCATACGGTATGTATGACCATCTGTTGCGTTTTAAGGACGAAAGCACAGCGGTGGAGCCAGGACTGGTCGAATCGTGGGAGATTTCAGACGACGGGCTGGTGTATACCCTCAACTTGCGAAAGGGAGTGAAATTCCACGATGGCACCGACTTTAACGCCGAGGCCGTCAAGTTCAACATAGAGCGCCAAATTGATCCGAACCACCCATACCACGACACGGGCGAGTTCCCTTACGCCGAGTTTACCTGGGGAATGGTAGACAAAACAGAGGTGGCAGACGAATACACGGTCAATATTACGCTGAAGGAGATCTTTGCGCCTTTCCTCAATCACCTTGCCATGCACCCGGCGGCCATGCTCAGTCCGGCTGCGATTGAAAAACATGGCCGAGACATTTCGATTCAACCAGTTGGCACCGGTCCTTTCAAGTTTGCAAGCTGGACCCCGGGTGTCGAGGTTGTGTTGGAAAAGAACCCCGATTATTGGGGTGAGCCCCCCCAGATTGACCGTGTCATCTACCGGCCCGTCATCGAGGATCTGTCTCGCCTGACCGAATTGGAGGCCGGAAGCGTCAACTTTATTGTGAACATACCACCAGATGAGTTGGCCAGATTGAAGGGTGATGACCGCTTTACCGTCGTCGAGCAAGCTGGCATGCACACCTGGTGGGTAGCCTTCAATCATACGAGAGCCCCCTTCGATGATAAGCGGGTTCGTCAAGCTATGAACTATGCTATAAACAAGCAAGCCATCGTGGACAACATTCTGAAGGGGACTGGCATCCTGGCGGTCAACCCCCTGCCGCCTGTAGTATGGAGCTATACAGACGATGTGCAGCGCTACGACTATAACCCTGAGAAGGCCAAGGAATTGCTGACAGAAGCTGGCTATCCCGATGGGTTCCCGTGCGTCTTTTGGGTCCCGGAATCTGGTTCGGGGATGCAGCAGCCGGTGGTCATGGGCACAGCCATGCAGGCTGACCTCAAAGCTGTGGGCGTTGATTGCAAGATTGAGACCTTTGAGTGGGGCACGTACCTGGACAAGGTCATTGTACCGCCCGAAGATGCCGAGTTCGACCTGATGGAGATGTCCTGGATCGGGGACAACGGCGATCCTGACAACCACTTGTTCATCCTGCTGAGTGGCGAGCAGTGGCCGCCTCACGGCTACAACATGGGCTTTTACAAAAACGACGAGGTTGATGCACTCCTGCGGGAGGCTCGTACCACCCTCGACCAAGCCAAACGCACCGAACTGTACATCGAAGCTCAGAAATTGATTGCAGAAGACCCACCCTGGATGATGATTGACCACGAGACGCAGATTGTGGTCATGGACAAAAAGATCAAGAACTTTAAGCTCCATCCCACGGGGCCCTTCCGTTTCGAGAACGTGTGGATCGAGGAGTAAAGCGGTACTTGGTTTGGTCCATGCCCCGTCTACTGGACATGAACTGTAGCCGAAATCATCTGGGTAGAGGCTCTGGGCGACATAGTCGCCCAGAGCCTTAGCAACTGTTCGAGATCCCGCATACACACTCAAAACACGGTGCCCGTGAGGTATCCTATGACACGATATATTGCACAACGAACATTCAGCCTGATTCCTGTGCTCGTAGGTGTCACGTTACTTATCTTTCTCGTCATGCAGTTGGCACCTGGAGACCCAGCTCAGATCATGCTGGGGCCGAAGGCCACGGGGACTTCACTGACTCAACTGCGCCATGAATTGGGCCTTGACCAACCGTTACACGTCCAATATGTCCGCTGGCTGGCCCGCGTGCTGCGAGGCAACTGGGGGCGTTCCATTCAACTCAAGCGTGAGGTGCTGCCCTTCATCATAGGTCGCTTCCAGAATACGGCCTATCTGACGATCTGCGCAGCCTTGTTGGCTTGTTCGGTGGGCATCCCGGCCGGTATCCTCTCAGCCGTTCGGCAGTACTCGCTAAGCGATCGCGTGGCCATGGTTCTGGTGCTCGTAGGTTTCTCCATGCCTATCTTTTGGCTGGGTATTATCTTGCAGATTGTCTTTGGTCTCAAGTTCGGCATTCTACCGGTGTCCGGTATACAGTCGCCAGACCATACAGACCTGGCTGACCTTGTGAGTCACCTCATTCTACCATCGCTTACCTTGGCTACAGGAGCTACCGCTATCATCGCCCGTATGACCCGATCGAGCATGCTGGAGGTGATCCGACAGGACTATATACGGACTGCCCGCAGCAAAGGGCTGCGCGAGCGCCTGATCATCAGCCGTCACGCCTTGAAGAATGCACTCATCCCTGTGATGACCGTCGTGGGCATGCAGGTCGGTTATCTGTTGGGAGGAGACGTCCTCGTCGAAATGGTTTTTTCATATCCTGGCATTGGCCTGGCGATGGTGAACGGCATCCTGGCCAGAGACTTCCCTTTGGTGCAGGGCGCTATTCTCCTGGTCGCTTCATCGTATGTCCTGGTCAATCTGGCCGTGGACATCACCTACGCCTATCTTGATCCGAGGATTCGCTATGAGTAGCACTGACGCAAAGAGCACCCATCTCGAAGCGGCCGATGCTCGGTATAAGACGCAGCAGGCTGCCGGCGCTGAGCCTCACGTGCAGGTGCGCAGCCCGACTCGACAAGCCCTGCAACGATTGCGACGGGACCGTGCGGCTGTTGCTTCCGCTATCTTCCTACTGTTGCTGATCATCATCAGCATTCTGGCACCTGTGCTGGCCCCTCAGGACCCTATTGAGATCAACCTCGGTCAGCGGTTAGCACCGCCAGCTACCCAGGGTTACCCTTTGGGTGCCGATGACCTGGGACGGGATATTCTGAGTCGGTTGATATGGGGTGGTCGCGTCTCCTTAGTGGTTGGGTTCAGCGCCGTGTTGGTCGCAATGGTCCTGGGAGTCCTGGTGGGGTTGATTGGGGGGTACTTTGGCGGCTGGCTGGATTCCCTGATCATGCGCCTGATTGACATCTTGATGGCCTTCCCTGCCATTCTGCTGGCCATTGCCATTGTAGCTTCTTTGGGGCCAGGGCTTCGAAACGCCATGCTCGCTGTCAGTATCGTTGGCGTCCCATACTACGCGCGCATAGTCCGTGGGAGTGTCCTGTCGCTGCGCGAACAGGAATTCGTTTATGCCGCCCGAATGATCGGGGTGCCTGTTTTTCGTATCCTGATACAGCATGTGCTGCCCAACTGCCTGGGACCACTGATCGTGGCGGCCACGCTGGATGTTGGCTGGATGATCATGATGGCGGCTGGTCTCAGCTTCTTAGGCTTGGGCGCTCAGCCGCCGACGGCCGAGTGGGGCGTGATGTTAAGCCAGGGGCGACAGTTTATTCGCATCGCCCCGCATATTTCGATCATGCCAGGTGCAGCCATTTTTCTGGTAGTGTTGGCTCTCAACCTTCTTGGGGATGGGTTGCGCGACGCTATGGACCCACGCCTGCGAGAATGAGCCTTTCGCGGCCCACGCCATGAGTCACACCGTCCTCGCGATCGTGCTCTTTCAGATTCTTCCTGTGCACCAATATACATAGAAAGGAAATAACTGCTCAGGGTATGTCTGAAAAGTGATCGGCTCACTCTCGGGATAGCTCTGGACGATGTCATTGCGAGCGCAGCGAAGCAATCTCAGATGAGCGACAATGAGATTGCTTCGTCACTTCGTTCCTCGCAATGACAGGGTGAGTGTAGTTACGAAAGGAATTTGAACCATGATCCACATCCCTTGTCTCTCTACCTTTTCTATCGTCGGCTATGACCCCCAGGCCCAGGAGTGGGGCATCGCTGTGCAATCAAAGTTCCTGGCCGTGGGCGCGGTGGTGCCCTGGGCGCAAGCCGGAGCTGGGGCGGTGGCAACCCAGTCCTACGCCAACACGTCCTTTGGACCCAACGGCCTGGCGCTGATGGCCCAGGGCCTGAGCGCGCAAGAGGCTCTCGACCAACTCATCGCCGAGGACGAGGGCCGTGCTCTGCGGCAAGTGGGCCTGGTGGATGCCCAGGGCCGGGCAGCGACCTTTACCGGCGACGAGTGCTACGACTGGGCCGGTGGCGTCACCGGGAAGTACTACGCCGCCCAGGGCAACATCCTGGTCAGCGGCGCAACGGTGGAAGCCATGGCCAAAACCTTCGAGGAGGCCCAGGGCGAACTGGCCGACCGGCTGGTGACTGCGCTGACCGCCGGCCAGGCCGCTGGCGGCGACCGTCGGGGGCGACAAGCGGCGGCAGTACTGGTCGTCCGTCCCGAGGGTGGCTACGGCGGCTACAACGACCGCTACCTGGACCTGCGAGTGGACGACGACCCAGAGCCCATCGAACGACTGAAAGCCCTGGTGGACTTGCACCACCTGTTTTTCAAACCTCCCGCCCCCGGCGAAATGATCGCTGTCGAAGGCGATCTGGCCCGTGAGGTGCAGCAGATTCTCCAGTGGGCCCAATACTACGATGGCCCCATCACAGGAGAATACGACGCCCCGACCCGGAAAGCCCTGACCAACCTGATTGGCAATGAGAACTTTGAGGAACGCTTTGACGAGGAAAAGGGCCTGATCAGCAGCCAAGTGATGGACGTGCTCCGGGAAAAGTTCGCCCGGTGAACCGGCCGGCTCCAAAAGCCGTAGACCAAAGTCTTATACAACTACTACAGCCTGGCAGAAATGCCCCATCTTGATAGAGGATTGAGGAGTACAAACGGCGGTGATCTTTACCGCCGTTTGTCTTACACCCACTTGGGGCCCCGCACAGTAGATCGGGGGGCATTGGAGGGCTTTTGTTCGCAAATTGACAGCAAAGGGCCTTGTTGCTATAATCATCCAGACGAGGTGACCCTATGAAACTACTTCTCATCCAACCCTCACACCTCCTCAACGGCGGACAGGTCTACAAGCCCCGCTGGCCCTGGTTGCCCAGCCTGACCATGCCCACTGTAGCCGCTTTGACACCTTCTGACGTGGAGGTGACCATCGTTGATGAGTACGTCCAGGAGATTGATTTCAATGCCCCGGCAGACCTGGTGGGCCTGACGGCCGTCATCACCCAGTCCACCCGCGCCTACCAGATCGCCGACCAGTTCCGACGCCGTGGTGTACCGGTGGTCATGGGCGGCCACCACGCTTCAGCCGTGCCCGAAGAAGCTTTACAACACTGCGACGCTGTGGTGACCGGCGAGGCCGAGGGCATCTGGCCCACGGTGATCGAGGACGCTCAACGAGGAAAGCTGGAACCCCTCTACCGGCTGAATGGCTACCCTTCGCTGGAGGGCCTGCCCAGGCCCAGGCTTTCCCTTCTCCCCCTGCGGCGCTACAGCACCTCCTTCTTCCCCGTCCAGACGACGCGGGGCTGCCCCTTCCACTGCAACTTTTGCGCCGTGACCAGCTTCTTTGGCGGGACCTATCGCTTCCGGCCCGTCGAGGAAGTGGTGGAGGAGGTGAAGGCCATCGGCAGCCGGAATATCTTCTTCGTGGATGACAACATCGCCGCCCACCCCAGCCGGGCCAAGGAATTGTTCCAGGCCCTCATTCCCCTCCGGCTGCGCTGGCTCAGCCAGGCCAACCTGACCGTCGCCAACGATCCAGAACTGTTGGACCTGGCTGTGAAGAGCGGCTGCTTTGCCCTCTTCATCGGCCTGGAGAGCCTCTCAGAGGAGAACCTGAAGCAGGCCGGCAAGACCTTCAACCGGCCAACAGAATACCCTGAGGCCATCGGTCGCATCCAAAAGGCCGGCATTCACGTCTGGGCCAGTTTCATCTTTGGCCTGGACGATGACGACGAGACCGTCTTTGAGCGCACCTTGCGCTTCCTGGAGGAGAACCGGTTGCCCATGGCCTCTTTCTTCGCCTACGTACCTCTGCCAGGCACCAGGGCTGCCCAGCGTATGGAAGAGGAAGGGCGCATCATCGAGCGCGACTGGGCCAAGTACGACGACGCTCATGCCCTGTTCACACCTCGACGCATGAGCTCTCAGGTCCTGGAACAAGGTCTCTGGTGGGCTTACCGGCGCTTTTATTCTCTACCCTCCTTGCTACGCCGCGCCTGTTGCCCACCCCAACACCACCTCCCTCTGGTCCTGCTCATGAACCTCCTCTACCGCTGGGCTGTGAGGCGGGGAATCCATCCCATGTCCGGCTAAGAGCCTATCCGAAAACTAGCTGGCCGGGCTCCCACGCCCGGCAATCCGGCGGCGTGGGAGCCGCCTCTGCTGGGTTTTCGGATGGGCATTAAGGGGACGGCACTGATGAGAGAAACAAATAAAGGGAGGTTTGTAATGTCCGCTCGTGGTGGAGGACACTCCGCCGCCTCTTGAAACGGGGACTATTGTCCCCTTTGAGCAAACATATTGTACTTAAGGAGAGTTGTCATGGAAGGCATTGACATCAAGTGGGGAGCACTGCTCAAGCCAGAATACGGCTGGCGGATCCTGGGGCTTGTCATCACCTGGGTGATCGTCTGGCTCCTGGTCCGCTATTTCTCCCATGCGCTGGAACGGCTTAACACACGGACCAAAGGGATGGACATTGACACCCGCGACATGAAGACGTTGGACAAGTTGCTGGACTACCTCGTCATCGTCATTGGCATCCTGGTGACCATCGCCATCCTCAATCTGACGTCGGTGCTCTACAGCATGCTGACCGCGGCCGGGGTAATCACCATCGTCATCGGCTTTGCCGTCCGTGACGTGGCTGCTAACTTTATCTCCGGCATCTTTATCCTGTTGGATCAGCCCTTCGTGCGAGGCGATTCCGTCCAGATCGGCGACTTTAGTGGGACGGTGCAGCGCATCTCCCTGCGCTCCACCGAGATTGCCACCTTTGACGGGCCGGTGGTCTCTATGCCCAACAGTACGGTGGCCACCACCCCTATTGTCAACTACTCCACCAACGAGGAACGCCGGGTCAATCTGAACGTAGCCATCTCCCAGGAAACCGACCTGGGTGCGGCCATCGAGACCCTGCGCCAGTTGGCCCAAGGGGAGGAGCGGCGCGTGCCAGAAAAAGACATCTCCCTCTATATCTCAGACGTAAGCGATGGGGCCATCGTGCTGACCGTACTGTTCTACACACCCGCTGCCTCGTGGTTCGCCACCACCAACGACCTGCGCCGAGCCATTGTTGAGGAGTTCGAACGACGGGGCCTGGAACTGGCTATGCCGGTATACAAGAGCTATAACGTCACAGTCAACGCCTAGACACAATAAAACAAACAAGGAGGATGACATGACTGAACAAACTGGTTACACCCCTCGGGGCATGTACTTCGAGGAATTTGAGGTCGGCTACGAAATAGTCAGCGCCGCCCGGACGATCACCGAGACGCACGTCGTCAGCTTTGCTGCCCTCACCGGCGATTGGAACCAGATCCACGTCAACGCTGAGTACGCCAAAGAAACGATCTTTGGCCAGCGCGTGGCCCACGGTCTGCTGGGCCTCTCCATCGCTGCTGGCCTGGGAGCGCAGTTGGGCTTTATTGAAGAGACGGTCCTGGCCTTTCGCAGCCTGGAATGGAAGTTCAGCGCCCCCATCTTTATCGGTGACACCATCCATCTCAAGACCAAAGTGAAAGAGAAGAAAGAACTGAAAAAGCTGGGGGGCGGCAGCGTCACCTTCGAGATGCGCCTGCTCAACCAGGAAGGAAAGATTGTCCAGAAAGGCACGTGGGAGGTGCTGATGAAAAGCAAGTCTTGACCTGGAGGGACAGATAATATATAATGAGCAGGAAAGCCACACGCCTTTTGCCCCTGCAAAGCCCCGCAGAGCGGGGCGAAAGCTCCGCTGCTTTCTTAGGAGGAGATCGTGATGCCTGAAAAAGCGAGCATCACCCAAGCCACTGCCGACTTGACCCAACCTTTCACCCACGTCCTACTGGGACAGGTGGATGACTATTGCGCCTATCTCAGCCGCTTCAAAGGTGCATACGTCTTCCATCAACATGCCAAGGATGAACTCTACCTGATATTGGAGGGGGAGATTTACATTGACTATCCCGACGGGCGAAGTGTGCTCCTGCGCCAGAATGAGGCCCTGGTGGCCAAAGCCAACCAGAGGCATCGCTCCCGCTCGGATAAGGGAGCTCTGGTGCTCATGTTCAAAGCCAAGGACCTGTTTGCAGAGTAACTCCCCATCAGATTTGTCAGCCTTGCGAAGGTTCCCCCCAAACCTTCGCAAGGCTCGCAGCAGAGGATTTGGCCAATGGAATTGACCATCTCTCTGGCCCAGATGGATATCGCCCTGGGCCAGCCCCAGGTAAATCTGGCCAAAGTACAGGAATTGACGGCCGAGGCCAAGCGCCGTGGCTCGGACGTGGTGCTCTTTCCCGAACTGTGGTCCACAGGCTACGACCTTGAGAACGCAGGGCAATACGCCACCAGCCTCGATGAGGGCCTTTTTGCTGAGCTGGCCACTCTGGCCAGGGAAAATGCCATTCACATCTGCGGCTCGCTCCTTTCCGTGCGAGATGGGCGCTATCACAACACCGCTCCCCTCTTCTCCCCGGCAGGAAAGCGGCTGGGGCACTATAGCAAAATCCACCTCTTCCGCCCGATGGAGGAGGCCAAGTATTTGGCCGCTGGTCAAGCAGCTCCTGTTTTCGACTTAGCCTGGGGCAAGAGTGCCATAGCTATTTGCTACGATTTGCGCTTCCCGGAACTGCTTCGTCGCTACGCCCTGGCTGGGGCTAGAATCGTCTTTCTACCGGCCGCGTGGCTCTACCCCCGGTTGGAGCATTGGCGTACGCTGCTCCAGGCCCGGGCCATCGAGAACCAGATGTTTATCGCCGCCTGCAACCGGGTGGGGGAAAGCAAGGGAGAGAGATTCTTCGGCCACTCTGCTATCTACGACCCCTGGGGGAGGTTGGTGGTAGAGGCTGGTGACAGCAAAGTGCTCCTGACGGCCAGCGTAGACATGGCCCTGGTGGAAGAAGTGCGCCAGACGATTACCGTCTTTGCCGACCGCCGGCCGGAGCTTTATTGAAAAGGAGAAGCCATGAGCGAGAAAAAGCGCAAGAAGCTGTTCGGCAAGAAGGTAAAGGCCGTCAGCGTAGGTCTCGACAAGTTCGCTGAAAGCATGAAGGAGCAAGAGGTGGAGACAGTGGCTGTCGAGTGGCGGCCAGGAGCAGCGGTGCCCCATCTGGCTAAGACAGAGTCCGGCGTAGACATTGATGAAGCCAACGCCGAAGCGGTGCGCCGCATCTGCGCTGGGCGGCCCATGTTGGTGGGGATGGGCATCGCCCGTGACACCCTGCCGGGTATGGGCGAGCGCATGATCCTCCACGCCGGTCCACCCATCACCTGGGAACGGATGTGCGGTCCCACACGCGGCGGGGTAATGGCCGCCTGCGTCTATGAGGGCTGGACAAAGACCCCCGAGGAGGGAGCAGCGTTGGCGGCCAGCGGCGAGATCACTTTCGAGCCCTGCCATCACCACAACGCCGTCGGCCCCATGGCCGGCATCGTCTCGCCTTCCATGCCCGTCTTTGCCATCAAGAACGAGGAGTTTGGCAACACGGCCTATTGCACCCAGAACGAGGGCCTGGGCCGGGTGCTGCGCTACGGTGCTTACGGCGACGATGTGAACGAGCGGCTCAAGTGGATGGAGACCGACCTCTATTCTGCTCTGGCCAAGGCATTGGAAGTGAGCGGCCCCCTCGACCTGCGCAGCCTGATCGCCCAGGCGCTGCACATGGGCGACGAGTGCCATAACCGCAACAAAGCCGGCACCTCCCTCTTCGTGCGAGCCATCGCCCCGGCCCTGGTCGAAGCGGTGGATGATCCGGCGCTGGTGGCCAAGGTGCTGCGCTTCATTGATGGCAACGACCACTTCTTCCTCAACCTCTCCATGCCGGCCATGAAAGCCATGCTGATGCCCGCCGAGGGAATCGAGGGCTCCAGTGTGGTGACGGTCATGGCCCGCAACGGCACCGACTTTGGCATTCGCGTCTCGGGCCTGGGCGACCAATGGTTCGTGGCCCCGGCCGGTCAGCCGGAGGGCTTGTGGCTGCCCGGCTTCACCGCCGAGGACGCCAACCCCGACATCGGCGACTCGACCATCACCGAGACCGGGGGCATCGGCGGCTTTGCCCTGGCAGGGGCGCCGGCCATCGTGCAGTTCGTGGGCGGCACGCCCAGAGATGCTGTCAATGCTACACTAGAGATGTACGAGATCACGGCCGGCGAGCACACTGCCTTCACCATCCCGCCCCTCAACTTCCGCGGCACCCCGGTGGGCATTGACGTGCGCAAGGTGATAGAGACGGGGATCCTACCGCGCCTCAACACCGGCATCGCCCACAAGGAACCGGGTATCGGCATGGTGGGTGCGGGATTGCTGCAAGCGCCCATGGCCTGTTTTGAGAAGGCATTTGAGACATTCGCCACTATTGCGGCACAGTAGAAAAACTATGTCAATGAATAACAAATGGAGGGAAAAAATGAAAATCAAAAAATGTCAATGGATCACTGTCCTGGCTCTTGGTTTGACGATCGTGCTTCTGGTAGCCTGTGGGACGAAGGAAACACCCGCGCCAACGCCGCCCCCAACGAAAGCCCCCACTCCTACGTCTGTAGTCTCTGAGCCTGAGGCAACGCCCACTCCTGCTCCGGCGGTTGAGGCCACACCCACCGAACCGCAACCGACGGCCCCGCCAGCCGAGGCGACCCAGGCTCCTGAGGAGAAAACCAGCTACGACACGGTGTTCCCCCTGCCAGACAATGTGCAGAACTTTACCGGCGAAGGTGGGGAGAGTCAAGTCAACTTTCAAACCAGCCTCAGTTTGGATGAGGTCATCGAGTTCTATCGGCAAGCTTTTGCCGAAAAAGGCCTGACTGAGCGCACGCTCCTCACGGCGACCACCGACACAACCTTCAGTATAGTCTTTGACGGTTGGCCAAACGGTAAAGCCCTCGTGATACAAGGCGTAGACCTCGGCGCGAGCAGGAACGTCAACATCCGCTTTGAGGATGTCTAGCTCCTGCCGATCCGAGGACGGGTTGCCTTCACGTCCCATCGCGATAGCAGTCAATCAATAATCAATGAAAGAAGGAGGAAAAAGATGAAAATCGGAAAACGTCAATGGATCACTGTCCTGGCTCTTGGTTTGATAATCGTGCTTCTGGCGGCCTGTGGTGCCAAGGAAACACCCGCACCAGCGGCTACAGAGGCTCCGGCTGCCACAGAAGCTCCCGCTGCGACTGAGGCTCCGGCAGCGACCGAGCCCCCTGCCGCAACGGAGGAGGTGGCAGCGACCGAAGCTCCTGCAACGGAAGAGGCAGCAGCGACCGAAGCCCCCGCCGCCCCATCCGGCGATGCGAAAAGCGTCATCGCCAACTCGGCCGTCAGCTTGAAGAACCTGAAAAGTTACCGTGCAAAGCTCATCATGGAACAAGAGGGGCAGCCTTCTATGGAAACTCTTGTCGAGTTCGTCCTGCCCGACAAATTCCACATGGTCTCGGACTTTGCGGAGATGATCGTCATCGGTGACGACATGTACATGAAGGCCGGCGATACCTGGACCAAGGTACCCGGCGGCGGCGCGGGGGCGGCGGTTGCGGACGTCGGTGTCACAGAAGATCAAATCCTGGAGACCCGACTGGAAGGAACCGAAGACGTGGAGGGCGTGCCGTGCCAGAAGTACGTCTATACTGCCAAGGTGGCAGAGACCCCTGCCGTCGAGGTTACGGCCTGGATCGGCGTGAAGGACGGCCTGCCCTACAAAGTCGTAACCGAGATGGAAGGCTCGACTGTGACCCAGATA
>SOHZ01000177.1 GCA_004377365.1 Anaerolineales bacterium | reverse complement strand
GCGGGGGCCCACCCCCCCCCCGGGGGGGCTGGGGGTAACGCCCGGCGGCGCCCGGGCAAAACGGGGCGCGCCGCCTTCTTCAAACTGTGGCTATTGCTGGTTCTTCATAAGATAAATCGGCCTCACGCCCTGGGCTTCGCAGGCGCCTATGTCCACGATAGGGACCGGGCCGACGGTCAACCCGGCAGGACAGCCGCCCCTCACCAGGCTGTAGCTGATCTTGGGGGTGCTATTGTAGCTAAATCTGAGAGCCATTCGGCGCGCTGTTGCCCCAAAAGATGGTGTTGGCCAGCGTCGGGCGGCGCTAGTCCAATTCCCCATCCCGCCACCATAGTCGGCGGAGTTGCCGCTGAAGTGATGTTAGTCAGCGGCGGGCTGCTGTCGACGTTGGCCATCCCGCCGCCGCACCAAGGTCCACACCGGCTCCCTGCCTCGTTTCTTTCGTACTTGTGTGAAAAGATCCGTGCGCCACACCGGGGAAGTGTGGCGCACTTTGCGATCTACTACTCTATCACAGGCACGGAAGCGATATGCTGGTTCCTCACCCCCACATGCGATGACCGTTGCTACTGCAGATGCTCGATCAAATACACCGCACATGCCCGCAACACTTCATACGCTTGTTGATTGACGGCCTTGCCTTTCTGCGCCTCGAGTTGGTTGATAAAGGCATTGAGCTGATTCTTGGCAGCATTCAATTGACCGCGTTCGATGGCTGCCTTCGCCGCGTTCAACTTGGCTTCTAAGCCGTTGCATATACCCTGCTTATTGATCCAGCCCAGATCGCACATGCGCTCAGTTGCGGCCAGCAGGCCATTGATGTCTGTTACCACACTGAACGTCACTGATGTGCTGGCGGCATTGTCGGCTTTGTCCGTCGCTTCAACTGTGACGGTATGCGCGCCGGGTGTAAGGAGCAACAGCTCAATCAACTGCCCGTTTGTCACGGCATCTCCATCTAACAGCCCATTCTCTGTGGCCACACCCGAGAGGTTGTCCGTCACCATCCAGACAACGTTGAAAGTCTCTGTGTTGTCATAGGCCTTAGCCTGCGGGCTAGTAATTACAATGTCAGGGCTGGTCTTGTCAATGTTGATGCCACTTACAGTGATCGAAGCTGAATTGCCTGCCTTATCCGTCGCAGTGCCTGTCACCGATTGGTTGGCGCCTTCACTGGAGAGAATTTGGTCCGGTGTGACAGTGTCTATCCCGGAGACAGCGTCGGACGCAGTGAAGTGAACGACAACGTCGGTGTCATACCAGCCGTAGGAGTTGGGTGGAGTTGTGGCTGCTCCTGTAATAGTGGGTGGTGTCTTGTCGATCTTGATGGTTTGCGTCTTGGTCGGCTCGACATTATCTTCATTGTCGTTGGACCGGTAGTAAACCGTGGTTGTGCCCTCGTCGCTGATGGTAAAGGGAGCCGTGTACATATTCCAACCGGCGCCATCGAAGCTATACTCGGTCTTTTCCACTCCGACACCACAGCCAGCAGGATTATCGGTAGCGGTCAAGTTGACCTGGACGTCAGAAACGTACCAGCCATTGTTGCCAGCGGTTCCCGAAAGCGCGATGGACGTCGTGGGTGGGTTTTGGTCTACTACTAAGACGGACAGATCCACCGAGTTGTCTGGACCGACTGCCTGACAATTGAAGTCCCAAGTACATTGTGTGTGGGCACCAAGCCACAAACCGCCGGTCAGAGGACTGAGGTCAAATTCAGCGATGGGTATAGAGTCTGACCATGTTTTACCGTCAAAAAAGGGTTCAATGGGATGCAGTCTAAACTCAACAGTGCCGCTCAGTTCGATGAGGAACTGGTTGAACCAGTAGCGAAACTCCGTCAACCTGATTTGGGCTTGGTTAGTGAGGCCAAGGTTGCAGGCATTCACCGGGCCGAATGTTACCGGGGTTCCGGGTTGGGAGAAGGTGATCGACCCACTGCCGGAGGCATCGCCGCTGGCCTGCCAGTTGGCGGTAATCTTTGACGAACCCAGGTTGGGGTCGACCTGGAGCCCGACCCCAAACGAGGCAAAGCCCAGGTCCCATTCGTAGATTGGAATGTACACCGGTGGAATCGGGAAATAGGCACCTGTACCGAATGGCGTAGTGAAGCTTGTCGACTTGTCAACGTTCACCTCCACGTAACAGCTTGGACAGACGTCTATTTCAAGGATGACCGCCTTTACGCCCAAGAAGAAATTCAGCCGCAGCACGAATTCATTACCGTCCTCAGCCGCTACACCCACATTAGCATATTGAGTCCCTGACCAGTCAAGTGGCGTCAGGGCCGAGGAGAGAGAATAGGAGGATCCCTGCACCATCTGATCCGGGCCGGTCAGGCTTGCCTCTGCCGGCAGCCTGAGGCCGAGAGCCCAGTCCAATTCGAAGCCCGCTTTGAAGTCATAGACTGTAAAGCCAAGCACTTCCAATTTGTCTCCAATGCTGTAATCGATGTGTGGCCCGGTGTAGGTGAAACCCATCAGGATTTGCTCCTCGATAGATTTCGTCTCTGCAACAGACATTGAGCCCAGTGCCAACAAACTCTCCTCGGGATAGGTAATTTCGAATGTCTCCTCGATGGTATGCTTTCTGGGTTCGTGGCCAAATTCGTACTGCTCCCAAATTCCTGGCAGTGCCCAAACGCAAGTGCCCACCATATGGTTGAATAATACGCAGATTTCTGGAAATTTCTCTTCCATAGCCTTACGGTAGGTCTCGGTATAATCTCCTTCCAAGACCGTGCCTTGGGCATCAGGGGGTCGGTTATCCTTCACAACTAGAGCAGGCCACTTCTCGTACCCCGCTTGTTCAGGACCGTCAAAGTGCACGATGGTCTTGGCGGTGATCTTGACGGTGCGGATTGGGGCTGTACTGTCCGCAGTTTTCATCTCGAGATCTTGGTCCGTGTCAACTTGGTAGTCATACGTCACCGACGATGGTACGGGAAGGCCTGCTGCACTACGCTCGTTGATGGCATTCTTCAACGCAAGTTGAAACGGTGTGGCTGACTCTTCTTGCAAGGGTGGGTCGGCGGGTGGGGCTGCGCGACTAATGCCTGTGTTGAGCGGACCCAGGAATAATGCGATTGCCAAGGTCAAGCCGATGATTTGCTTTTTCATGATTTGCCTCTCTTTCTCAGGTAGACAACTCCCCTGAATCGTGGTGATAGTCCAACCTGATAAGACGTGCATCCAATGGCATACTTCGTCCGAGTTCCCATTCGGACGGAGTAACCACCAATGAATCCACAGACTGTTAGCGATTGGTTACAACATTTCCCTACCAGTAGGGTAACTGTTTCGGCAATGGTCATCACCTCCTCGATTGTCGTCCCCCGCAAGGTCGCCGCTGAGGACAGTGTTACTGGTGGCGGGGTCTGAATTGCGCTCATCCCGGCTGCTTTCCGTACCCGCGAAATCGCCGTACACGGCCACACCGCTCTTGAGTTGGAAGGTGGCGGTGCGGTCGGTCCCGCTGGTCGGCTTGTAGGTGCCTTTGGCCATCCAGATCTCGTCTCCGGCCACGGCGCTGGTCAGTGCGGTTTGCAGCTCACAGGCGTTATCCCAAGAGCTACAGTCGCCGCTGCCGCCAGAGGCGGGTTTGACGCAGCGGAGAGATCATCTCCGCCACTTGGTTGAGAAAGGTAGTGGATGTGTTGGTTAGCGTCTGCGTGGATTCTTCGATGTGAGAGTGGCTGTAGGCAGTACTGGTGTGATGATTTGGATGCGTACAGGAGGTGGTCATTTGCCGTAGGGGAGGATGTCGTTGAGGAATAGAGCATAACGATCACACCGGCGTCTTGGGGGATCATACCTGTATCCCCGAAGAACGCTGCTGCTACGTTGACGATTCTTGTCTATTTGTTTGTCGCCTGCCTACACAACTATACTGCAAATTGAGAAATCAATACCATACAGAAATGTCAGCAAATGGGGCGACCATTGGAAGTCCCGCCTGAAACACTTTTCTCTATCTTTGTTATATCACAT
>SOHZ01000087.1 GCA_004377365.1 Anaerolineales bacterium | reverse complement strand
GTCTGTAGAACATCAAAAACCTGGTTTCTGAAACGAAGTCACGTTGTAGTATTAGAAGGACCGGAGGCATGGACAAGAAAAGCCTGCATTCGGGATACAACCTTGCACTGTTTGACGACGACCTGCCCCTCACCGCCAACGGCATCCCCATCAGCCTGCGCCCCTGCTTCCAGGAGTACACTCTGGAGAAGCTGGACCCAGAGCGCGACGCCTTCACCGTCATCGAGCGCACTCTGGCTCGAGGCGACCGCCGCGAGTTGCGCTGGCTCTTCGCCCGCTACGGGAGGAAGCGCCTGGCCGAATGGGTGCGCCAGGCGGGCTGGTACCTGCTGCCCAAGCGCCGCTTTCACCTGTGGCGGGCTTATTTCGCCATTCACGATTACCGACGCAATCCCCTGGGACGTGGCGTATGGCCTTACTGAGTCATCCTCACTGGGAAGCCGTTCCCCCTCTGCTGCGCGACCTACTGGCGGAAATTGGGCAGATGCCCTTCGCCAGTCGCTTCTACCTGGCTGGCGGCAGTGCTCTGGCCCTGCGGTTGGGCCACCGCGTCTCGGTGGACCTGGATTTCTTCTCTGGCGTTGATGAGGTGGACGACGACAGCCGGGCCGAAATCGTGGCTGCCTTCAAACAGCACCGCGCCATCGAGGTGCTGGAAAACGTGTTCGGCAACCTGCTGATAGAAGTCGGGGACACGCACGTCGGGTTCTTCAGCTACGGCTATTCCCTGCTGGAGCCGCCCGCCGCGGTATTGGACGTGCGATTGGCCGGCCTGTTGGACATCGGCCTGATGAAGCTGGACGCTCTCATCAGCCGGGGAGCGCGTAAAGACTTTTATGACCTCTACTTCATTGCCCAGCAGATCCCCCTGGAGGAGATGCTGCACCAGGGTCCCGTCAAATACCCCTACGCCCGCGACTACGAGATGATGGCCCTGACCTCCCTGACCTACTTCGAGAACGCCGACCAGCAGATGGCCATAGAAAGCTTTCCTCCAACAGACTGGGAAACGGTAAGGGACTTTTTCGTGGTCGAAGCGCGACGGCTAGGGCGGATCTGGTTCGAAACCTGAGCCCTCCTTCACCTATTCACGCCTTGGCGGGGTGGGTGTGCCAGGGTTCACGGTGAAGCGCAAACGATAGGGGCGGTTCGGATCGAAGGCTCCATTCGCTCCCACTACCTTCAACTCATAACTGTTGGCAGTACGTGGGCCGCTGAAGTAGTAGACGTGCTCAGGCGTCAGCCCCCGATGGGTGGAGCGAGCAACTTCCGTGCCCTCGTAATAGACGTAGAGGTCATAGTCAGCGGGCAGGTCATACAGGTCAACGGTGAAATCCAGCAAATAGCCACCATAAGTTGCGGGGGTAATGAATATGTCAACATCCCCGGGTTGGCAAATGTAGCCCCCTACTGTCAGAAAGTGCATAAAGTGGGTTCGAGCCTGTTCCACAGTGTCGTCGGGCTCGTGGGTATCGGGGCAGACAGGGAGCGGTGTAGGCGATGCAGGCTCCGCCGAAGGTGCAGGGGACACACAAGTTGTCACCCAAACTGCCGAGACGACAAGACTGGCCAAGATGACAAAGCGAACTCGCACGCTGGCTTCCAACATGGCAGACATCCTCCTTAGCGAGTTGTCTATTATGATACCACAGATTCTTTCATGACGCTAAAGGGACACACCAAGAAGATAGTGTGTTGACCAAAAGGGAATTCAGGCTAGAAAACGAATATCACTACAATCGCTCCGGGCCGGTGCGCTGGATCATCTCTCACCTGATGCGCTACCCGCTTTTCCCGCTGGTCACAATCCTGGCAGCCATCCTGAACAACGGGTTTTACAGCTTTATCCAGGTCTTTATTGGCCGAGGATTTGACCTGATCACCACAGCCGGTTGGAGCACGACCGAGTTGCTGATGCTCGTACTGAGCGTGATGGGCTCTGCCTTAGGACAAAGCCTGACAGGATTAGCACGCAACTATAGCATCGAGTTCCTGGCCCAACACATTGAACGGGACGCCCGCGACGAACTGTACGTCAGCCTGCTGGGCAAGAGCCAGACTTTTCACGGTCGGCAGCGGATCGGAGACATCATGGCCCGCGCCACCAACGACGTGCACATGCTCAACCTGATGTTCAGCCCCGGCCTGATGCTCATCATTGATTCGCTGATGGCGCTCGTTGTCCCCATCGCCCTGATCAGCCAGCTCCACTTCGAGTTGCTGCTCGTCCCCTCCATCTTTGTCGTCCTGCTGGCCATCACGGTGGCCGATTACAACCGGCGGCTCAAGCCAGTCAGCACCGCCCGACGCGAACAATTTGGGACGATGAACGCCGGATTGGCAGAGGCCATCAGCGGGATTAAAGTCGTCAAGGCCAATGCCAGGGAACGACATGAGTGGGAAAGGTTTGCCCGCGATGCCCGCCTGTTCCGCGATTACTTTGTGCAACAGGGAAAAATCCAGGCTCGCTACCTGCCGATGTTGATGTTCATCCTGGCCTGGGCTGGCGGTTTTTTACACGCTATGCTGCTCTGGCGAGCGGGCAGCATCACCATGGGCCAACTGGTCACCTTTATGGGGTTGATGGGCACCCTTCGCTTTCCCACGTTTATCTCCCTATTTTCCTTCGACCTGGTCCAACTAGGGATTGCCAGCGCCAGGCGGATTTTGGAATTGATCAGCACGGAAACAGAATTGGACGAGAACCCGGCCGGCGTCGCCCAACCGATTGGGGGGGAAGTGATCTTTGAGAAAGTCAGCTTTGGCTACGATGGGAAGCTGGTGCTGAAAAGCATCAGCTTTGCTGCCCGGCCGGGAGAGACGATTGCCATCGTGGGGCAAACCGGTTCGGGCAAAACCACCTTCACCCAGCTCATCAACCGCATATTTGACGTGGATAGCGGACGGGTGCTGGTGGACGGCGTGGATGTGCGCGACTGGAGCCTGGAGTCGCTGCGTTCGCAAATCTCGACCATCGAGCAAGACGTGTTCCTCTTTTCCCGCACGTTGGCAGAGAACATCGCCTTTGGCTGCGCCAACGCCAGCCAGGAAGCCATCGAGCAAGCGGCCCGCGAGGCTCAGGCGCACGAGTTTATCACCAGCTTTAGCGACGACTATGACACCGAGATAGGCGAGCGCGGCGTGACCCTCTC
Source organism: Anaerolineales bacterium (assembly GCA_004377365.1). Taxonomy (GTDB): domain Bacteria; phylum Chloroflexota; class Anaerolineae; order E26-bin7; family E26-bin7; genus E26-bin7. The sequence continues at coordinate 837 of SOHZ01000087.1, read as the reverse complement.
CGGCGGACAGCGGCAGCGTATCGCCATCGCCCGCGCCTTTCTCACCAACCCACGCATCCTGATCCTCGACGACAGCACCAGCGCCATTGATAGCGCCACCGAGGACCAGATTCAGCGGGCCATGCGGCGCATCAGCCGCCAGCGGACCACGTTTCTCATCACCCACCGGCTCAGCCAGATCCGTTGGGCCGACCGCATCCTGGTCTTGCGCCGGGGTGAGTTAGTGGACCAGGGGACACACGAGGAGTTGTTGGAACGCAGTCCAGACTACCAGCGCATCTTTGCAAGGTATGATTAGAGGTTGGAAGTTGGACGTTAGAAATTGGAGGTTGGAGAAGATGCCGATCAGAAGCTATCGCGATATTGAGGCCTATCAGCGTGCTAAAGCGTTGGTAGTTCCTATGCATAAACTGGTCACAGGCTTTCCGGCTCACGAGCGATTTGATCTGTGTGATCAAATCAGACGCACCAGCAAGTCGGTGGTGACCAATATCGTAGAAGGCTACAGCCAAAGATACGCCCGCCAAAGCCAAACAGTTCTGGCGCATCGCGATGGGGTCTGCCAACGAGATGATTGAGCATCTGGAAACAGCCATTGCTTTGGAGTACGCTTCCCAAGTCATCTGCCAGCCTTACATTGAGGAATACACCATTGTGGCCAAACAACTCAACAAGCTGATCCAGATTTGGCGCAAATTCTAGGATTGGAGGTTAGAGATTGGAAGTTAGAACAGTCATTGGTCACTGCTCACCATCCAACTTCCACCCTCCAACTTCTAACCTCTAGCTCCCAACTTCCAGCCTCCAACTTCTAACCTCTAGAGAGAGACTATGGGC
>SOHZ01000439.1 GCA_004377365.1 Anaerolineales bacterium | reverse complement strand
CTCAATTCTCCTGCCCTCTCTCTCGCAAAATCACTTCCGTCGTCCCGTCGGGCATCTTTAGTCTCTCCCCTGTCTCACTAGCATACATCCCCACCACCAGTTGGTAACCCTCCCGTGGCCCAGCCACGTCAATCTGCAACTCGTAGCGGTCCTGGAGGATCTCCCCCAGCCCCCACTCTGTAGTGGGGTACTCGCCCTCCTGGGGCTCGGTGTCCCGTTGGCCCCAGATCGCCCCTTCCCCATCCACGGCGTGCACAAAGACGGTATAGTCCTCATCCAGCGGCCTCAGGGCCTGCCAGAGGACGTTCAGGCGAACGGTGGCCCCGTGGCGCAGCGGCCCTTCGATACGGTAATCCAGCAGCGCGATCTGGTTATCGCCCAGGATAGCCACCGGGAGGCCGACGGGCTCCACATCGTAGACGTGAGAGTGTTCAGCCAGGGGAGTGAAATCAATGCTGAAATCGAAGAAACGGGGCGAGAGGTAGCCGTAGCTGGCCAACACAGCCAGGGCCACCAGCCCTGCGCGGAGGGGGAAAGCCGCCAGGCGCTGATCCAGAGCGACGATGGAACCAGCCAGCAGCGAAGTGGTCAAGCCGATCAGGCTGAGCAACTGCCAGGGGTAGCTCAGCAGGTTGGACAGGCCAGTGATGCGCCACAAGAGCGCCGTCGGCGAGAGCATGAGCGCCACCAGCACCAGGGTCGCCAATTGCCAGAAGAGCAGCGTCCGCCGCAGTCTGCGATCTGCATCTGACCGGGCTATCAGGATAGCCGAGACAATGGTCAATCCCGCCGGCACCAGCCCCAACTGCAAAGGCATGGTGTCCTGCCAGCCTGCCACGCTGGCCCCATAGCCCCAGGCGGCTGAGAACAGTTGGAAGGGATAGACGAAATGCTGGTAGAAATCCACTGGCAGAACCAGGGAGAAGCCATGTTTGACAATAGTAGGAACGAGAGCAAAAAAGCCAAAGACAAGGCCGGCAGCCAGGGCGAGGAGGGGCCATCTCGCTTTCCTTGCTGAGGCTCTCCCAGGTTGCCCTACGAGCACCCAGGCCACGGCCAGGAGGACGAGACACAGTGTCAAACCAACGTGGGTCAGGAGGAGAGCAACACACAACAAGGCCAAGGTGGCAGCCTGGCGGTAGCGGTTCCCCTCAGCCTCTTTCCTAACTAGATTATATAAAGCCCACAAAACGAGAGGAAAGCCGACGAAAGCCCAGGCCTCGGCCAGCCCCCCTCGCACGTAGACTACGGCCAGGTGATAGGGCAAGTAGGTATAGACCACGGCCGCTATCAAAGCCGCCCTACCCCTCCATAGCCTCTTGGCCCAGCCATACATGGCCCAGGCAGACAGGACAAAGCTCAGGCCGTAGCTCCAGCGGATGGCCTCGGCCCCGCTCGCTCCCAACCAGCGAAACAGCTCGGCCACATAGTAGGGCAAAACACCTTCGCCTCGCAAGAAATCGTACCAACGGCCCACCGTCGGCGTCCAACTGAAATCACCCAAGTGGATCTCCAGGTCATAGAGATTGTAGATAGGCAGGAACCCGCTGTGGGATTGGAAAAAGCCCGGATAGGTCAGAGGAGCGAAGGCAAAGATGGTCAGGAGGAAGAGCAGTATGAGATTCAAATCGAGCTTATGCAGAAACTTCACCAATCGGTATGGTTATCCTTTCGCACATAATCGGGGCGAACAGGGACGTTCGCCCCGAAAAAGTCCTACAGAGCGCGTCTATTATATCACACCCTGTTCGTTTGTGCCAAAAAGTCTTGAATCATCTGACTTTGCACCATAAGTCGTTCCCGCTGTGGTCAGTCGTAAGATATTGCTTTTTGATTCAGACCATGATATAATAACGTTGTCAAGCATTTGCTAATCTTCCATATTTCACCATCGTCGCTCCCATCACAGCAGATAGCCAAGGTAGGAGGTGAGAGTATGAGACATTAAGGGCCAATCTTCTCCGTAGGTCAGGAAAGGGTTGGCTTGTGTTGCTTTTGCATAGAGAGGCAACGAGAGATCAATAGTTCCAGGAGAGGAGTGAGAGTCATGCCTACCACTGAAAACCAGGCTCAACAGACTGAGAAGAATGGCAAAGCGCGCTACATCCTTATCACGCAATGCCTCCAGAACGATTTCTTCCTCAACAGAGAATGTAAACTCCGCCTTCCTGATTATGAAGTCAAAAAGATGCTGATCGGGAAGAGCGGCCCTGATCTGGAAGGGAAGCCAGATGAAAGCCGGGTGCAACTTGGCAGCGGGTACCCGGCTAAAGGTCCTCTGGGACTGTTCCTCGAGGCCGTGATTGGCCGTAGACGCCGAGGAAAAGACGGTCATGGAACCCTGCACGTGATCAACATTCGTGACTGGCACGAACCTAGCGCCTCCTATGATAGGGAGCGTCGCCGCTATGGCTCTCACTGCGAAAAGGGCACCTGGGGCACCGACTACATTGAGGGCCTGGGAGAATATCTGGACCCAGCCAGGAGCAAGAGGTCTACTCCCTCCAGTGCAGAGGGCCAGTTCTTCGCAGAGGGCAGTGTCCGGATTTACCATATCCAATCGGATTCCGTCTTTGATTTCAAGCCACGCTCCGAGGGCGATGGCTCCCGCCCTGGCAAGGGCAAGTTTCTGGCCTCCAAGCTGGAGAACATCCTGGACGCGATTATCCTGGGGGCAGACGACGAGGCCCGTCAAAGCCCGCCCAGGGTGTACTTAGCCGTGATCGGCGTGTACACAGACATCAAGATCAAGACCTTGCTGATGGGTCTGCGCTCGCGATATGACATTCCCAGCCTGGCCGTTTCGGACACACTGACAGCCAGCCCGTCCCTGGAGCGCCATCTTGGCGCGCTTGACTTTGCGCAGAAGGTGCTGATCGTAGAAGTCATTCACGGGCTGAATGACCTGGTATGTTTCTTAGGAGGTACGCCTAGTATCGAGAACGAATCTAAGGTCGTCGCTGCCGACCGCTTCTCCCGCTACGCTTCTTTCTTTCAGGACAAGCAAAACGTGCTGGCCTACCAAACCGAGAAGCTCCAGGATTACTTGCGCCTCACAGAGGATCGGGCGGTAAAGGTCTACGAGAGCATCCAGGGTTCCAACAGGTTTCTGATACTTTGGGGCAGCGTTTTTCTGGTTTTGACCTTGGTTGGCGCCGTCCTCAGCGCAATCCGGCCCGACCGCTTTGACTGGAAGCTGCCACTGGTGACTGGTGGCTTGAGTCTATTGCAACTCGTCTCGGCCTTTTACTCGAAGCCTATGGAGGATCTACAGCAGAACCTCACCAACCTGGCAACTTTCAAGATGATCTTGGAGAGCCACAGTCTCAAGATCGCGCTCGCTCGCTTCCATCTGACGACGCCACAGACTCTTCGGGAATTACAGAAGGAAGGTGAAGCGGAGGCAGCCACCCGGCAAATCGAGGTGCTTGAAAAGCAACTGGCAGTTATTGAGAAGTCCGAACGGGCCGACTATCAAGCATTGGAGGGCCTGGGCTTTGGGGTCGGTGAGGCAGGCCAGAAAGTCTTGGAGGTGAAACCAAAGGAATAAGAGCTCACTGATTGTGTCCTCCTTTCCCGTCGAGAGAAGATAAGCCGCCCGTCGCGCTGCCGAGTTCGATACTGTTGGGTGGGCTGAACGCTTACCCCATCCCTTAACCAAGGACAAGAGTAGCACCTTATTTAAGAGAGTCTGAAAGGAGAGTCGAATATGTCCCCCTATCACATTCTATCTCTGGATGGCGGTGGTATTTGCGGCGTTCTGACCGCCAAATTGCTCGAACGCCTGGAGATGTCCCATCCGGGCTTTCTATCCAAGGTTGATTTGTTTGCCGGAACCTCCACCGGTGGGATTCTAGCTCTCGGGTTGGCTGCTGGGCTAACGCCAAGGGAAATCGGGCAACTCTACGAAGAAAGCAGTACAAAAGTGTTCGCCGATTCGATTTGGGACGATATCCGCGACCTGGGCAAGCTGACCGGCGCTGATTATTCAAACGAACCCCTCAAGCAAGCCATCCTGGAACTGATCGGCGAGATCACCCTGGGCGATCTGCAGAAACGAGTGCTCATCTCGAGTTTTGACCTGGATAACGAACCCCAAGACCCCGATGCTCTGCGAACTTGGAAACCCAAGTTCTTCCACAACTTTCCCGGCGAAGGCTCGGACGCCGACCAAAAGGTGGTGGATATCGCTCTGCGCGCTGGTGCCGCCCCTACCTTCTTCCCCATCTACCAGGGCCACATTGATGGCAGTGTCGTGGCTAACAACCCCAGCATGTGTGCCCTGGCCCAGGCATTGCACCCGGAGACGGGGGGGCAAAAATTGAGTCAGGTGACACTGCTCTCGATGGGCACAGGGATCAATCCAAAGTACCTGCCTGAGCAGAACGCGGATTGGGGCTTGGTACAATGGGCACCCCATTTGATCAGCCTGATAATGGAAAGCAACGTTGGGTTAGGTGACTATCAATGCAAGCAGGTCTTGGGCAAACGTTACCTGCGAATCAACCCTATCTTGCCCAAACCCATCGGCCTGGATCGAGTGGACCAAATCCCCTTGCTGAAAGAAGTGGCGGAAAAGGAGAACTTGGACGACGCTATTGAGTGGCTAAAGCGTTACTACAAATAACGGAACGGCTTCTTGGGGATTCAGAACCCAAGAAGAAAGGTGTTCAATCGAACGAACAGAATAGTTTCTGACAGTCAACAAAAAAGATAGTTGCCCTATTGGGTGTTGATGAAGAGATATTTGGCTCACTCCTCAGAATGACATCCTCGGCGGTGATGATCTCACCAACACTGTACGGGGAGACCACCACAAAAAGCCTTAGAGGTTAGGGAGGAATATATGAAGACGCAAGACAAATATCACCAGCTAGCCATTAAGTATGCTCCTATCTTTGCCCAAAAGGTCAGTAGAGAGTGGCGAGTGGCGGATCAGATCGCTCCGGTAGATTTTGCCGGGCCTATTACCGATGTCGCGAAGAATCCAGAAAAGCTACACGGTTTAGATGACAAAGCCGTGATTCCTGCCAAGGTCTATTACAGTGTTTGCGAAACGACGACACACTATTTCCTGATTTATGCGGTCTATCATGTCCTGGATTGGTGGAAGCGTTACGAAGCTAAGGATCTATATAACTCTGTCCGGGACATGCTCGACGAGCATATCCATGATATGGAAGGGGCTTTACTCGTGGTAACAAAGGATCCAAAGGCTCGCGTTGATGGACTGGTGACGATTTCTCATCTCAATTTCTATTTGTACACGGAACCGAGGATCCCTACCAATGTCGGAGAGGCCCGGCGGGCATTCCGAGAAAGCTTGCGCATCGTCAAATTCAACGAGACGGTAGACGGCAATATCTGGCTCGATCAGGCTACCAAGAGAGTCAAGCTTTACATTCAATCGCGGGGCCACGGCATTCGGGGCGATCACAAGGGATGGGGCGGCGGAGAAGAGATATGGTACTACGGCCCGGAGGAAGAGACCGCAGGTGCCGGCACCCTCGACCCGCAAGCGAAGAAACATACTCGGACCGTGAAGTATCAGCTCGAGGACATCTTTGCCGATAAGGGGCTATGGGGCCACCGCTTCGACAACAAAGTATTCAGGCAGAACAAGAACGGGCAGTGGGGGTTTGTCTATCGGGAAAAGAACAAGCTACGCGGTGGCGCAGCGAACCCGCCCTGGTCCTGGAATGACCATAATGATCCCAGTCCGATAGGCGAGGTCGCAAGCGATCCAGCCCGCTTTATTACCCGCTATGCCCAGGGTTGGGGGCCGGTTAGCACGCATTATATCTACAACCCTTATCAATTGATCGAACCTTCCTCTTGAGAGCCGCCGTAGCAGTCAGCACGGCTTTGCCTTTCAGCGGTCAGTAGAGGTGGAGCTGAAAGACAAAGACTGGAGCGATGGGTGCTGGTTGGCGTTAAGGTCGGCAGATAATAAGGTCCGTATCTGGGAGGATGGACAAAATTGTTGACGACAATACTCACTCTGTTGGCCATACTTTTCGGCGGCTCTGCACATCCGCGCTGAATATTACGGCCCACGGTATCACGTCTACTTGTTCAAACCCCTGACCATGCTGTTCATCTTGCTGATTGCTGTACTATCTGGGAAGCCAGACACCTTGCGCTACAAGTACGTGATCATAGCCGACCTGGTCTGTTCCCTGGCGGGTGATGTCTTCTTGATGCTTCCCTCGGACCGGTTCGTAGCCGGGCTTGTCAGCTTTCTTTTCGCGTATCTTTTCTACATAGTAGCGTTTACGTCAGGGACGGGCTTTGGTTTTTCATGGCGGTTATTGCCTTGTGCCATCTACGGCGTTCTCATATTCAGCATCCTGGCACCGCACCTGGGCCAGATGAAGCTGCCCGTGCTGGTGTATATGGTGGTGATCCTGGTCATGGCCTGGCAGGCGTGGGAGCGGTGGAGCCAGATAGGACAGAGCGCGGCACTGCTGGCTTTCCTGGGAGCGGTTTTGTTCCTGATTTCGGACTCGGCGCTGGCCGTCAACCGCTTTAGAGGACGATACAAGAGCGCGCAGGCGTTGATGCTGAGCACCTATTTCGCTGCCCAGTGGTTGATTGCGCGCTCGGTGGGATAGACAACATCGGAAACGAGAGGAGGATAGAAAACCTCAACTGGAGATAACATGGTCGAAAACATCGCTACGACTCGGAAATCGAAAATGAGTTGGTTTGAGCGAGTGCCCAAGGTTGAACTGCATTTACACCTCGAAGGGGCTATCCCCCACGACGCGCTGTGGGAATTGGTTCAGAAGTATGGTGGAGATCCGTCGGCCCCAGACCTCGAGGCGCTTGAGCGTAAGTTTGAATATCGGGATTTTCCACATTTCATCGAAACCTGGGTGTGGAAAAACCGGTTTCTGCGTGAGTACGAAGATTTCACTTCTATCTCTGAGGCCGTAGCGCGGGACCTGGCAGGCCAGAACATTCGTTACGTGGAAGCCTTTTTCTCGCCCTCAGACTTTTTCCGGCATGGCCTGGGTACTCAAAAGTTAACAGAGGCGATCCGCATTGATCTGTCCCGGGTGCCGGAGGTTGAGGTGGCACTGGTGGCTGATCTTGTTCGCGACTCTGGGCCGGAAAAGGCAGCCGTGACCCTGGCCGAGGTCAACGAGGTGCGGGACCTGGGCGTGGTCGGTATCGGGATCGGCGGTTTGGAGCAACATTTTCCGCCAGAGCCGTTTGAAGCGGTCTATGAAAAAGCTCGGGGGCTCGGCTTGCACACGAGCGCCCATGCTGGCGAAGCAGCAGGCGCAGCCAGCATCTGGGGAGCCATTCGTAGCCTTCGGGTGGACCGCATCGGCCACGGAACCCGTGCCGAAGAGGACGAGGCTTTGCTGGATTACCTAGCTGAGCACCGCATCCCCTTGGAGATGTGTCCTATTTCTAACGTGCGAACCGGAGTGGTCAACTCGCTCGAAGAGCATCCGATACGACGTTACTTCGAGCGAGGGATCATTGTGACCATCAATACCGATGATCCCAAGATGTTTGGCAACTCTCTGGCTGAAGAATTCCGGCTCCTTGAAGGTAAACTGGGCTTTTCCCGAGACGAGATACGGTCCTGTATTCTTCAGGGTATCCAAGCAGCGTGGTTGTCGGAGGACAGAAAGCAACGACTCGCCGAGGCATTTCGCAGAGACCCAGCTTGGTGAGAATAGCCAGTCTCATTCGGTAGCTAAAATGCCCCATCGCTGTGACAGAGTAGAACGTAGCCTTTCTGATCACAGGGCGAACGCTAGTACACGCCAGCAGAAATGTTCAACCGATTAGAGCGATAGCATCCTGAGTAGCGAAGCGTATCGAAGGGTGCGGCTTAGACACCGATTCGTTGCAGAGCCGTACCCCCTTCGACAAGCTCAGGACAGGCTTCGATACGGCCTTCACTGCGTTTCGGCCTACTCAGGATGCTGATCTTACTCTGATAACTGGTGGCTTATTTGCGCCGCCGTGTATAGTTGCCCGGTTCTTATGCTGCAACCAGTTTGATTTTTTTTGTGAATTGTTGTACAATAAGCTCACAACTTCGGGGGCCATCAAGCGACTTGATCAGCCATGTTTCGTCAACGACGACGGAGTGAAAGACATTGAAGGGAAGAAACCCGCGATGCACTTGCTGCTACCACGGATCTTTCCCTGCTACACGTCGGTGTACAGGCGAGGGTAATCTAAAGGCGAGTTGAAACTCGTCCGAAGGCCCTCGCTTTTGAATCTCTCAAAACCAAATAAACCAAAGAATTGATTCCAAAAAACTATGAGTGGGGGGGTTTCAATGAAAGAAGTCGTAATCGTAGGAGGTGTACGGACTCCTATCGGCAGTCACGGGGGGGCTTTTCGAAGCCTGTCTGCCCAAGAACTGGCCAGAATCGTGATGGAGGAGGTCATCAAACGCACGGGCATTGACCCTAACCTCTTTGACGATGTGCTCCTGGGTTGCTGTGGCCAGTATTCCGACGCGACGAACATTGGCCGCGTATCAGCCCTGATGGCGGGCATACCTACCCATGTGCCCGCCTACACCGTGCAGCGCAACTGCGTTTCGGGCATGGTGGCCATTACCAATGCCTGTCAGGCCATCCAGGCCGGCGACGGCGATATCTTTCTCTCGGCGGGCACGGAGAGCATGAGCAGTGCGCCCTATACCGTGCGTGGGGCCCGCTGGGGCTTGAGGCTGCGTAGCACCGAGTTCATTGACGCGCTCTGGGAAGGGCTGACCGACGGTGTCTGCGGCCTGGTCATGGGCTACACGGCCGAGAACCTGGCCATGTTGTACGGCCTCAGCCGCGAGGAGCAAGACCAGTTCTCCGTCAATTCCCACAAAAAAGCCTTCAGGGCCACTCGTATGGGCAAGTTCCGCGACGAGATCGTGCCCGTACCGGTGGTCAAAAAGGTGGCGGGCCAGGAGGTGGCGCGCGAGGAGATCATCCAGGACGAGTGCATCAACCCTGGCCTCTCCGTCCAGAAGGCTGCCCTCTATCCGACCGTCTTCAAGAAAGGCGGCACGGTCACGCCCGCCAATGCCTGTCCCATCTCCGATGGCGCGGCGGCCGTGATCGTGATGACCAAGGAAAAAGCTGACGAGCTGGGGATGGAGCCCATGGCTCATATCCGCAGCTACGCCTACGGCGCAGTGCCGCCAGAGATCATGGGTATCGGTCCCAGCAGGTCTGTACCGTTGGCTCTGGAGCGGGCCGGCCTCAAGCTGACGGACATTGACATCATCGAGCTCAATGAAGCTTTCGCCGCCCAGAGCCTGGCTGTGGGCATCGAGCTGGAGAAGGACGGCTGGGATTGGGATAAGGTCAACCCCAATGGTGGAGCCATTGCCCTGGGGCATCCCGTAGGCTGCACCGGCACCCGCATCGTGGTCACCCTGATGTACGAGATGATCAAGCAGGATGCCTCTCTGGGGCTGGCCACGGCCTGCGTCGGAGGCGGGCAGGGCGGTACGATCATCATTGAGAGAAAGTAACAGGAGGCTTTTTATGTCATCAGTTATGGATATGTACAGAGACAAGGCTACCAGGGAAGCGTTCATCGCCAAGGCCAAAGAGGTGTACGAGAAGATCAAGGGGGAACTGGAGGGGAAAGAGGGCCTGGTAGCCATCGAGCCGGAGAGCGGCAACTACTTTGTGGGCCAGACCCTGGGCCAGGCCAACGAAGCCGCTTTCGCCAAACACCCGGACGTTTGGGTCTATTTCATGCGCATTGACAACCCTGAGGCGGCCACGCCTCTCAAAACATGGTAGGAGGTCTCCGCTCCCGCCGGATTTGCAATCCGGTGGCCCGGCGGCTGGATTACAAATCCAGCCGGAGCAAAGGTGAGTAGATTTCGTAGGAGGTTGAAATGTACATCTTTAAGGCAGGCGTTGTCGGGGCAGGCTTTATGGGAGCCGAGATTGCTCAGGTCATCACCTATGCCGGCCTGCCGGTAGTGCTGAAGGACATTGACCAGGAGATGCTGGACACAGGCATGGATGCCCTGCGGGCCATCTACCAGCGGCGGGTGGACAAGGGCAAAATGACCGCCACTGCGATGCAGGAAAAGGTGGACCTGGCCATCCCTACCCTCTCCTATGACGAATTCGCTGACGTGGACATTGTCATTGAGGCTGTGCCCGAGAACATGAAAATCAAACAGCAGGTTTTTGCCGAGTTGGACGAGGTCTGCCCGGCAGAGACCATCTTTGCCTCCAATACCTCGGCGCTCTCCATCCAGGAGATGGGCTCGGCCACCAAACGCCCCCACAAGGTAGTCGGCTTGCACTTTTTCAGCCCGGCTCATCTCATGAAGCTGGTGGAGGTGGTCCGCAGCCCGGACACTGGCCAGGAGACTGTTGATGACGTGGTGCAATTCAGTGAAGAACTGCGCAAGATCCCGGTGGTCGTCAAGGAGTGCCCGGGCTTTCTGGTCAACCGTATTCTGGTACCTTACCTCTTCGAGGCGATCCTCTCCCTGCAAGAGGGGGCGGCCACGGCTTCAGAAGTTGACAGTGCTATGACCGAGTTCGGTTGGCCGATGGGGCCTTTCACCCTGATGGACATGATCGGCGTTGGTGTTGCCTATCACACGGCTGTGTATATGGCGTCCCAAAAAGAGGGCATCCCCGTGCCTCCCCTCCTGGAAAAGCTTTACCAGGCGGGGCGTCTGGGCGAGAAAGCCGGGGCTGGCTTCTACGGCTACGGCGATCAGACCGACGAGCCGGTCAAAGAGATGATCAAGGAAATTCAGGCCCAACCAGGAGCTATCACCAGCACCGAGTTCAGCGTTGAGCGCCTGATGCTGCCCCTCGTCAACGAGGCTGCACTGTGTGCTATGGAAGAGATCGCCAACATCAACGACATTGGCATGGCCTGTATCGCCGGGCTGGGGATGCAGGTGCGTCAAGAGGACGGCCAGGCGGTACGCATGGGGCCTCTGGAGTATGCCGATAGCGTGGGCCTGGACGTGGTCGTGGAACAGTTGGAGGATCTGGAGAAAAAATTCGGCCCTCGCTTCCACCCCGTAGACTTGCTATATCAGAAGGTAAAGGCCGGAGAGCTGGGCAAAAAGACGGGGCAAGGGTTCATGGGGCATACAACGTAGAGCTTTGCTCGGCCTGGATTGCCAAATCCAGGCCATACCCGCCGGATTTGGCAATCACCACTGTTGCGGTACAGGCCGGCGGGAGCAGTTCGGATAGCTATTTCTTTTCAACTAAACAAACGAAAGGAGCCAGAATGGCAGAACGACAGTATATACACGTCTCCGTCGAAAACCGTGTGGCCACCTTGACGATTGACCATCCGCCGGCCAACGCTTTCAATACCCAGGTGATGACAGAGCTGGGAGATGCTTTCGACGAGGTGACAGCAAACGACGAGGTGAAGGTTATCATCGTCACCGGGGCGGGCCAGTTGTTCGTAGCCGGGGCCGACATCAACGAGATTGCCGAGCTCAAGGACAAACCGGAGGAAGCTATGGCTTTCATCCGCCAGGGGCAGCAGACCTTCTTGAAGATCGAACGCTCAGAGAAGCCGGTCATCGCTGCTCTCAACGGTCGTTTCGCCCTGGGCGGTGGCCTCGAGCTGGCCATGGCCTGCCACATCCGCATTGCTGAGGACGGGTTGCGTCTGGGCCAGCCGGAAATCAACCTGGGGCTCATCCCTGGCTGGGGTGGCACTCAACGCCTGTCACGCATCGTGGGCAAGGGCCGGGCTCTGGAGATGATCCTCACCGGCGACGCCGTCACCGCGCAGGAAGCCTATCGCATGGGCCTGGTCAACAAAGTAGTGCCCACAGGCGCAGTGATCAAGGAAGCCAAAGGGCTGGCCAGAAAGCTCGTCACCACCAAGAGCAAGCTGCCTATGGCAGCCACCATCCGCGCCGTGAACACGGGCCTGGAGCAGGACTTGGAAGATGCTCTGGAGACCGAAGCCCAGCAGTTCGTGTCGTTGGCAGGCAGTGAGGATACAGAAGAGGGGCTGAAGGCTTTCCTGGAGAAGCGCAAGCCGAAGTTCAAAGACAGATAGGAGAAAGACCTATGGACTTTGCACTCGACGAAGAACTGCGCATGTTTCAGAAAATGTTCCGCGATTTCGCCCAGAATGAGATCGCACCTCTGGCCGAGACGTTGGATAGAGAGGAACGCCCGCCTTTGGAGACGCTAAAGCTGGCGGCGGAACAGGGTTTCCTGGGAGCCCCCTTCCCGGAGGAATATGGGGGCTCAGAGATCGGCACCATCGGCTATTGCATGATGCTGGAGGAATTGGGCAAGGTCTGCATGAGCACGGCCATGATCATCGAGGTCCACACCAGCGTTGCGACCATGTGCATCTATCTGGACGGTACCGAGGAGCAGAAGCAGACCTTCCTGGAGCCGCTGGCCCTGGGCGAAAAGATCGGCTCTTTTGCCTTGACGGAGCCCGGTGCCGGTTCCGACGCGGCGGCCCTCCAGACCACGGCCGTGCGCGATGGCGATGACTATGTCCTGAACGGCAACAAAATCTGGATTATCAACGGGAGCATCGCCGAGACCTTTGTCGTCTTTGCCAAAACCGAGCCAGCCAAGAAGCAGGAACGAGGGGCGTGGGGCATCACGGCCTTTATTGTGGAGAAGGACACCCCCGGTTTTACCGTCGGTCGCAACGAAAAAATGACGGGCCTGCATGGCATCCCGGTGACGACTCTTTTCTTCGACGACTGCCGGGTGCCAGCGGCTAACGTTCTGGGCGGCGAGGAAAAGCTCAATCAGGGCTTTGCCACGGCCATGAAAGCCCTGGATTATGGACGCCTTGGTGTGGGGGCCGTCTGCCTGGGGGTAGCTCAGGGCGCACTGGAAGCAGGTGTTCAGTTTGCCTGTGAGCGCGAGCAGTTCGGTGGCCCCATCGCCCTCAAGCAGGCCATCCAGAACTTTATCGCCGACACGGCCACCGAAATCGAGGCCCTGCGCTATCTGGTTTACCACACCGCCTGGCTGGTGGATCAGGGGCAGAAATACACCAAAGAGGCGTCCATGGTCAAGCTCTTTGGTTCCGAAGTGGCTGATCGGGCCGTCAACTGCATGTTGCAAACCCACGGCGGCTATGGTTACATCAAAGACTACCCCATTGAGCGCATGTATCGCGACGCGCGCGTCAGCCGCATCTTCGAGGGGACCAATGAGATCCAGCGTTTCATCATCGCCGCGGATATCCTTGGAGAAAAGGGGCTCAAGATCAGACCATAGCCGGAGGATTCCGCCACACTGATTTTGATGACTTGTCATTCTGAGAAGTGAGCCGGAGCCCTGAGCAAAGCGAGGGGGAAGTGGCGACTGTCCTGAGCGAAGCCGAAGGGAAGAATCCCGTTTTTGGCAAACAAGCAGTTTTCTGTACAAAGAACGAGATTCTTCGCCTCCGCTGCGCTTCGGCTCAGAATGACAGTTCCCTCTTTTCACTGTGGCTAGGTAAGAGGAGGTCGGAATATGGACTTTACTTTGCCCAAAGAATACCAATTGCTACGGCGTATGATCCGCGAGTTCGCCCAGAAAGAACTCGCTCCCATCGTCAGGAAAATTGACGAGGAAGAAGAAACCCCCCGCGAGTTGATAGATAAAGCGGCCAAGTTGGGCTTGCTGGGTGTGCCTTTCCCCCAGAAGTACGGCGGGATGGGGGCCGGGGAGATGGGCTACTGCATCGCCATGGAGGAACTCAACAAGTTCTGCGGCGCACTGGCGGCGATCATTGGCGCCCATATCGGCATTGGGGCCATGGCCATCCATTTGGACGGCACCGAGGAACTGAAGGAGAAATATCTGACGCCGCTGGCCCGGGGCGAGTTGATCGGTGCCTTCGGCTTGACGGAGCCGGGGGCTGGCTCCGATGCAGCGTCCATCAGGACCCGGGCCGAGCGAGATGGGGATGATTATGTCCTCAATGGCTCCAAGACCTTTATCACCAATGGGAAGCTTTGTGATGTGGTCAGCCTCCTGGCGGTTACCGACCCGTCACTGGGAGCCCGGGGCGGGGTCACGGCCTTTGTCGTGGAGAAGGCCTTCCCCGGTTTCAGCATCGGCACTGAGGAGGACAAGATGGGCATCCGAGGCAGCGATACAACCGAGCTGATCTTTGAGAATTGCCGGGTGCCCAGGGAGAACGTGATCGGCGAGGTCGGACTGGGGTTCGTCACCTTCATGAAGACGCTGGACATCGGACGGCTCAGCCTGGGTGCCGCCTGTCTGGGAGCGTGCGATTTGGCTCTGGAGAAGAGCGTCCAGTGGGCCAAGGTGCGCCAGCAATTCGGAAAGCCTATTGCCCATAA
The DNA here is from genome assembly GCA_004377365.1 of Anaerolineales bacterium. GTDB lineage: Bacteria > Chloroflexota > Anaerolineae > E26-bin7 > E26-bin7 > E26-bin7. Next base: position 20,116 of record SOHZ01000439.1, on the reverse strand, counting down.
GCAGTCTATCCAGTTCATGATCGCTGACATGGCGACAGAGATCGAGGCCCTGCGCTCACTGGTCTACCGTACGGCCTGGCTGGTGGATACCAGCCAGCCCTTCTCCCATGAGGCAGCGATGTGCAAACTCTACGGTTCGGAGGTGCTGCACCGCTGCGCGGACCGGGCCGTGCAGATCCACGGTGGGATGGGCTACATGCGGGACTATATCATAGACCTCATGTACCGTGACGCCCGCATCACCGAAATCTTTGAAGGCACCAGCGAGATCCAGCGCATCGTCATCGCTTCCAACATCTTCCGCCAGGTTGGAGTGCGCATTTCGCCTTGAGCCGTAAGGCCGGGAGTGTGGGGGGTGTCCTCCCATTTCTATTTCAAATAGGACGAAGGAGTTTACGTTATGAGAATCATCGTCCCCATAAAACAGATCCTCGACCCCAGCGGGATGACCGTCAACCGCCGCGCGGAGAGGATATTCATCAACCGCGAAGAGTACATCATCAATCCCAACGACAAGAACGCCCTGGAGGAGGCTCTCAAGCTCAAGGACGAGCAGGGAGCCGAGGTGGTGGCCGTGACGATGGGGCCGGAGCGGGCCGACGACGCCCTGCGTGAGGCCATGGCCATGGGTGCCGACAGCGCCTTCCTCCTCACCGACGAGGCCTTTGAGAAAGCCGACATCGCGATGGCTACCACTGTTTTGGGCAAAGCCATCCAGAAGATCGGAGACTACGACCTGATATTAGCCGGCTGCCAGGCCGCTGACACCGGTGCTGGCCAGTTGGGACCTCGTCTGGCCGAATACCTGAGCCTGCCCCAGATCATCAAGGTGTGCGAGCTTTTGGCCGCCGGTGATGGCCAAGTGAAGGCCAGATGTAACCGGGCCTGTCCTGAGCAAAGTCGAAGGAGCCAGGGCTACGCCGAAGTTGAGGCCAGCTTGCCAGCGTTGTTGACCGTGACCCAGGACGCCAACGAGCCACGGTATCCCACCGGAGCTGGCATCATCAACGCCTACCGAGAGTGGGAGGTGACCGTCTGGGGGGCTTCCGACCTTGGCCTTGAGGCAGCAGATTTGCAGCCCCTGGCGGAGGAGAAACGCATCAGCTTTCCGCCGGAGAGAGAATTCGGGACAAAGATCACTGGCGCCCCCGAGGAAGCGGCCAGGGAGTTGGTGCAACATTTGAAGGCAGGGAGAGTTATCTAATGGAGTAGCGAAACTTGCACCACTGTTGCGGTGCAGGCGGTACAGGTTTCGCGCTCGGCTGGCGCAGAACAAGGCCCCGGTGAGCTCAGTCGAACCGTTCTGCTACTCCACCGGCGGGCCAAGTTCTAAGACGTGAAACGTAAGCGGAGGTTGATATGGACCTGGACTTTTTGGAAAGCATGGTAGGCGAAGCGGTGGAGGAGAGTCCTTACCGCGGTATCTGGGTAGTGGCTGAGAAAGAAGGCGAGGCTTTGGCCCCTGTGGTTCTGGAGATGTTGGGCAAAGCTCGCCAGTTGTCCGATAGCCTGGGCGTCTACGTCAAGGCCGTCTTTCTAGGAGAGAGCACGGAGGAGCTCAGGCAAGAACTCGTTTCCAACGGGGCCGACGTGGTGTACGTGACCGATGATCCTCGTCTGAGCGCGTACAACACCGAAATCTACAGTAAGGTGTTGGGTGATCTCATTGAAGAGGGGAAACCAGAGATCGTCCTCCTGGGGGCTACCAGCACGGGCCGCGACCTGGCTCCGCGCCTGGCTCAGCGCCTGGGGACGGCTCTCTTCACCAACTGCCTGAACCTGGAGATTGACGAGATGCAGCGTCAGTTGTTGGCCACCTACCCCGTCTACGGTGGCGAGTACTTCCAGACCAGCGTCTGCCCCAAAGCCCGGCCTCAGATGGCTACCGTCCTGCCTGGCGCTTTTCGTCCTCCCCTGGCCGATCCCAGTCGGACCGGAGAAGTGGAAACCATCGCCGTAGAAATTAATGACCTCGAGGTCAGAAGCAAAGTGCTGAAGGTGGTCAGCGAGGAGGCTCGCCCTGAGGTGCCGTTGGATAAGGCCAAGATGGTCGTTTCCGGAGGCCGGGGCATGGGGGACGCCGAGAGTTTCGCCCTGGTGGAGGAACTGGCCGAGGTTCTGGGCGGTCAGGTAGGCGGCTCGCGGGGAGCCGTAGACGAGGGCTGGATTGACGAGGAGAAACGGGTAGGGCTGGGAGGAACCCAAATCGCCCCCGACCTCTACGTTGCCTGCGGCATCGCGGGGGCCATCCAGCACTACGCTGGCATCCTGGATTCCAAATTCGTGGTGGCTATCAACAGGGACCCGAATGCTACTATCTTCCAGGTGGCCGACGTGGGCATCGTCGGCGACGTGCACGAGGTGCTGCCAGCTTTGATCAAGGAGCTAAAGGAAACGGTTTAGAACCGCCTCCGCAAAGTCAGCAGAGACGGCTCCCATGCCGCCAGAAACCGGGCATAGGAGCCCGGCCCGCTATCCTTCAGATAGGCACTTAGCGGGGGGATTTCCGAGCGGAAGGCCGTTGATCAGGCAGACGAGTAGATGGGGCCAACGAGCCCCGATACTCAGCAGATCACGAATTGCTCTCGCTGGACCACAGTCTAGCGGCCTAAACGCGGACTGTGGTCCGCTTTGAGCCTTCAATCGTGATCTACTGATACTCGTCTGTTTGTTTCTTTATGGGGCCAATAGTCAAAAGGGTGCTTTTGTAGTATAATAGGGCCTGATGCTTGGAGAAACCCGTTTTTTTCCTGCCTGAGCGAACAAACTGTCGCTCTCGGGGATGCTGTGTGGGGCAAAAAAGCCGCATTTTTCAGCCAAAAACCGGGTTTCTAAGCCCTATGAAGATTTCTGGTGAGAGGGATATGATTATGCTCGGTCTCAAAGACATCCTGGCCGCTCGACGGACCATAAGCAACCTGGTCAAAAGGACACCGCTGGAATACTCCTTCCTGCTCAGCCAGCGGACGGGCTGCGAGCTCTACTTAAAACTGGAGAATCGGCAGGTGACGGGCTCTTTCAAGCCACGGGGAGCTGTCAACAAAATCGCCAGCCTGTCCGCTGAGGAAAAGGCCAGGGGACTTGTGACGGCCTCGGCTGGCAACCACGCCCTGGGGGTGGCTCACGCGGCCAGGGCCCTGGGAGGCGTGTCGAATACCATCTTTGTGCCTCACAACGCGCCCCAATCCAAAGTAGAGAAGCTGCGCGAGTTTGACTCTGAGCTCCGCTTTGCGGGGAACACCTACGAAGAGGCCCATCACGCCGCCGAGGAATTTGTCCAGGCGCAGGGGGCCACCTACATCCACGCCTACGACGACCCGGTGGTCATCGCTGGTCAGGGCACAGCGGGGCTGGAGATCATGGAGGAGTTGCCCGACGTTGAAGCCATCATCGTGCCTGTGGGCGGTGGGGGGCTGAGCGCCGGGATTGCCGTAGCTGCCAAGGCCATCAACCCCGAGGTGAAAGTCCTCGGCGTACAGCCTGACACCTCACCAGCGGCCCACCTCTCTTTCAAAGAGGGCCGATGCTACGAGAGCTACGAAGCCGGGCCGACCATCGCCGATGGGTTGGCCGGCGGCTATGGCATCGTGCCTTTCACCATCGCCAGGGACTTGATTGACAAAATCGTAGTGGTCAGTGAGGAGGCGATTTGGGAGGCCGTCTACGCTTTGCTGGAGTTGACCCAACTGGTGGTAGAGGGTTCCGGCGCGGCGGCGGTTGCCCCCCTCCTGGCTGGCCCGGCCAGCGGCTATGAAACCGAACTGGACCTGAAGGGGAAGAGGGTAGTAGCTGTCCTGAGCGGCGGCAACATTGACGCTGAATTGCTGTTTCGAATCATAAAAGCGCAGATGGGCAGAAGCTCAGATGCGAGTTTCTGATACCCCAACCATGTCTTTAACAGAAGGCCCGTTTCATCGAAGGGTTCGTTTATCTGGAAGTTAGCCGTAACGCCAAGCCTGAAAGAAAGAGGTGAATGACGATGTCCAATCAAGTGACCTTAGAACAGCTAGAACAGCAGGTCATGCAACTGTCACCGCAAGAACAACTCAAACTGGTGATGCATATCTCCGAACACCTGAGTGCTATGCCACTTGGCGTGCCGATGATGAAGGACGAGGAATCGCTGCGACGACAGCGTGAGAAAGAAGCTGATGAATTGTTAGCACTATGCGATGCCGCAGCGGAGATGTGGGAGGGCACCTTTGATGCTGCTGAAGAAATTCGCCTGATGCGTTGGGACAGAGATGAGCAAATATGGCCGAGCAAGTCATAGATGCCAGTGTCGCTATCAAATGGATAGTCAAGGGCGAGCCGTTTCGTAATAAAGCGCGGCAGTTGCTCCATGCCGCGCGATTGATAGATATCACCCTGATAGGTCCACCTCTTCTGGAATATGAAGTTGAGAGCACTCTGCAGCGCCGTCTGCACTATGGCCGCGTAACCATCGTGGCAGCCGACGCGTCCCTGAGAGCATTTTATACAGTTGGTGTGCGAATCGTCACTCATCCCAACCTGGTACGCCGGGCGCGTGAAATTGCTCGCCAGTTCAAGCAAGAGCGCATCTACGACTCGCTTTACGCTGCCCTTGCCGAATTGCACGGCTGTGAGTTCTGGACAGCAGACAAGGTGTTTTATGAAGCTGTGAAGGCTGTATTGCCATTCGTGAAGTATCTGCCCGATTATCCCTGAGACAGAGTGGCGTCGTGCCCTTCACCATCGTCAAAGACCTGATTGACGAAGTCTTGGTGGTCAGTGAGAGGCGATTTGGGAGGCCGTTTACGCTTTGCTGGAGCTGAACCAACTAGTGGTGGTAGAAGGTTCCGGCGCGGCGGCGGTTGCCCCCCTCCTGGCCGGCCCGGCCAGCGGCTACGAAACCGAACTGGACCTGAAAGGCAAGAAAGTGGTAGCCGTCCTGAGCGGCGGTAATATTGATGCCGATCTGCTGTTTCGAATCATGAAAGCGCGGATGGGCAGAGGCTCGGATGCGAGTCTTTGATACCCCAACTGGCAAAAAAGGTACGCCATGAGTGACACAATACCTCCACACTTCTCTGGTTTCCTTTATGCACCTAGCAGCGAAAACGGAGTTTATCTGTTAATAGGACTCCTTTGGGAATATTTACCCTACCAATTTGCCATCGAGGAGTTTGAAGTTGATCCGCACCTAGCAGGATACGACCATACCAAATATCTCGACGCTAAAGCAAAGTACTACGTTGACGATAGTTGGGAAGATGCCACCATAGAGTTCAAGCTATGTAGCAGCGGCTTGCGGCGGGACGTCAAAGACCATCCAGGAATCTATGCTGATTTCTTAATTTGTTGGGAACACGACGCTCCAGATGTAGAACAGCACGTAGGCAAAATAATCGCTCTAAAGGACATTTTCAAGAGCCTTCCTGAACACCAACGCCGACGGATCATCCTTTATCCAGACAAGATAGCTAAAGTTGGTCGGTCTCAGGTTGAAATCTCTGACTTGTTAAAGCGTTTCTCGATGAAAAACCGTGAGAAGATTGAACGTTTGCTTGCAGAGTGGCCACAAGCTAGAGGGGCAAAAGCCGAGATACTTTTCTTGAGAGGTAGAGATACAGTTTTCAGAGCTTGTGCATATGCCTCTGAGCATATAATTGTCACTAAATGGTCATCTGAGGCAGTTTGCCAAGAGTTAATTGAGCGATTTAAGGGAGAGCAACTTCAAACGAGTGTAAAGGTGCCGCTAGACTCTTTGCGATTAGACGATATTTCAGAATTCGTAGAACTCATGGAAGCAAGTAGTTACGAATAGTGTGCCATTCGGAAAAAGAGGTAGAACCTGATGAACGGCTATGACTCTTCAGGTTTGACCATCGTCGGCGGCCGGCCCAACGAGGAAAGGAACGAGCCATCTGCCATCAGCCCTGGTTTGCAGATTCTACTGCAACGGCTGGCCGAAAACTCATCATTGGCCCGTGACCTGGTGGCCAACCTGGAGAAGATGCTGGTTAGGACAGATCATGGAGAAGCTATCAACGTCAATCAAAATCTATATCGGACTCGTCATAATCCTTGCTGTTTTGGCAGCGATTAACGTCCTTTTGCCTCAAGGTTCTCTCTTACCAACCCTGGAAGGACAAGAACTTCCAGCTCCAAAACCAGTGCTGGCTCTTGTGAATGCGGGCATGATGCTTATCCTCTATGGAGGTCTGGGTTTCCTCGGATTAAAGCTTTCACAAAAGCTTGGTTTTGCGAATATCTGGGATCCAATGGTTTCTAATAGACAAAGATTTTTGATTCCTGCACTTGTTGGGATAGGGCTTGGCGTATTTTTAGTTCTTGCTGATGCGATTTTGAGCAGCTTTCACGCATTAGGTCCAATTCCTCATCCGCCATTCCCGACTTCCCTCGTCGCTTCGGCTGTTGCTGGTATTGGAGAAGAGCTGATATTTCGCTTGTTTTTCATCCCATTTTGGGTGTGGCTTATTTCTCATGTGATCCTGAAAAAGAAGTGGCAAAACCAGGTTTTCTGGATTGTGGCTACTCTTTCAGCCCTTGCATTTGCTCTTGGACATATACCCGCAGTTATGGTTCTCTTTGGATGGAAGACAATCGGTGAAATCCCGCCTGCTCTCATGAGTGAAATCATCCTTCTCAACGGCATAGTTTCAATCTTTGCGGCCTACTACTTCAGAAAGTTTGGATTTTTGGCTCCGGTTGGGATACATTTCTGGACAGATGTGGTATGGCACGTTGTTTGGGGAGTGATTTAATGAGGAGAACGATGGCACAAGAGACTAGACCAAGACGTAAGAGACAGCCACCATCCAGGCGCCGCCAATTTCCCGTCGTGACCATTGCCTTCTATGGCCCTGATGACAAGACGCCTACCAAGATCGCCGTGGGCATCATAGACAAGGAAGGTGAAGAGCCAATCGCCCTTCAGAGATGGGCCGGTCCAAACGTGGCGAGCGACCCGCAAATCCAGGCGGAAATCAAGGCCTTTATCCAGGAGCACAAAGCCAAATCGGTGGTCATGACGGAGGGCGTGATCGGCTGCCCCCATGAGGAAGGCATTGACTATCCCCTTGGCGAAGATTGTCCTTTCTGTCCGTTTTGGGAAGGCAAGCAGTAGCTGATAGATGATCAAGTACATCCTTTTCGACCTGGACGACACCCTCTACCCAAAAGAGATAGGACTGATGGCGGCCATCGGCCAGCGTATCCACCAGTATATGGAGGAGAAAGTGGGCCTGGATCCGGTGGCGGCCAGGGATTTGCGCCGTCACTACCTACAGACCTACGGCACCACCCTAAAAGGTCTCCGGGTCCACTACAACATTGATACAGAAGAATATCTGGCCTACGTCCACGACGTTCCCCTGGGCGACTATCTCAAGCCCGACGAGACCTTGGACCAGGCCTTGACCGAAATTCAGGCTGAGAAAGTCATTTTCACCAACGCTACCACCGAACACGCCCACCGAGTTCTCAGGTTTCTGGGCGTCGAGCACCATTTCAGCCGCATCGTTGACTTGCGAGCCACGAACTATAAGAACAAGCCGCAGCCAGGGGCTTACCGGTATGTCCTGGACATCCTGGGAGCCAGGCCGGAGGAATGTCTGATGGTCGAAGATTCGATGCGCAACCTGAAGCCAGCCAAAGAGATGGGGATGGTTACCGTGCTGGTGAACAGCAGCGGAGGAGACGGCGTGGACTTTGCCATTGACGATGTGACCCAGGTGGTAGAAGTGTTCAGGCAGATTAGAGATTAGAGGTTGGAAATTGGAAATTAGAGAGAGATGATGATCAACAAAGTCACAACCTTGACCGAAGCAGTGAAACTGGTCCGTCAGGGCGACGTGCTGGCCCTGGGAGGGATGACCCTTTACCGGCGGCCGGTGGCCTTTGTGCGGGAGCTGATTCGCCAGGGCACGGGCGACCTGACCCTACTGGCCTTTACCGCCAGTTTCGCTTCTGACCTGCTGGTGGGCGCGGGGCTGGTCAGCCGGGTGCGCTCCTGCTACTTCGGGATGGAAGCCTTCGGGCTGGCTCCCATGTTCACCAAACTGGCCACCGCTGGCGAGGTGAAAGTCATCGAGGAGACCGAGGCCAGCATTGCCTTTGGGCTGCGGGCGGCTCTGGCTGGGGTGGGGTTCATGCCGGGGCAGGGCTGGGTGGAGACCGACCTTTTGAAGGTACGGCCCGACGTCAAGCTGGTGGACGACCCCTACAGCGACCGGCGCTACGTGGCCTTTCCCGCTATCAAACCCGACGTGGCCGTGATCCACGCTCGTCTGGCCGACCCCTATGGCAACGCCGTACTGGGCGGCAATCTGGCCGTGGATTGGGAGTTGACCATGGGCGCCGAGCGGGTGATCATCACTGCCGAGCGGGTGGTTGACAAACTGGAGGAGAGAGCCGACACCGTGGGGCTGCGGGTCAATGCGGTGGTGGAAGCACCCGGCGGAGCCAAGCCTACTTCCTGCTATCCCGACTATCCCCTGGATTCGGCGGAGATCCTGCGCTATGTGGAGACCTGCAACAGCGATGGATTCAAGGACTACCTGAAGGAGTTCCTTGGTTGATGACTGATTACACTGTTGACGAACTCATTTGCGTTTGCATCTCCCGCCAGGTCGAGGACGGTGAGGCTCTGGCCCAGGGCATCGCCACTCCTCTGGTGATGGCTGGCTACCTCCTGGCCAAGCTGACCCATGCTCCCAACGTGGTCTTTGGCTCGGCTATCGGCAACACTATCTGCGCCGAGTGGGCCCCCCTGTCCATTGCCCGCATCGAGGACATCTGGCTGGGCCGGGCCATTGCTCTGACCAGCTTCCCCGGCGCCGTGTGTATCTTGTTCAGCTTACAACCCAAGGAGTTCTTTCGGCCGGGGCAGATAGACCCCTACGGTAACTTTAATAACGTCTTCATGGGGGGTAGCTACGAGCGCCCAAACCTGCGCCTGCCCGGCTGCGGCGGCATTGCCGACGTGACGACTTACCATTCGCGGGTCTATCTCTACGTGCCCCGTCACAGCCGGGCTGTGTTCGTGGAGAAACTGGATTTCCTGAGCGGCCTGGGGCATGGCCACCGGCTGCCGGACTATCCCGGCCCTCACTATCTGGTCAGCAACCTGGGGCAATTCGATTTCAAGGGCGAGGGGGGACGGATGCGTCTGATCTCCTACCATCCGGGTGTACCGGTGGAAAAGATACAAAAAAAGACCGGCTTCCCCCTAACCCTCTCGCCTGACCTACACGAGACCCCACCGCCCACCGCTGAGGAGGTGCGCCTGCTGCGAGAGGAGATTGACCCTCTGGGCATCCGGGAACTGGAGACCTTGAGTGGAGCCAGGCGGCGACGCAAGCTGCGGGAGATCATCGAAAAAGAACAATGACCGATTACACTATTGACGAACTCATCTGCGTCTACATCGCCCGCCAGATCGAGGATGGGGAGGTGGTGGCCCAGGGCATCGCTACGCCCCTGGTGGCAGCCGGCTATATTCTGGCCAAGCTGACCCATGCCCCCAACGTGGCCTTTGTCTCTGCCATCGGCAATTCTATATGCTACGACTGGGCTCCCCTCTCCCTATTCTGAGCTTCGCCGAGATAGCTGGCACGGTGTTGCCCACCTTTTCGCCCAGGGAATTCTTCCGGCCAGCCCAGGTTGATCCCTTCGGCAATTTCAACAACGTCGTCATCGGTGATTACCACGCCCTTCGGCCCTTCGACCAGGCTCAGGGCAGGCCCTTCGACGGGGCTCAGGACAAGCCAGGCTCAGGACAGGCCCTTCGCCTGCGGCTGCCAGGCTGTGGCGGCATCGCCGACGTGACGGTTTTCTCGCCTCGCATCTACCTCTACGTGCCGCGCCACGAGCGCCGGGTCTTTGTGGAGCGGCTGGATTTTCGCAGTGGGATAGGCTTCCTGAGCGGGGAAGGGGAAGTGGAAAGACGGCAGCGGGGCCTCACCGGCCCAGGCCCCCGCTACCTGGTCAGCGACCTGGGGCAGTTTGATTACGTCCAAGGGCGAATGCGCCTGGTCTCGTGTCATCCGGGGGTAAGCGTCGCAGAGGTCCAGGCGCAGACCGGCTTCCCCCTGGAAATTGCGCCTTACGTGGCAGAGACGCCACCGCCGACCCAGGAGCAGGTAAAGCTCCTGCGCGAAGAGATTGACCCCCTGGGCGTGCGCCAGTTGGAGTGCCTCAGTGGAGAGAAGCGTCGGGCTGCTCTGCGAGAGATAGTGGAACGGGAGGAGACATCAACGTGGGCTGGTCCATCAAAATAGCAACCGTCAAAGGCATTGAGATCAAGGTGCACCTCACCTTCTTGCTCATTATCCTCTGGGCCGCTATCGAGGGGGGAATGGGGATAGGGGGAGGGTTAAGAGGAGCCATCTTTGGTATTGTCTCCACAACTCTTCTCTTCTTCTGCGTTGTGCTGCACGAGTTGGGACATAGCTTCCAGGCCCTGCGGTACAAGGTCAAGGTGCGCAACATCACCCTGCTGCCCATCGGCGGGGTAGCCCAGATGGAGAGCATCCCCGAGAAGCCGAGCCACGAGCTGGCTATCTCCCTGGCCGGGCCAGCGGTCAATTTCGCCATCGTGGGGTTGTTGGCACCGCTGGCCCTGTGGGTCCTCGTAACCCAAATCGGTGCCTACCTGGACCGGCCAGCCTATCTCCTCTCCGACACCGGCCAGAGAGTGTTAAGTTGGATCCTGAACGGCCTGTTCTATGGCACCGACTGGAAGGCGTTGGTCTTTTATCTTCTCAGCATGAACGTGTCTCTGGGCGTCTTTAACCTTATCCCGGCCTTCCCTATGGACGGCGGCCGTGTGCTGCGGGCCTTGTTGGCTCTGCGACTGGACTACCTCAGAGCAACCCGCATTGCCGTCAACGTAGGGCGGGGATTGGCCATGCTCCTGGGAGTAGCGGGCTTGATGCTTTTCCAATTCCCGCTGGTCCTGATTGCCGTCTTTATCTATGCGGGTGCTGGCCACGAAAGGCAAATGGTCGAAGTGAAAAGGGCGTTGCAGGGGCTACAAGTCAGCCAGGCTGTCACCAGACAACTCAGAGCCGTCACCCCAACCACTCCCCTGGGCCAAGTGCTTGACTTCACCTCTTATGGCTATCAATCCGATTTCCCGGTGGTCAAAGGCCGCCAGTTAGTGGGCGTCCTCGTTCGGGAGGACATCCTGGCCACCTTGCGGGAGCGCGGACCCAATGTCCCTGTGGGTCAGGTGATGCGGACCGACTTTCCCGTTGTGAACCTTTCTGATAGCCTTCTGCACGTCCAGCAGTTGATTGCCAAATCGGGAGTGAAAGCGGTGCCCGTGGTCGAAGACGGCTTTTTCCGGGGCCTGATCACCCTGGACAAAATCAACCAGACCTACACCCTCCTCTCGCCCCGTCGTTGGTAGCATTCAGCCATCCAGCGTGATAATTGTCTTGCTCCAAACTGAAGGACGGCGTTTCAATTCACCGCCGCAGTACAAGCAGTGGTCCGTCTCTGGATGGCAATGATAGGCTGACATTCAGCATCCCCGAAAAAGTCCACGAAGCCGTCATGCGAGTACGGGGCGCGCTCGACGACGGTGGGCGGCGTTATCGCCCAGTGCGAGTGGGGGAAATTCAACCCGACAGAAAACATTGACAAGGTTTTCGAAACCTGGATGGAGCCGGTTAGTTGACTGACCTGCAACTAGGCTGATCGCAAGGAAAGGAGTGGTAGGAAACGATGCCGCTTTGGGGAGGGATTGAAGCAGGAGGCACAAAATTCGTTTGTGCGATAGCTGGGGATGATGGTGAGCTTTTGGCAGAGACTGGCTTTCCGACAAGCACACCAGAGCACACCATTGGGCGAGCTATTGAGTTCTTTCAACAGCAGCAGAGCGAGCCACCGGCAGCTATTGGCATTAGCTCATTTGGCCCAGTTGATCTGAGGCCTACTTCGCCTACCTTTGGCTATATCACCACTACGCCAAAGCCTGGATGGGCTAATGTCGAGGTTGTCGGCCGAATTCGCCGGGCCTTTGATATACCAGTGGGCTTTGATACAGATGTCAATGGCGCTGCTTTGGGCGAATACCGATGGGGTGCCGCCCAAGGGCTTGATACTTTTGTTTACTTGACTATCGGAACCGGCCTTGGTGGCGGCGGCCTGGTCAATGGAAAACTCATGCACGGCTTAATCCATCCAGAGATGGGCCATATACGCATCCCGCACGACCTGGACCAAGACCCCTTTGCTGGGTCATGTCCGTTTCATGGCGACTGTCTTGAGGGTTTGGCTGCCGGGCCAGCTCTGGAAGCTCGCTGGGGGCAGCGAGCTGAAACGCTGCCTCTCGACCACCCCGTTTGGGAACTGGAAGCCAACTACTTGGCTCTGGGCCTCGTGAACTTGATTTGTATTTTGTCTCCCCAACGGATCATACTTGGCGGTGGAGTGATGCAGCAAGCTCATTTATTCCCATTGATAAGGGACAGAGTGCAGCAGTTGCTAAATGATTACCTGAAGACCCCAACAATTCTAGAGCACTTAGATGAATACATCGTCCCTCCAGGATTAGGCGACCGTGCAGGTGTGAAGGGAGCCATCGCGTTAGCACAGCAATCAACTGGCTTCCTGCGCTAGGTGGGTCTGGCAAAGCATTCTTCCGCTGAAAGCCTAGAAGTATGAAGAGATAGCGAGATATATTTCAAGGATTCCTCCACCTCCCCAACCGCCCCCGCCGGCTGTAGCTCGATGATCCTATCGTTGAAGGGCACGACGACGATCTGGTCATCCGGGTTCATCTGGTCAATGAAAAGATTGACCCCCTCCACTTTCAATCAACTTGGGGGCGAATCTGCCTGGCGATTGGAAGTCACAGCAACAACAAGGCCGCAGTCCACACAGGGCCTGTCCTGAGCCTGGTCGAAGGGCCTGTCCTGAGCCTGGTCGAAGGGCCTGTCCTGAGCCTGGTCGAAGGGCCTGTCCTCAGCGCAGCCCGAGGGATCGGCTTCGTGCTCGCCGTTGGTACAGCTTTAACTGCCGCTTGCCCCCAAGCTGAAATACACCCCCTGTCAATCTCTTTATTGAATCTTGGCGATAATAATGGTATAATAGGGTGAAAGGACCGATTCGGCGCTCGTCGGCCTGTGAGAGGAGGTGAACCATGGGCGAACTGGTTGGCTTTAGCACGTTGAATTGTATCTATTTTGCGCTGTTGGGGATAGGGATCATTTATGCCGTGATTATACTCATCACAGGTGGCCTGCACGAGATTGATGTGCCCGGTCTCGACATTGATATTGGTGATATAGATATCGGCGGGCATCATCTGCCAGAGGTACCCGTTCACGTTGATTTCGACCACGCTCCTTCTTTTGATCACGGCGATGTGGGTGTGCCCTCCCTCAGTCCCGTTACCATCGCCAGTTTCGTCACTGCTTTCGGGGCTTTCGGCCTTCTCGCCGTCTTTCTGTTCAATGTCTCTGACAGGTTCAGCTTGCTGTGGGCCAGCGGCGGCGGATTGGTGGTGGCCATTATTGCTCACTTTGCTTTCGGCTACTTCCTCATCGCTCCTCAGGGCTCCAGCGAAGTCACGGCCCGGGATATCATCGGCCTCACCGCGGAGGTCATCACCCCCATCTCGGCCGACGGTGTAGGCCAGGTCGCTTTTGTGGCCCAAGGGAGACGCGTCACCTTCTCGGCTCGCTCCGCCGGTAGGGTGCCTGTTCCTAAAGGCACCTTTGTCTCCATCCAAAACTTCACGGGAACGGTAGCAGTGGTTCACCCTCAGCAAGATTCTGGAGCTACAGGCGAAGCTTGAGGTTCAGGCTATCGCCTCCTCTAACGCTCCTGCCGGATCTGCGGCACTGTTGCGCCACAGGCCATCCGGCGGGAGCCACAGGCACAGTGTTTTCATAAGCATCCGCTACGAATTTTAAAAAGACAAGGAGGCAGAAATGACAGGGTTCGTTGGGGGCATTGTCGCGATTGCTATTTTTGGGCTGTTCTTCGTGCTGTTGGTGCTGGCTTTCGTGTACGCCAGTCGCTACAAGAAAGTGGGCCCCAACCAGGTGCTGGTCATCTCCGGGCGGAGACGCGGTCCAGGGAGGCCCAGTGTGCGCGTGGTCACCGGCGGTGGCACCTTTATCTGGCCGGTCATCGAGCGAGTAGATGCCCTTTCTCTGGAGCTCATGACCATTGACGTGGTCACCCAGAGTGTGCCCACTAAGCAGGGGGTGATGGTCACGGTGGATGGGGTAGCTCAGATCAAGGTTGGCAGCGATGAGGTATCCATCAACACTGCAGCAGAGCGATTCCTCAACAAGACCACTGAGGAGATCATGAACGTGGCCCACGAGACCCTGGCCGGGCACCTGCGGGCCATCGTGGGGATGTTGACCTACGAGGAAATCTACCGTGACCGGGATGCCTTTGCCCAGGAGGTGCAAGGGGTTTCGGCCAGTGACATGGCCAACATGGGGTTGCGCATTGATAGTTTTGTGGTCAAGGACATCCGCGATGACCAGGGCTACCTGGAAGCGCTGGGACAGACCGACATCGCCAATGTGAAGCGCGACGCAACGATCGGCCAGGCTATGGCCGCCCGTGATGCGACCATCAAATCAGCCGAGGCTAATCAGGAAGGGCAGACAGCCAAATTCCAGGCTGAGACCAAGATCGCCGAGGCGGACAAGGATTACAAGATACAGAAGGCAGCCTACGACGCCGAGACCAACCGCCGCCAGGCTGAAGCTGAATTAGCTTACACTTTGCAGCAGAACATCACCAACCAGCAGGTCAAGGGCGAGGAAGTGCAGATCGAGGTAGTTTCTAAAAAGAAGCAGATCGAGGTCCAGGAACAAGAGGTGCTGCGCAAGGAGAAAGAACTGGAGGCCACGGTGCGCAAGCCGGCCGAGGCCGAACAGGCTCGCATCCAGACCCTGGCGAAGGCCAAGAAATATCAGACCGAGATTGAGGCGTCTGGTCAGGCTGAGGCCATCCGGGCAGTGGGCCAGGCTGAGGCCGACGCTACCCAGGCCAGAGGATTGGCTCAGGCCGAGGTCATCCGCCAGCAGGGGTTCGCCGAGGCCGAGGCGATGAGCAAAAAGGCCGAAGCCTGGCAGCAGTACAACCAGGCAGCCATCATCCAGCAGTTGATTGACAGTCTGCCCAAGGTGGCAGCCGCCATCGCCGAGCCCCTGGCCAAGACCGAGCGCATCGTGATCATTAACACTGGTGGTGATGGTGGGGCCGGGGCCTCCAGGGTCACCCAGGACGTGGCCAGCATCATCGCTCAGGTACCAGCCATCGTCGAGGCCCTGACTGGCGTGGACCTGGTGGAGACCATCAGCGATCTGCCTGTGGTCAAGGGGGCCAGTAAGGGGAAAAGAGAAAAAGAGGAGAAAGATAAGGGGGAGTGAACACAGACTCCTCAGTGCAATGAAAAGGGGGTGTTGCGGCATACTATCTACCTGGTGCCAGACACCCCTTTTTTGGATTGCCGGATGTGGTGGACGCCATCATCGGCCGGGGACGTCCAGACGCAGCATAGCCGATTTTATTTCTCCGCTGTATGTCCCTGCAGCGCGCGCCACACGCGCTCGGCGTTGGCCGGCAAGTCGTCAATCCACACCCCGACCGCATCATGAATGGCGTTGGTGATGGCTGGTGCAGTGGGCAGAGTGGGCGTCTCGCCCAGGCCAGTGGCGCCAAAGGGGCCGTTGGGGTCGGGCGCGCTCTCCACGGCGATAGACTCGAACTGGCGCGGCATATCCAGCACGGTGGGGATGTGGTACTCGCTGAAGCGGCGGGTGCGCGGACGGCCATCCTGTTGGATGTAGTGCTCGGTGAGGGCGTAGCCCACGCCCATGTGCACCCCGCCCG
Organism: Anaerolineales bacterium; assembly: GCA_004377365.1. Lineage (GTDB taxonomy): Bacteria > Chloroflexota > Anaerolineae > E26-bin7 > E26-bin7 > E26-bin7. The sequence goes on along the minus strand of SOHZ01000439.1, from coordinate 4,261 downwards.
CCTGCTGGCCAAAGTACATCACCGGGTTGACCACTTTGCCTGCGTCGGCAGCAGTCCAGAAATTGAGAATGTCCGTCTCGCCGGTTTCAGTATCCACTTCAACGAACGCAATTTGCGTGCCATAGCTGTAACTGATGTGTGGTTCACACTGGCCGGTCTCGGGAGCAAACGGTGTGGTGGCGCGCACGCCGCGTCCCCGGAAAGTGTACTCCGCCTCGACGTGGGTCTCGCCAGTTTCCGCACGCAAGACAGCCTCCCACTTCTCCCGCGCCACTTGACACGCCCGGTGCACCGCATTGCCGGACACGAACACGTGCCGCGAGGCAGAGCTGGAGCCGGCATCAGGCACATTGGCCGTATCCAGATACGCCATCCGTACTTTGCTCAAGTCCACGCCCAGGGTATCCGCAGCGATTTGGGCCAGTGCCGTCAGCACCCCCTGCCCCACCTCGATGGAGGCGATCTTGACCAGCACCCGCGCGATCTCGCCGGATTCGGCCAGCGTCAGCGCTACATGGGCGCTCGATTTGTCGTCAAAGCCCAGGCTGTAGCCCACGTTCTTGTAGGCCACCGCCACCCCGATTCCACGTCGTTTGTAGGGCGCAGATGGCGCTCCGATTTCGGGCTTGATCCAGCGCTCACCCTCCTGCTGCCATCCGGCAGCCAGCGCAGCTTGGCGCAGCGTCTCCTTGACCCCGGTCTCTTCGGTCATCACATTCCCTGTGACGGCGAGGGCACCCGGCTCCAGCAGGTTCTTCATGCGCAACTCCACTGGATCCATGTTCAACGCCTCGGCCAGCTTGTCCATCTGGGATTCGTACCCCATTGGTGGCTGGGTTGCCCCAAAGCCACGCATGGCCATCGTCACCGCGTTATTGGTATATACGGTGTAAGCGTCAATGCAGGCATTAGGCACCTTGTACGGTCCGACGGCGAAAGTGGCGGCGTTGTTCAAAACCGGGATGCTGGTAGAGGCATAGGCACCGGCATCGCTGATAAGCTCTACCTCGGCAGCGACGAGCCGTCCATCGCGGGTAGCGCCGGTCCGGTGTCGCATGTAGAACGGATGGCGTTTGCCCGTACGTTGGGTGACCTCCTCACGGTCGAATGTGATCTTCACCGGGCGGCGCAGGACAAAGGCGCACAGCACGGCCAGATGTTGGATGTACATATCCTCCCGTCCACCGAAGGCCCCGCCTACAGAGGGCACTATCTCGCGCAGTTGATCCTCTGGCAGATCGAGCATGTGGGCAATCTGATGCAGGTCGTCGTGGGGCCACTGGCAGGAGGAGATCACCGTCACCCGACCCTGGTCGTCTATGTAGCCCAGAGCGGCGTCGGGCTGCATATAGGCGTGTTCGACGTAGTGCGTGGTGTAATAACTCTCCACGATCACGTCGGCCTGGGCAAAGCCCTGTGCCACATCCCCCCTACGAATGGGGATGTGATGAAGAATGTTGCTCTCGCGATCCTCGTGCACCAGCGGGGCACCGGGCTGCATCGCCTGGCGCGGATCTGTAACCACCGGCAGGGGCTCGTATTCGACCTGCACCAGCCCGGCTGCGCGCTCGGCCTGGGCCCGGGTCTCGGCCACGACGATGGCGATGCGGTCACCCACCCAACGCACCTTGCCGCCTTCCGGGGCCAACACGTGTTGGTCGGGGATGTTGATACCGTACTCGTTGACCGGCACGTCTCTGTAGGTGAGCACTTTCACCACGCCGGGCATAGCCTCAGCGGCGGCGATGTCAATCTTTTTCACAATGGCGTGCGGATGCGCGCTCCACACTACCCTGGCGTAGAGCTGGCCCTCCATGTTGAAATCCTGAGGGTATTTGCGCGCGCCTTGCACCTTCTGATGAATATCCAGGCGTTGCACGCCCTCGCCAACGGTTTTCTGCCTCATCAGTTAACCCTCCCCTCGCATCCGCTGCGCCGCATCCTCAATGGCATCCACAATCTGATAATACCCCGTGCAGCGGCATAGATTGCCTGAAATCGCCTGCTTAATCTCCTCGCGGGTGGGGTTGGGATTCTCGTCCAGGAGCGCCTTGGCAGTCATGATGAACCCCGGTGTGCAGTAGCCGCACTGGGCCGCCGCGTGGGCAGCGAATGCCGCCTGGATTGGATGAAGCTCCCTACCCTCAGACAGCCCTTCGATGGTGAGCACCTGACGTCCGTGGACCTTCATCGCCGGGTAGATGCACGAAGTCACCCTCACCCCGTCTACCAGCACGGTGCACGCACCGCACTCTCCCTCGCCGCAGGCGATCTTGGTGCCGATGAGGCCCAGCTCGTCGCGGAGCACGTCGGCCAGCAGGTCACCAGGCTCGATCTCTACCGAAACCGGTTTGCCGTTCAAGGTCATTTCCAATGTCGGCATTTTTATCTCCCCTCTGCCTTCGCTACAGCCTCCGTGAGCGCGCGGCGCACGAGCACCCCCACCATCGTCTGGCGGTAGTCGCGCGATCCGCGCAGCAGGCTATCGCGGGGTTGGGCAGACTGCTCAGCAAGCCCGGCCGCATGAGCAATGGCCTCCGTCGTCGGTGGCTGCCCCATCAGCGCAGCCTCTGCCTCACGCGCACGGAACGGGATCGGGGCTACTGGCCCCACCGTGATGCGCACCGCATCGCACACCCCATCCCTCACCCCCACCACCGCGCCCACGGCCAGGGTGGGCAAAGCCAGCGCCTTGCGGTTGGCCAGCCGCTGATAAGCGCTTGCCTGACCAGGTTCAAGCGGGGGGAAGCGAATGGCAGTCACCATCTGCGCGCATGGGTCGAGCACGCACTGGCCCACACCGGCATACAGTTCGGCGATAGGCATCCAGTGCTGTCCGTTCGCATCTGTCACTTCCACCTTGGCATCCAAGGCAAAGAGGGCCACTGCGCCATCGGCAGCAGGCAGCGCGTTCACGACGTTGCCCACCAGTGTACCCACGTTGCGCGTCGCCGGCCCACCCACGCTCCCACAGGCCAACGCCAGCACTTCTGCCTTCCTGCGGATAAGGGGTGAGCGGCCCACCTGAGCATGCGTGGCCTGGCAGCCGATGGCGATGAACCCATCGCGCTCGATGATGAAATCCAAGCCAGGGATGCGGGTGATATCCACGATCACAGTGGAGGGGCACTGACCGCGCTTGCTCTGCAACACCATATCGGTGCCGCCGGCTATGATCTGGGATTCACCAGGGTGAGCGGTCAACATCCGTAGTGCTTCCTGCACCGTGGCTGGAAACAAGTATTTTTGCCACATCTCTGTTCTATCCTTTCTTGCAGGGCGTCTAGGGTTGTACCAAACGGAACGAACAGATTTTACCACACATCACGGCTGCTGTCTAGTGAGGTACCGGGGAAACTGGCCCCTTATTTGACAAACAGGACTGAACCTAAACGTTTCCCTTTGCCAGAGCTGCCAGTATCCTGGTCGGCGTGGCTGGCAGGGAGAAGACCCGCGCTCCACAGGCGGCGTAGATAGCGTTGGTGATGGCCGCCGTGGTGGGTATGGAAGTGATCTCCCCCACCCCTTTGGCCCCATAGGGACCGTCAGCCGTCTCGTGCTCGACGATGATGGGCACGATCTCCGGGAGCTGGCGGATGCGGGGTACTTTGTATTTGGCGAAGGAATCGGAAAGCACCCGACCCTCCTCCACTTTGAACTCTTCGGTCAGGGCGTACCCCAGGCCCATCATCACCCCGCCTTCTAGCTGACCCTCCACGGCCATCGGGTTGATAGCCCGGCCCACGTCGTGGGCAGCGATGACTTTCAGCACCTTCACCTCTCCGGTCGTTACGTCTACTTCTACCTGGGCAGCCTGGGCCGCATAGCCATAGGCGAAGTGCTTGTCGCCTGCTTCCTCCAGGGGCACGGTCTTGGGAGGGGTGTAGACATACGAGGCATCCAGGGAGCGGCCCTCTCGTCTAGCCAAGGTGATGGCTTCCCCCAGGGAGACGGAACGCCCGTCGGGCCGGGAGATTCTTTCTTCCCGGAAAACCAAAGTGCCGGGGGCAGCGTCCAGTTCCTCGGCGACCGCACCGGCCAGGGCCTGGCGCACCTGACGGGCGGCGTAACGGACGGCGTTGCCAGTGACGTAGGTCTGGCGGGAGGCGGTGGTGGCGCCTCCATCCAGGCACTGGCCCGTGTCGCCCAGGATCACTTCGACCTTGCCATAGTCCACCCCCAGCTCCTCGACCACCATCTGGGCCAGCACTCCCACCAGTCCCTGTCCTACCTCGGCTGCACCAGCCCCGCGCGGAAGCGC
>SOHZ01000600.1 GCA_004377365.1 Anaerolineales bacterium | reverse complement strand
GAGGATGCTTTGCATATTGCTGTGGCGACACTCACCGGTATGGACTACCTGCTCACGTGGAACTTTAAACACATAGCGAATGCGACGATGCGTTACAAAATCGAGCGTATTTGCCGCTTGACAGGTTATGACCCCCCGATTATCTGTACGCCACAGGAGCTACTGGAGGAATAGAAGATGTGGCAAGACCCGATTGTTGCGGAAGTACGTCGAGCACGAGAAGCCCACGCAGCGCAGTTCAACTTTGATTTGCGAGCTATTTACCGCGTACTGAAAGAGCAAGAAGAACAAAGCCAACGCGAGACAGTCTCTTTCTCTCCCAAGCATATTCCGCCCATTAAGACAGAGATAAAGCCAGCTTTGGTGGCTTAAGGTTTGGCAAGCAGAGGGTGCGCTGCCACTTTGCTGCTCCCGATCAGGGCTCCGCGTGGCGCACATCGGCGGTCGCACGCGCTTTGAGGTTGGTCTTGTAGGGGCGGTGGTTTCCCGCATCCGCGCGGGCGGGTGAACTCGATGCTGTTAGCACGAATAAGCAGGGGGTCAATGTCCCGCTGGAGTCGAAGCTTTCGCCGGGACCGCCGCGAAAAGGCCGCCTGAAGGCTTGCCTCTCGTGTTCTTGGGGGACGGGCCTCCGTATTTGGACCCAGGACTTGTCCGCGCCAGCAAAGTGTTGTATAATATTGGTAGTAATTGTCGAGATAATTTCCACAAGCACTGATGTACAATTCCAAAATTAAGCAAACAGGAGGGTTCCCTTATGCCAGAGAAATTGCGTTACGAGTGTCCCAAGTGTGGTAAGACAGGCGAGTTCGAGAACTGGGAAGGTTCACCTTACTCGGCCGAGAATCAGCCTGTTCGCATGACCTGTGGAACGTGCGCGACCTGGAAGAACTACGAGGCGACCGGAGGCAAGGTCAAGGGCCAGGTGTTCGTGGTCACCCAGCAATACTAACGCCGTGGGCGTTCAGCCACCCTTGCGAAGGTTGCGAATGGCCCTGTCAATAGGACGATTCTCGATGGGCGAAGACACTTTTGGCCTGAAAGCTGCTGCCAAACCTTCGCAAGGGTTCTCCCCAAAGCAAAGGGCCTCTCCTGCAATTAGGAGAGGCCCTTTTTTGCACAGGTGGACTCTCACGAGCCTGCAACCCTGGCATAGTTTGTGTTCATTCGTGTGTGGTACCGTTGGGCATAGTAGCCCCTTCCAAATCGGCCCCGGTCAGGATTGCTCCGGTCAGGATTGCTCCTTTCAAATTGGTCCCCCGCAGGTCGGCCCCGGCCAGGAAGCACCCTTCCAGGTTAGCGTTGCTTAGGTCGGCCCCGCTCAGGTCGGCTCTACTCAGGTCATAGCCAGAAAAATTCTGACCATTACCCTTTTTGCTGGTGAGGAGGAAGACAATCTTGGCCCACTTCTCATCCAATTGCGCATCGGTCAGATCGGCCCCGCTCAGGTTGACCTTGTACAGATTGGCTGCAGTCAGGTTGGCTTCGCGCAGATTGGCTTTGCTCAGATCGGTGAGCCACATCATGATCCTGTGCAGGTTGGCCTGGCGCAGGTTAGCCCCGCGCAGATCGGCCCCGGCCAGAAAGCACGCTTCCAGGTTGGCGTTGCTCAGGTTGGCTCCACGCAGATTCGCTCCTGCTAGGAAGCACGCCCTCAGATTGGCCCCGCTCAACTGGGCACCAGTCAAATCATAGCCTTCCAGATCTCGCTCCTCCCCACTATAAATCCGCTGCATGATAAGTGGTGAGGGCTTACCTCTCCAACCAGGTTGCTTGCGCTCGGACAAGATGTTCTCCTTTCTCCTTGTCTCTGAATGGGGGCTCTCTTTGCCCCGTGGCATCCCCAGCAGCGGCAGTGGGGTTGCCATCCCAATGTCCTGCTCTACCTTATGAGAGCTCGTACGGTCAGCGTGTTGGCTGCGTCGAATCTTTGCGCTTCAATTGTATCACGTCAAAATACCATAAGTCAATGGGAAATTGGTCATGGTATTAGGCTGGTTTCTGTTCCCTACGCTGCTCTGAGGCTGTGTCCTGAGCGTGTCGAAGGGTGAAGCTTCCCTTGTCCCCAATATGAAAGAGCCCCGCAGATGACGGGGCTCTTTCGGATTCTTTCCCCATGACTCAGCAAACGCACCTGAAGTGATGCTGGGTCATGGGGTTACACATACTGCTATAGTCCATTGGCATCACCTCCTGCGTTAAAGATAGCGATCTTGGATCGGTGACCTTGGCCACCGCTAAAGACATTATCCCATAAAAGAGACCCCTTGTCAAATAACCGCCCAATGAGCGATTTTTGGATTTATGTAAAGAATATCCTTCCATCCAAGTCGCTGTAGGCTTTAACCTCAGCGGGCAGGATGGGGCAAATTGGTCCGGGGCAGTCTGATGATAAAATCTGCTCCCTGACCGTCCTCAGACACCAACTCTATATAGCCTCCGTGATCCTCCACGATCTTCCGGGCGATGGCCAGACCTAGACCAGTGCCGTGCTCCTTGCCCCAACTGACAAAGGGCTCAAAGAGAGTGTCCCGTATCTGCTCTGGGATACCCGGTCCGGTGTCTTTCAAATGAAACTCCACATGATCGTCTTTCAGATCACTGGTAATGGTAAAAGTTCCCCCCTCCTCCATAGCGTCATAGGCGTTGCTGGCGACATTGTAGAAGACGCGTCGCATCTTCTCCGCGTCCATTACCAGCGTGTCGCTGAAAGCCAGGGCTATCTGGGTCTCGATCCCTTTCCTGGCAAAGTTGGTCTCTAGGAAAGAGCAGACGCTCTCCACAAAATTTCCTACATTCACTGGTTGCAAGGTCAGGGTGCTCTCACCGTGAGCATAGTCCAGGATCTCCTGGGTCATGCCGGTGAAGGTGTCAATGGCATTCATCACGGTGCGAGCTACCTGCTGTCGCTTCTCCGTGGCCAGATCGTCGCGGGCCAGGAATATGACATAGCCTTTGATCACAGTCAGGGGGCTCTTGATATCGTGGATGATGGAGCTGGCCATCTTGCCGACCGTCGAGAGCTGCTTGGCTTTGACCAACTCGTCCTGGGTCTCTCTCAATTTGGCCAGGGCGGCTTCCAGTTGTTCATTTCTGGTTTGCAAACTGTCGTAGAGACGGGCCATGTGGATCGCTACCGCCGCCTGATTGGCCATAGCGTCCAGCAGGGCCAGGTCGGTGTCTTGGAAGCGTCGGAGGAAAAATCGGGTGTCCACGTAAATCGCTCCGATCAGATCAGTCTGGAAGATGAGGGGGACGGCCAGAACGGAACGGATGTGATGGGACACAATGCTGTCGCTGCCCATGAAGCGGGGGTCTTCCTGGGCATTGATGGTGATGACTGGCTCCTGTTGGGTCAGTACATTCTGAATCAACCGGCGGCTGATTTCGGCCTCAGCGTCGCCCCCCTCTCGGGGCTCAAACTGGCGGGCCACAGCAATCTCGAAACCCTCGCTGGCTTCATCGCACAGAACCAAAAAGCCCCGCTCCGCCTGAACGAGGGTGATGGCCCGATCCAGGATGAGTTCCAGGAGTTGATTCGGGTCAAGGGTGGAAGCCAGCTCTTTTCCCACTTCATAGAGGGCGGTTAACTCTGCCTGCCGTCGAGACAGGGCAGCGATCTGCTGCTGCAATTCGTCGGTCTGACCCTTGGAATACCGACGGTCATTCGATTGAGACATGGTTCACCTCCAATCACTCCCCTATCCTATCCCCGCTTGCCCCACCGTGGCCAGCAGTTTGTCCCGGTCCTCATCTGCCTGGGCAAAGACCGAGGCGTGCCACATAGTAGCCCGCTCCCGGGGCTCTCAATAGGTGACGTATCGCTCGTATTTCCGGGCGAGATCAGCTATCTGATCGGTCGAATACCACTCCCTGGTACCCCTGCTCGACCATCCTGCACTTTACCCAAGGGCCTCCCCGGAAAACGGGTGTTGCTACTCGACCCTATTATATCATCAGGAAGTCCGCCCCTGATTCAGCGAATTCGATATCTGAATTTGAACCCCCTAT
>SOHZ01000644.1 GCA_004377365.1 Anaerolineales bacterium | reverse complement strand
TTAAACCGAAGCACTTCGCATTTCAAACTTTTTACAACGCTCATTGCCGTGCTATGCGCTTACAACGGCGTCTATCTACGGCGTTTGCGGCTACGGGCCATCAGGCCCCGCGCCCACATTCGCCAGCGCGAACTTCTCAAATGCCTGGACGTTAGGCGAAATCCCAGTGGTTCGTCACATTGATATTTAAGGATGGTCATTATGACTGAGCAATCCGAAAAAGTGCGTGTTGTTGCCGCAGACTTCTGTACTGAATTTGTCAAGAATCCATACCTTTGCTACACAGAGCACGGCTTGCATGCCTTGTTCTACACAAAGCTCTATAACGCGCTCGCGCCGGCAGAAAGATACGCTGAATGGGCAGGCCGTAGAGTGTGTGTGATCCAAAAGGAGTACCCAACTGCGCGTTCGCTTGGCAAGTCACGACGACAGAACTGGGACATTGCCGTGATAAAGACACCACCAGAATCTCTCTCAGGTAGGCAACCCTCTTACGACTATCTACGTTTGGCGGCGGTGGTAGAGCTTGGAATGAATGAAGCTCGAGAGCATTTTGAGGATGACCTGTCTAGGCTGTGTCATCCTGGCGCCAATCTCAAGAACGGATTTATTATCCATTTGTATCGTATTTCCGGCCCTGGAGTCCAGAAGGTTTCCGGGAGAGATTGGTCGCCGAGTTCCACGCGCATTCTTACGTATGAACAGGTTGCTGAATTAGTCGAAGGCAAGGCCGTAGAAGTTCTTTATGCCCTTGCTGATAACACAGACACGCATCCTCCTGGAGCATGGAGTATCACTGACGGCAACATCCAGAGAATTGTATAGTGTGCCAGAGAGTGACTTCACCTACCGATGAGTAGCTCTGTTAAGAGGTAGGACTTTCAAACCCAGTGATGAGTTCGCTTTTGCTGGAGATTTAGCCGATTAGACCGAAGTACTTCGTATTTTGAACTTTGCCCATAAACGAGTTAGCCGACATCACGCCAGGATGAGTGAGGATAGATATGCCAGCCGACAACCGCCTTAATCCAGGAAAAGGCCGTGCATTTCAGAAACTAGCGGCTGAGATACTGTCTCGCCATTTTGATGTCGAATTTCGACTGGATTATCCAATCCCGATAGGCAATCCGCCAAAAGAGCACAGGTTCGATTTGGTGTCTATTGACTCCCGCTATATGGGCGAGTGCAAGAGCTATTCTTGGACAGAAGGGGGCAATATCCCCAGTGCCAAGATGGGATTTGTCAATGAAGCAGTGTTTTACCTCTCGTTTCTACCACCTGAAATTGTGCGGTTTGTAGTGATGCGGAAAGACACTCACCCAAGACGACGCGAGAGCTTGGCAGACTATTACTATCGAACCTATCACCATCTGCTGAACGGCGTCCTCATACTAGAAGTGGATATGGGGAGTGGAAAACTGAGAGAAATCGGGCGCGATGTCGGATGACACAAGGCCTTTGCGGCTACGGGCCATTCGGCCTTGCGCCCACATTCGCTGGCGCGAACTGTGCCAACCCGCCGCTTGTAGGTACAGGACCACTGACACCGTTGAAAGCACTGATTGCACTGATTCAGTGCCGTCATCCCCTCAGTGCTTCAGTGGTGCCAGGGGGCACACCGGGCTTTCAACGGCGAGAACGATAAACGCTTATTGCTGCGCTATGCACTGGCAACAGCGTCCACCTACGGCATTTGCGGCTGCGGGGCCATCCGGCCCTGCGCCCAAATTCGCTGGCGCAAACTTTGCGAACGCCGGGGCCGTTAGGCGAAACGGCGGCGCATACGTTAGTAGGAAGAATAGAAATGCGAAAAACCATGGCCTATCAACAGACACTTTTCCCAAACCTGACCGCCGAGTTTCCTTCCACCCGCTATCAGGGTAGCAAAGCGAAACTTGTTGACTGGATCTGGGAGCAAATCGCAGATTTGGATTTCATGACCTGCTTAGATGCCTTTGGCGGTACTGGTGCGGTTGCCTACCGCTTGAAGCAGGCAGGTAAGGGGGTTACATATAATGACTTGCTCCATTTCAACTATTACATTGGCCTGGCACTGATTGAGAACAAACAGGTACGCCTGAGCCCTGAGGAAGTGGACTGGCTTCTCCTGAGGCATCCAGAGATCGCGTATCCACGTTTTGTCCAAGACAATTTCCCTGACATCTATTTCACTGATGAGGAGAACGCCTGGATTGACCAGACGATTACCAACATTCGCCAACTCACCGACCCGTACAAGTTCGCTTTGGCGTTCTTCGCCCTGTGTCAAGCCTGCATCATCAAGCGGCCCTATAATCTGTTCCATCGAAAAAACCTCTATATACGCCTCGCAAAAGTAGAGCGCTCGTTTGGAAATAAGACCACCTGGGATAGGCCCTTCGATGAGTGGTTTCATATTTTCGCCATGGAAGCGAATCGAGCTGTCTTTGACAATGGCCAGACGAATCGTGCCCTGAATTTCGATGCTCTTGATGTACCTGGCGAGTACGATCTGGTGTACATAGACACACCTTACATCTCCAAGCAGGGCACACCTGTTGACTACTTGGCGTTCTATCACTTCTTGGAAGGCTTGACTATGTACGATGAGTGGGGCAAACACATAGACCTCAGATCAAAGCATCGTCGTTTGAAGCCACAGCCAAGTGAGTGGACGGATAAGAAACGAATTCACGCGGCTTTTGACCGGCTGTTTGGCAGATATCGGGAGAGTATTCTGGTCGTCTCTTATCGCAGCGATGGTATACCTTCTGAGTCAGAGCTGGTGTCTTTGCTCAAGCGATACAAGCGCCACGTGTGCGTTGAGCATTTTGGCCAATACAAATACGTCCTGTCCACTAATACCGAGTCTAAAGAGATCCTCTTAATCGGCACATAGCTATACCGAGGAGTGGAGTAGAGATGACGATGGGCGATTTCAGAGAGAGCTTGTCGAGACACTTTGACAAATTTAGACGCACCCTTGCCACAGATGCCGGGGACTGGGTCGTCAAAGGATTCATAGATGTCTACCGGAATATCTACACCATCTCGGTAGATACAAAGGTTGTGTCCAAGATCATCGAGTTGATGCTCTTTCCGGTCATCTCTCAGTTTGCCGCAGAACACGAGTACAAAATGGTGCTCAGTGAATATCAGAATCACTATCCAGACATTAGTTTCATAGCACCAGATGGGAAAGATCGCCTTTGACCTCAAGAGTACGTATCGCAGGGGCGGAAACACAGTGAGCGGTTTCACGCTTGGTGCATTCACGGGCTATTTTCGCCAGCGGCACTCCACCAAGAATATAACCTTCCCGTACGAACAGTACGCCGCGCACTTTGTCCTGGGCGTCATCTATAGCCGCAGCGATGAGGCTGTTGATGAGCGCCGTATCTATACACTGGACAACCTCCAGGACATTGTGTCGGTGGTCAAGGACTTTACCCTCCTGCTTCGGGAGAAGTGGCGAATTGCCAGTGATCGGCCTGGGAGTGGAAACACGAAAAACATCGGTTCGATGAGAGATATTCAGGCACTGGTTGAGGGTAAGGGGCCATTTGCGCCATATGGAGAAGAAGTGTTCGACGACTACTGGATGAATTACTTGACAAAGGACATGGCACGGGCCATTGATTCGGCTGTCCCTTACCGAAACCTTGAGGAATATTGGGAGTGGCGTGATCGTGTCAGGCGGAGAGGATAGAACGCGCCGCCGCATCGTCTAACAGGCGGTTTACGCTTCGGGTTAAAACCACATCCGCCTGTGGTGGACGTCGTAAACCGCCAAAACGATAAACGCTCATTGCTGCGCTATGTGCTTGCAACGGCGTCTATCTACGGGATTTGCGGCTACGGGTCATCCGGCCCTGCGCCCAAATCCGCTGGCGCGAACTTGTCAAATGCCGGGGCTGTTATACGCCATTGCTAAAGATTAAGGAGAATGGCATGATGAAACAATTCAAAGTCATAGTTGAGAAGCATCCCGATGGCTACGTGGCCTATCCACTTGGCCTCAAAGGCATTGTCGTCGGTGAAGGCGACACCTATGAGGAGGCGTTAGCCGACGTCAAGTCTGCTATTCGCTTCCACATCGAGACTTTTGGCCAAGAGGTCCTTGAGGTCGAGTCGCCTGTGCTTGAAGCTTTTGTGGCCGAAGCGGGAGTGGCTATCTAAGGCCCAAGTTTCCGGTTGATGCTCCTAAAAGGAGGGTCATCAAGGCGTTTGACCTTTTGGGGTTTCGCCTTGTCCGGGAACGAAAGCATATTGCGATGGTTCGGGAAGATCCTGATGGTACACGGACTCCATTGACGATGCCCAATCATGCTAGGATCAAGGGCTCAACTTTGAGAACGATTTGCACGCAAGCAGGCATCCCACGAGACGACTTCCTGAAGGCTTATGAGCAAACTTGACTGGCGACGGCGTCTATCTACGGCGTTTGCGGCTACGGGCCATCCGGCTCTGCACCCCAATTCGCTGGCGCGGCTTTGCAAATGCCGGGGCCGTTATACGCCATCACCTGTAGGAGGAAGAAATATGATTAAACGCTATCAACACACACAAATCGGATACTTGATCATAATTGCATTAGCCATCGGGCTGCTTTTCATTGCCTACCTCATGGCTGTTTATGGTTTCAATTGGATTGCCTTCGCAGTTCTGATTATCCTTGGAGTCTGTCTGGTGTTATTCGCCACGTTAACTGTATTGATTGAGGAAGATGTTCTCGAAATTCGATTCGGGCCAGGAGTCATTCGAAAGAAATTCCCCTTGAAAGATATTGAATCATGCCAGATCGTGAAAAACCCCTGGTACTATGGCTGGGGAATTCGCCTGACCCCTCATGGCTGGCTCTATAATGTTTCTGGCTCTTATGCCGTTGAGATTAGAATGAAGACAGGTAAGAAATATCGAATTGGCACCAACGTTCCGAATGACTTTGAGAAAGCCATTCGACAATCCATTGAGAGAACGGCGAGGTGACGGCGTATAACAGCGTGTTTGCGGTTTGCAATTGCTCCCCTAAATGCCTTCGGCACATCACAAACACGCGAAACGTTATATGCCATTGCACTGAGGTAATAACATGAGCGAATTTGACCCGAAAGCATTTTCAACGTCTGACCTTCTTCAATGCTTTGCCGATATTATGGACGAATTAAAGCAGCGCGATGTAGTCCGCACCCGTAACAATCCTGTGGCCGACTATGCTGAGTGGTTGGTTGCTCAAAGGCTTGGTTTGTCATTGGAACGCAATTCGAGATCTGGCTATGATGCCACCAGCGCGATGAAAGAAAGATTCCAGATCAAGAGCCGTCGCCTTGATTCATCCAACAAATCTCGACAACTCAGCGTCATCAGGAATCTTGACGCTGGAGAGTTCGACTATCTCATCGGCGTTTTGTTCGATAGAAACTTCACAGTCAAAGAGGCATACAAAATACCACATGGTGTCATCGCAAAGTACGCACGGTTCAGCAAACATCAGAATGGACATATCCTTTACTTGCGCGGCGACATCTTGAGAGATCCAAGTGTTGAGGACATTACTCATATCCTCAGCAATGATCGTGCGACAGGCGCGTAACGCGGACTTTGGCTCGCTGCGTTCGCCCAAATGCTTCGCACTTTGCAAATGCCGGGGCCGTTAGGCGACATGGCCTTTTACAAGGAGGGTGAAAATGCAAAGAAAGCTGATCGTATCAGACCCAGCGGTGATGATGGGCAAACCCGTCATCGCCGGAACACGCATCACTGTCGAGCTTGTCTTAGAAAAGCTGGCTGCCGGTGAAACCATTGAGCAGATTCTGGATGCCCATCCCCGGCTGACCCGCGAGGCGATTCAAGCAGCGCTGACGTTTGCCGCTGAGGCTTTGCGAGCCGATGTGGTTTACCCGATTGCTGAGGCGGTTACGTGAACTTTCTGGCAGATGAGAACGTAGACCGACAAATCGTTGACCATCTCCGGCAAGATGGTCCCCATGTGTGGTATGTTGCTGAAATGGAGCCAGGAATTTCCGATGAGGCCGTTCTTGACTTGGCGAATCGGGAAGAAGCCCTGTTGTTAACGGCGGATAAGGACTTTGGCGAGTTGATATTTCGTTTGCGTCGCCTTGCACCAGGGGTTGTGCTTATCCGATTGGCAGGGCTATCCCCGACAACCAAGGCGGAAATCGTTGCCTCTGCTATCAATAAGCACACCACAGAGCTACAACGAGCCTTCGCCGTCATTACACCAGGGGGCATCCGCATTCGCCGATGGAGTGTGTAAGAAACAACCACGTCGCCTAACAGCATGTTTGTGCTTCGGACTGGAGCCAATGCCTTTGGTACTTCGCAAACATGCGAAAACGATGAACGCTCATTGGCGTCCATCCACGGCATTTGCGGCTACGGGCCATCTGGCCCTGCACCCAAATTCGCTGGCGCGAACTTGGCCGGGGTTGTTAGGCAACATTTCTGAGATCGAATCGGTAGAAGGAGAGAGTGAAATGGAAAACATGCCTACGTTGAAAGGTGTGCAATACCTTGTGAATAGCTCAGGCGAACGCACTGCCGTTGTCATTAGCCTTGAGGAATGGGGGGAGATTTGGGAAGATTTCTACGATGTGTTGGTGTCCGAATCGCGTAAGGACGAACCGACCGTCGCCTGGGAGACGCTGAAGGCAGAGATGGCAAGCGAGGTACCCACGAGTGGCAACGTATGAGGTCAAGTTCGCGACTTCGGCAGCCAAAGAGTTTCGTTCCTTGCCCCCGGAGCTGAAACATCGCACCGGCGCTGCGATTGACGGTTTGAGCCAGGACCCACGCCCGCCAGGGGTCCGCAAGCTGGTGGGGCACGAACGCTTGTATCGAATCCGCGTGGGGCAGTACCGCGTTGTGTATGAGATTGACGACGAGGAGCAACTCATTCGTATCACACGCGTTCGACACCGGCGGGAAGTTTACCGGTAAACCGTGGCGTCACCTGCCGCGCCATGACCGGGCTTCGCCCCAAATTGCCGCCTTGCTTGCCTGCGAAGGTGAAGCGGCGGGAGGGCCTTGCCCCTCCGCCCAATTTAGCCGACGCTGCGCTCCAGCGGACTTTCTGGCCCGCATACGATAAACGCTCATTGCTGCGCTAAACGCTTGCAGCAGCGTCTATCTACGGCTTATGCGGCTACGGGCCATCCGTCCCTGCGCCCAAATCCGCCGGCGTGCACTTTAAGTGCTGAGGCTGTTAGACGACATGTTTCGCAAATCAGGAGGAGAAAAATAACAATATGAAGGCCTACGAAATCCCAATTAAGGTAACGAAGGAAGGTAAAATTGAACTATTGGATGCTCTCCCAGAGCTACTACCCCGTGAACAGGTAGTTCGCGTGATTATCCTGGTCCCGGAGCCAACGGACGATGAAGAACAGGCTGCATGGTCTCGCTTGACGGAAGAACAATTCTTCGCCGGATATAGCGAGGCTGACTCTGTCTATGACAGGATTTGAGCCATGCAGGACTACCGCCCAGGTGAGATCGTTTTGCTATCCTTCCCATTTACTGATGCTACCGAAGTGAAGCGGCGTCCTGCACTGGTTCTTCTGGACACAGGAGATGAGGATATCGTCGTAGGTCGGGTAACCAGCCAGATAGCTCAGGGGCCCTTCGATGTTGAACTTGTGGAATGGCGAGAGGCCGGCTTGTTGCTCCCATCGGTTGTTCGAGTGCACAAGATGGCGACGCTGGAAAAGCATCTGGTGGAGCGGAGGTTGGGAACGCTGACGGCCAGCGATTGGGCACGAGTGCAGGCAGTGACACAGCAGCTTTGGGCATCTATTTAGGTTCTTAACTTCGCAAGCACGCGAAACGATAAATGCTCATTGCTGCGCTATGCGCTTACAACGGCATCTATCTACGGCACTTGCGGCTGCGGGCCATCCGGCCCTGCGCCCATATCCGTTGGCGCGAACTTTTCAAATTCCAAAGCCGTTGTGCGAAACGGCGGCTTGAACCTAATGGAGGTCAAACCATGCGACAAGTGATCATCTATCCCGGAGAAGATGGCTACTGGGTTGCAGAATGCCCCAGCCTGCCTGGCTGCATCAGTCAGGGCAAGACCAAAGAGGAAGCCATCGCTAACATCAGAGAAGCAATTCAAGGATATATAGCCGCATTGGAGGAAGACCATCTTTCTGTCCCTGAGGAGCGCTTTGAAGCCCTTGTGGTGGCAGTATGAGCAAATTGCCCAGGATTTCGGGCCGCGAGTGCATCAAAGCGTTGGAGAAGGCAGGCTTCTTCCTCAAGCGGCAGGCGGGCAGCCACATTGTCCTGCGTCGGGATGATCCTTTCTCTCAAGTTGTTGTCCCTGACCATAAGAAGTTGGATAGGGGCACTCTGCGCGCGATTATTCGACATGCTGGTCTCAGTGTGGACGAGTTCGTAAAGTTGCTATGACGCCGCCGCTCAAATGCCAGGACGATAAACGCTCATTGCTGCGCTATGCGCTTGCAACCGCGTCTATCTACGGCGATTGCGGCTACAGGCCATCCGGCCCTGCGCCCACATTCACCGGCGCGAATTTCTAGCCTGTATTCTAGAATCAACTTACAGGAGGGAACTATGGACATCGCAATGAAGGCTATCGAGGTGACAGGAACGGTTGATGAGCAAGGCCAATTGCACCTGGATGAACCGTTAACCATCCTCGGTCCTCGCCGTATTCGAGCCATTCTCCTGTTTCCCGAAGAAGCAGATATTGATGAAAGCGAATGGCTCCAAGCGGCGGTGAGCAATCCAGCTTTTCATTTCCTAAAAGACCCGGCGGAAGACATCTACACCTTGACTGACGGGAAGCCATTCTATGACGAGGGGTAAAGTGGTTCTGGTGCCTTTTCCTTTCGACGATTTGTCAGCCGCTAAGGTGCGGCCGGCTGTCTGCTTGACTGATCCTGATTGATGCTCTGAAGACATTACCTGTGCGCCAGCTGACTCAGGCTCTACGGTTGCGCGGTTCGGCGGTCCTGAGGTACGACCTCTCCCGCCGGTTGCAGTAGACCGTCCATCGCTAGGCAATTGTGTATTCCTGGCGAATGCTGACCCAAGGTAAAACGCCATGGACCAGGAATAGCTCTCTTATTGCTGCGCTATGTGCTGGCAACGGCGTCTATCTACGGTCTTCGGCTACACGGGCTATCCGGCCCTGCGCCCACACTCGCCAGCGCGAAATTAACGCCAGGGCCGTCGTGCGAAATCGCTGGCTTATCGGAGCGAGCCTACCAGCGTCAAAAGGAGGACAGCTCAAATGGGATTTCTTGATTTCCTCAAAGGGAAGAAACGTAGAGGCATCACCTTTGAAGGTGGTCCTGGCGACACGATTGAACGCGCAGTCATCATACGGGGAGTGCCAAACAACGCACTCGGAGTGGAGGCTGAGTATCGATACCTTGCTTGGAAGTTTGGGCGACCTGGCATTGATTGGGAGCTAGTAGGCCAAGGTCTTCTGGAGCCTGGCCGCCGCAAGTATGACGAGATGCATATCAAGTTGGCGGATGGCACTCAGAGAACCATTTACTTTGATATAACAGAGTTCTTTGGCAAGGGGTTTGACCACTTTCCTCCTCCATGGTAGGGCGAGGAGGCATCTCTGTTCTCCACCCTTCGAGGAGGTAGGCCGGGAAATAGGCAAGTTGGTTGCCGCTACATCGCCTAACGCGCCATTGGTGGCTGCGGCCAAACCCACCACTCATTGGGGGAGAAGAACCGCTTGCCAGCGAAGTATCCTGGCGTGCGCAAGATGACTTGCGAGAGTGTGGCGCGCTTTGCCAACAGCAGGCCCGTTGTGCGAAATGGCCACCGGAAAAGAGGACGTGACAATGATAGTACCCCAACAGATACCGGATCTACGCTTACGAGGTCTGCTCGTAGATGAGCGGGCCGCCACTCTAGTCGATGATCTGCTGTGGCAGGGCAAAAACGTGCTGCTCACGCCCACCTGGATCGCCCAGGCGCAGAAGGCGGACAGCCAGAGTATGCTCATGGCGGTGGAGCGGGACACTCTGTGGCCGATGGCCAGGCAGTTGATGGCTGACCTGCTGAGCGCCCTGACTGATGACCAGGCCCGTATCTGGGCCGGCACAGCGCTGGCCTTGCTCAACGAGGAGGAAGGAGCAGGGGCCGTCGCTGAACGGGTAGACAAAGTATTAAAAGACCCGGCCTCGACGCCACGCGGGCACTACGAAGAGGGCATGCACGGCTACTTCCGGGGGCTGCAGTTCCTCTTTAAATCGGTCTTTGACGTGGAGTTGAATCAGACCTGGTCTCGGCCTATCTCCCACTTTGTCTTTCCGTGGTCGGCCCTGGGCGCCATCCTGGAGGCATTGCGGGCACGCCCCGACCTGCGCCAGCGATGGGAGGACCTACACCACTTTTACACAGTAGCCACCGGCGAGCCAGACTGCGTGAGCATCTGTCACCTGTTAGACCTGCCCCAGGTCCGGCCGGAGACCGTGTTTGCCCTGGCCAAGGAATTGGGTCTGCCCAAGATCAACGGTAAGATGGGGATCGTGGTGCAGGGGCTGGCCGAACGGTTCACCCGGCACGGTGTCGTCTTTGAGCATTTGAAGGAGACATTCCTGCCCGACGTGACCCCCACGCCCATCCCCCGCGAGAGCGTCTACGCCGTGGTGAATATGCACTCCCTTCTGTACGGCTTTGAGCACCACGGCAGGCGCATCCCCATGTTGCGGGACGGCAAGGTCGGGGGGCTGCTGGAAGCATTGGCCTCCGTGCGCCACCAGCCGGTAACGTCCTTTTTCGACCAGTTCTTGATGGCTCAGTACGAACTGGTGGCCGACCTGCCCGTTCCCGAGGTCGCGGCCCTGGTGCCCAGCCTCGACCCGGCGGTGGAGCAGTTGCCCCCGTCCCTGCGGCGGCGACTGAACGCCTTTGCTGCGAACCTGACCAGCCTGCTGGAGCTCTCCATAGTGTCGGCCAAACAGCCGATGAAGGCGGTCGTGGTAGGAATAGGTTTACGTTCCCCACGGCCCCCGCGGAAGAGGGTCTACGTGGAGGCAGTGCCCAGTGCGTTCTTCGAGCGCCTGAGCCAGGCTGGACAGACGGCTGCCGAGCTTTGCCAGCGGATAACCGGCAAGTACGGAACGTACCTGGAGGATCGGCTGCCCCCGCCGGACGGCTCCCTTACTTTGGTCCCCACCCCCCGCCCCTTGTCCCATCGGGACATGGCCGACGCCTCCCGTGGCCCTGCCATCTACGACCTGCTGGCCGACCTCTCGGAGGGAGGGCGGTTCATCCTCAGAGGCTCGCCTGAATGGTATACGATCGATTCGTTGGTCGCGACGCTGGCGCGCAACGTCAACGTCACCGCCGACGCCTATCGTTACTGGGATCTAGATCGGAACGAGCAGTACTTCTTGCAGTGGTGTACGGCGATGGCCTCCTTCAAGGCCCGTGTGGCCGACGGGGCGCGGGTGCAGGGTGGTGAATTGTTATTTGTAGAGGGTTGGAATGACGTTATTGTGCCAGGTCGTAGGGAGCCATTGACCAATTCAGTCTGGAGAGACGTCTTGGGCCGGATGACGCTCGAAGACTTGAAAGACTGGGCGATAGCGCCGGGACTATCAACAAGGCGCTTGCGGCTTTTCTCCCTTCGGTCGCTCCGCCGAAAGCCCGTCCTCGGCGGGCTTTCGCAAACGCCTAAACGATAAATGCTCATTGCTGCGCTATGCGCTGGCAACGGCGTCTATCTACGGCACTTGCGGCTACGGACCATCCGGCCCTGCACCCACATTCGCTGGCGTGCACTTCGCAAATGCCGGTGCTGTTTGCTGGCATTCCTGTCTATTTGGAGGTACAATAAGCCTGGAGGTTAGTATGACTACAATTACAATTGCTCTGCCAGACGATCGTCTATTGAAGTTGAAAGAGATGGCTAGCCGTTTCGGCGTTATGCCCGAAGAATTGGTACGTGTCAGCATTGAGGAATTGCTCACCCGTCCAGAAGAAGCTTTCGAACGAGCCGTGGATTACGTGCTCAACAAGAATGCTGAACTATATCAACGGCTGGCCTGATGCGTTATCTCACCCTCAACGAAGTGCTCGAGCTCCATCGCCGCCTCATCGAACGTTACGGCGGTTCGGCTGGTATTCACGATTTGGGGGCATTGGAGTCGGCATTGGCCCAACCGCGCATGACGTTTGGCGGTGAGGAGCTTTATCCCACGATTGTAGACAAGGCTGCGGCTCTGGGTTTCGCCCTCATCAAGAATCATCCTTTCGTGGACGGGAACAAGCGCACTGGCCATGCGGCGATGGAAATCTTCCTCATCCTGAACGGATTTGAGATGGATGCGCCTGTGGATGAGCAAGAGCAAGTCATCCTGCAAGTAGCGTGTGGTGAGCTGGGACGGCGCGAATTCACCGAATGGCTTCGCAGTCATATTGTGGAAAAGAAAAACGATTGAACGCCAGCGAACATACGACTGACGCACATACTTGCTTCGCCATCGAGGCGTCTTGCCAGAGTAGGCCACAGCCCAACAACCTTTCTGGGGCACTGGGCGGCGCACATCACCAGCCTCTGCCAATAACGCCATGGCTGCCCTAGGCGCTTGCAGCGCCGTCTATCTACGGCATTTGCGGCTGCGGGCCAGCCGGCCCTGCGCCCACATTGGCTGGCGCGAATCTGTCAAATGCCAGAGTCGTTATGTGCGCCATCGTCCTGACCGAGAAAAAGGGACAAGCGGATGCGCGATATCTTGAGGGATTTCTCAATACCGGCCCTGGTTACGGCCATCGAGGCCAATTATTGCGAGTTTTGGGCGTTTTTCGGCCGCTCACCACAGGTGGAACTGCACGACGACCCGGAGATGATATGGCTAACCAGTGGTATTCCACACCCTGGATTCAATGGTGTCTTCCGCACCCAACTTGCGCCAGACGACATAGATGCAAGAATCGGCGAAACTCTAGCACACTTCAAGGCACGCCGACTGCCCATGCTTTGGTGGACTGGTCCATCCACACGACCGACCAACCTAGGGGAGCATCTGGAGGCTCACGGTTTGACCCACACAGCAGAGCCTGGTATGGCGGTTGATTTGCTAGCGTTGAACGAGGATGTGCCTCAACCGTACGGTCTAGAGATCGAACATGTCCGCGATGTAGAGACGCTGAAAAAATTTGGCCACGCCGCCGACATCGGCTTTGGGATGCCTGACTTTGTGGGCAAGGCTATCCTAGACATCGAAGCCAGCCTGGGCTTCGGGCACCATCTGCCGCGACACCACTATGTCGGTCTGCTGAAGGGAGAGCCTGTTACTACTTCAACTCTGTTTCTGGGTGCAGGTGTCGCAGGCATCTACACCGTAGCTACAATCCCGGAAGCGCGGAGGCAAGGAATTGGGTCAGCAATGACGTTGGTGCCCCTCCGTGAGGCCCGGGCGATGGGTTACCGGATTGGTGTTCTGCGCTCATCACCGATGGGGCTTAATATGTATCGCCGGCTTGGATTTAAAGAATACTGTGAAGTGAGTCATTACTTATGGGCAAGTGAAGCAGACCAAGGTGAAGAGATCAGCGACGGCGCATGACAACCATTCGCGACAATGCCTTTCGTTGCGCCATGGCACTGCACAAATGCACAGGAACGATGAATGCTCATTGCCGCGCTAGACGCTGGCAACGGCGTCTAGCTACGGGGTTTGCGGCTACGGCCCCTCCGGCCCTGCGCCCCAATTCGCCGCGCGACTTTGCCAACCGACTGCCCACTGTGTGAAATCGGGATGACACATGTAGAGGGAAACGGAATGGAAACTTTACAGCGACTACACTGGTTAAGACGTGTACTTCTGATCAAGGTCGTTTTGACCTTTCTGGCCTGGGGGCTGCCAGCACTGATGGCACCGCCGGCGTTCTTGGCGTTGTTTGATATCGCTATGCCCGAAGATCCGATATTCCTTCGGCTGTTTGGTGCTGTGGTGACTGCTGTGGGCGTCGCCTACTGCCATGCCTATCAGGATCCGGTGAAGGTTGCGCCCATTGAAAGAGTGAAGAGGCCGTGAAAGTGATTGATTTCCCGGGGGGGGGGCGGGAAGCCTAATGAGAGCGCCAATACCGGATTGTGATACATAACAATCATTGCACCCGACAGGGGGTGATCCTTATGGCATACGAAGAACATCTCGAAATTCTTGGACAAGGTGTGGCTGTTTGGAATCAGTGGAGGGAAAAGAATCCGAAAATAGCGCCGGATCTCGCCGAGGCAAAGGCATTGGAACTACAGAACAAGTGACCGCATTGCGATGAATTGAAAGTTCCAACTATCAAAGCAAGAGGAGAAGAAGAAAGGTCATGATTTGTCAATGTGACGACAGCGAGTTTGAGGTAATCTACGAGATTATCAATGACGCCGCTCAAGCGTATAAACGGGATATCCCTGTGGACCG
>SOHZ01000406.1 GCA_004377365.1 Anaerolineales bacterium | reverse complement strand
ACAAGTTGTAGTTCCATACGGGAGGGAATAGAGAATGGTCCTGGAAGCGCAGCAGCAGATAGAGAGGGTCGAATCTGAGAATCGAGCCAGCCCGCTGGAGGCCAGAGAGCGATTAGCTGCCCGGCGCGATGCATTGATAAGCCAGCTACGAAAGGTCCTGGAAGCCACGGCCTTCTCCAATCGCTTTCTTTTGCCTCCGCGCCGTTTGCCCCAGATTGCCAAAGCTGAGGCCGATGCCTTTCTGGACTTTTTGAAAACTGGCGATGCCGATAGGATCAGACAACAAGGGGTGAAACGAGCCGAAGAGGGCCTGGGAGAGCAGGCCATACTGCGCCTGGGGACAACCCTCGGACAATTCTGTCGGGATTATCTGGCGGACGAAGCGCTTCGGGCAGCCGATGTTTACGCGGACGCTCTCCTGGAGGGATTCATGGAGGGCCGGGAGGCCGTCATCTTGAGAGAGCAAGAGCAGATTCGGAGAGCTCTCCAGAGGGTGGTAAGCCGCTACGCGTTACAACTGGCAACGGCAGCCGAGGTCTCTCGCGCTGCATCGAGCGTCCTGGATCCGGCGAAACTCTTGCCTGATGTCGTGAACCTGATCCGTGATCGTTTCAACTTTTATTATGTAGGCCTTTTTCTCCTCGACGAGAGCGGAGAGTACGCCGTTCTGCGTGCTGGCACCAGGGAAGCAGGCCGCCAGATGCTCAAAATGGGTCACGAGCTAGAGGTCGGTGGCACATCAATGATCGGCTGGTGCACGGCCCACGGCAAAGCCCGCATCGCCCTGGACGTGGGCAAAGAAGCGGTACGCTTCGAAAACCCACTGCTACCGGAAACGCGTTCGGAGATGGCCTTGCCGCTCATCAGCCGGGGACGAGTCATCGGGGCCATGACCATTCAGAGCGATAAATCCGCCGCTTTCTCCGACGAAGATATCACAGTGCTCCAGACAATGGCCGACCAGGTGGCCAACGGCATCGAAAACGCCCGCCTGTTCCAGGAGACCAAGGCCAACCTTGAAGAAATCACCCTCCTGCACCGACGCTACTTGCAGGAAGCCTGGAGCGAGTTTCTGGAGGAGGAAACTGGCCGGGAGCGAGCCGGGTACATGTACGAGCGGGGCGCCGTGTCCCCTGCCAGCACCGTCTGGAGACCAGAGATCGGACTGGCTGTGCAGCGGGGAGATACCATCGCCTTGTCAGACATGGTGGATGCGCTTCAAGGAACCGTTGAAGAAGTGGGAGCGATCCTGGAGGTTTCTCCGACGCAGCCAGCCCTGGCCGTGCCGCTCAAGGTGCGTGGCCAGGTCATCGGCGCCCTGGACTTTTACGAGACCGATCAGGCGCGAGATTGGTCGGCCGAGGACATTGCTATGGTAGAAGCAGTGGCCAACCAGGTAGCCCTGGCCATCGAGAATGCCCGCGCCTACGAGGAGCTACAAAAGACGGCTGAACAGTTGAAAGAAATGGACCGGCTGAAAACCCAGTTCCTGGCCAATATGTCCCACGAACTGCGCACCCCTCTTAACTCCATCATCGGTTTCTCCCGCGTGATCCTCAAAGGGATAGACGGCCCTATAAATGAGCAACAGAGAGACGATCTGACTTCCATTTACAACAATGGCCAACACTTGCTGGGGATGATCAACGATATTCTGGACATATCAAAGATCGAAGCTGGCAAGATGGAGTTGATTTTCGAGCCGGTGGATGTGCAGCAGATCATCAGTGGGGTCATGTCTACCGCGATAGCGCTGGTGAGAGATAAGCCCATCGAGCTTGAGCAGGAGGTGGCCCCCAATCTACCCATCGTTCGGGCCGATGGCACCCGGCTGCGCCAGGTGATCCTCAACCTGCTTTCTAACGCTGCCAAGTTCACTGAAGAGGGGCAGATCACCTTGCGAGCCTGGGCTGACGAGGAGCAAATCACTATCAGCGTCGAGGACACGGGCATCGGCATCCTTCCAGAACATCAAGCCACCATCTTCGAAGAGTTCCGTCAGGTGGACGCTTCGACCACCCGCCGCACCGGGGGCACAGGCCTGGGCCTGGCTATTAGCCGTCACTTTGTGGAAATGCAAGGTGGACGCCTCTGGGTGGAGAGCGAGCCGGGCGTCGGTTCGACCTTCACCTTCACCCTGTCTATCGCCGGCCCAGCGCCAGTTGCCGAGTTAGAGTTGGCAGATCTGACCGTTGATCCCAGCCGTAAACTGATCCTGGCAGTGGAGGACGACGAGGGCGCGATTTCCATCTACAAACGCTACCTGGAGAAGCAAGGGTATAAGGTAGTGGGGTTAAATCAAGGCGAGCAGGCGGTACGCTGGGCCCAAGAGTTGTCGCCCTATGCCATCATCCTGGACGCGCTTTTGCCTGGCAAGGACGGTTGGACAGTGCTCGAAGAACTGAAGAGTTCACGGGAAACTCATCAAATCCCAGTCATCATCTGCACCATCATTGATGATGAGGAAGCACGCGGCCTCAGCCTGGGCGCAGCCGATTACCTGGTCAAGCCAATTCTAGAAGAAGACTTGCTTCAATCCCTGCAACGTTTAGAGGAGCGTCAACGGATATGAAACTGACACGAACAGACAATCTATACGCCAGGCTGAATGGCGAGAGGGGGAAGAACTGACGGTCAACTGTAAATCAGCCGCCAGGCTGAGCAATCCTTTGGATGGAGAAAACAGACATGCGAGAGCTGTTCATCGAATGCGCTGATTGTGGTTGGCGTGAGCCTTACCAAAAGCCCTGGTCAGCTTGCCCGGAATGTGGAAGAGGCTGGTTGGATGCTCGTTATGACTACGAAGAAGTACGTCTGAAGTGGGATGCCGAGCTAGCCAGGCGGCCTTTCACCATGTGGCGCTACCGTGAGCTACTGCCGTTGCGCGACGATGCCCACCTCATCACCATGGGCGAGGGAGGTACGCCCCTTTATCCAGCTACTAATCTATGTATGATGCTGGGCCGACCTCACATCTACGTCAAGGACGAACGGCAGGGTCCCACCGGTTCCTTCAAGGACCGTCAGGCTTCCCTGGCCATCTCTGCAATGAAAGAGAACGGCATCACCGAGGCGGTGCTGGCCTCTACGGGCAACGTGGCCATCTCCTATTCAGCTTATTCTGCCCACGCCGGGATCAAACTGTGGGCCTTTTTGACCAGTGCTGTGCCGGCGGAAAAGATGCGGGAGGTGGCTCTCTACGGTAGCGAAGTGGTCAAGGTCACTGGCACTTATGACCAGACTAAGCAGGTGGCGGCAGAGTTCGCCCGGCGCAAGGACCTCCACTACGACCGCGGAATTAGAAGCATCGCTGTTAAGGAGAGCATGAAAACGCTGGCCTTCGAGTTGGCCGAGCAACTCGGCCAAATACTGGGGCCAGCGCCAGACGCCCAAGACGCCCCCTGGCGCGCCCCAGACTGGTACATCCAATCCGTCAGCGGCGGCATGGGGCCAGTAGGCGTCTGGAAAGGGTTCGAGGAGCTGTTGGCCATGGGCCTGGTGACCCATATGCCCAAGCTGGCCTGCGTTCAGGTGGAAGGTTGCGCACCGATGGTGCACTCATTCCGTGCCGAGTTGGAGGAAGCGGAGCCTGTGCTCAATCCCCAGACCTTGATTACTACGATAGCCACGGGCCGACCAGGGCCAGCCTATCCCTTCCTGCGCCGTGTTATCCTGGAGAATGGCGGCACCTTTGAGATGGTCAGCGACGAAGAGGCTTTTCGTGCCATGCACGTCATGGCCAAGATGGATGGCATCTCCATGGAGCCAGCGGCAGCCGTGGCCTTCGCTGCGCTGTTTAAGATGGTGTCCCAGGGCATAGTGAAACCAGACGATGTGGTAGTAGTGGACTGTTCTGGCCATACCTTCCCTGTAGAGAAATTCCTGTTGGGTGACGACTGGGCACGCAGCGTGGAGGTGGCTGCCAAGACCGAGGCTGCACCACTGCCTCAGGAAGAGGGTTTACTGGCCTCCCTGGAACGCCTGGACCGACGGGTGCAACGCATCGCCATCCTCGAGGACGATCCAGATGCGACGCGGCTGCTTCGCCGCGTGTTGCAGGCCCATGGTGAGTATCAAATTGATGAGGCTTATGACGGTGAGGCAGGACTGGAGGTGGTGCGCCGGGCATCCCCTGACCTGATATTGCTAGACCTGATGATGCCCAAGCTGGACGGGTTCGAGGTATTGGAAGCCCTGAAAGCCGACGAACAATTACAGGATATACCGGTCATCGTAGTCACGGCCAGGACTCTCACGCCCCATGAGCGCAAGCGGCTTAGTGATCGCACGCACATCCTGTTGCAGAAAGGCTCGTTCCTAAGCGATGAACTCCTGGAAGACATTGACGCTGTGCTAGGGTAAGCTACAACGTTCTCTACTTCAACTTTCGCCAGCGGCCATCACGCAGCAGCTCGTCCCAGCTCACTTCCAGGCTGCTCTCTCGGCCGATGAGTAATACACTGGCCACCAGCAAACCACCGCCGATCCACTGCCAGAGAGAGAGCCTCTCGTCCAGCAGCAGGTAGGCCAGCAGCAGCGCCACCAGTAGCTCCGCTACCCCTAGCAGCGAGGTTTGAACGCCACCCAGTCGGCGGAGCCCAGCGAAGACCAATAGCCTGGCCAGGGCAGTAGGGATCAAAGCCAGCAGCAGGATAGCCGTCCAGCCTTGCAGCGATATGGGTGTCCATGGCATCTGTACCGCCACCCGGGCGATAGTGACCACCGCAGCCATGGCACTCAGTGCATAGAGAGTCACAGTGCGTGAGTCCAGATCAGCCAGTGTCCATTGTCCTAGCACCAGGTGCCAGCCATAGCAAGCGCTGGCACTGAGTATCAGCATGATCCCCAACCAGTCTGTTGGCCTGGCACCTGCGTAGGTCAGGGGATAGATTCCAAGTAAAGCCAACGCCAGGCGCAGCAGGGCTAGACGAGAGATGGGGTGGCCCGCCGCACTGAGGAAAACAAAGACCCAGATGGGATAGAAAGTCCAGAGCAATTGAGCCAGTGAAGCGTCCAGCCGGGCCAGGCCGGTGTAGTAGAACAGCGAGCCCACCCCGTTGGTCACACCCATCCCAATACAACCCAACAGATTCTGCCAGCGAATCGGGATGGCTTGGGGCCAGAATACGAGATAGAAAGCCCACAGCAAAGCAGCGGCGATGACAGTACGCAGCGCAGCAAGGGTAAAGGGTGTCACCGCCGCCCGGTAGGCCAGCTTGCCGAAGATCGGTGCCAACCCAAAACAGACAGTCGAAAGCAAAGTGACCAGCACTCCCTGCTCACGTCCGTCCTTGGGTAGCCGGTTTCTGAGCTTCATGACTGTCTCCATGGGCACGAGAGTCTGTAGCCAACCAGGCTCCATTCCGTTCAAAACCCCCAGTTGCTAGGAACTTTAGCCCAGCCTATTCAGTAACACCCTTATTGTAACATAACCCGGCCTTTCTGACCAGTGGCACACGACACACTTCCATTAATCTCCCGGTTCAGAGGCCCTCTACGAAATCCATTGCAAGGAGTCACCAAAAATAGGTAGAGTTATGAGAAGGGGTTTGTTCAAGAGACCCTGAGGTGACAGTTTGCCCCAGGGTCTCTCCGTTACCTCAAGCGGAACACAACGTTTGAGCACTTTTTGAAGATAGAGGAGGATGACCCTATAGTGAAACAGCTTGTCCACAATGGTGTATTGGTACCCGAGCTCCCCTCTCCCCATGGTCTTGTTATCATGGTTCGTGGAGAATCCGTAAAGTTGAATCCAAAACAGGAGGAGATGGCGCTAGCATGGGCTAAGAAACAAGGCACGCCTTATGTAGAAGATCCTGTATTCGTCCGGAACTTTCTACGCGACTTTAGCGAGGCGATGGGTGTCACACCCGCTCTCTCAGTCGAGGAGGTGGATTTTGCACCCGTGGTTGATGTCGTCCTGGTTGAGCGTGAGGCAAAGACACGCTTGACTAAAGAGGAGCGGAAAGCCCAAGCAGCAGCGCGAAAGGCCCAGCGAGAAAAACTGCGGGAGACATATGGTCATGCAACGGTGGATGGTGAACGCGTCGAGCTTGCCAACTATACTGTGGAGCCCAGCGGAATATTCATGGGCAGAGGCAAGCACCCGCTTCGCGGCCAGTGGAAGGAAGGTGCAACACAGAGAGATATCATCTTGAACCTAAGCCCCGATGCGCCCAGACCGCCCGGTGACTGGCAAGAGATCATCTGGGACCCGGATGCCTTATGGGTTGCACGCTGGAAAGACAGACTATCAGGAAAGATGAAGTACGTGTGGCTAAGTGACACCGCGCCGGTCAAACAGGAGCGAGAAGCCCAAAAGTTTGACAAAGCGGCAGAGTTACATGCAGAACTGGAATGGGTTCGTGCCCACATCGAACAAGGCCTGAGAGATCCGGACCCCAAGAGGAGAATGATCGCCACGGCCTGCTATCTGATTGACGCGCTATGCCTGCGTGTAGGCGACGAAAAGGACCCCGACGAAGCCGATACGGTGGGCGCGACCACCTTGCGCCCCGAACATGTCACTCTGCACCCTGATGGCGTCGCCGAGTTCAAATTCTATGGAAAGGATTTTGTCCGTTGGCACAAGAAGCTGGAGCTCCCCGAAGTCGTACGGCATAACCTGGCGGAACTTGCGCGTGCAGCCCGGCCGCCGAACTCGGCCAACAGGAGCAATAAGAAGAAACATCCGACGCGCGATAAACCTCAACTGTTCCCGGATATAGGCAGCCGTGACGTCAACGCCTACCTTTCAGAGATTCTCCCCGGACTAACGGCCAAGGTGTTCAGAACCCATCACGCTACAGAAATCGTTGGAAGCAGCTTGAAGGCCGCCAATGTCAAGGCTAGCGATCCAGAGTACGGGAAGCGGAAAGCTGCCACTCTAGCTAATTTGGAGGCTGCCATACTTTGCAACCACACAAAGACCGCTTCCCCGAACTGGCCTGCCAGACGAGAGAAGTTCAAAGAGCGGCAGCGGAAGGCGGAAGAACGCGTGCAA
Source organism: Anaerolineales bacterium (assembly GCA_004377365.1). Lineage (GTDB taxonomy): Bacteria > Chloroflexota > Anaerolineae > E26-bin7 > E26-bin7 > E26-bin7. Next base: position 7,426 of record SOHZ01000406.1, on the reverse strand, counting down.
CGATACCGGTTGCAGGTTAAAGAGCATACCGAGGCTCTCAAAACCCTCCGGCAGGAGGCCCGTGAGAAAAAGGCAAGTGCTTCGGCTGCAAAGCGAAAGAGATTGAAAGCCTCTTATGAGAAGAAGATCGGACGAGCGAAGCGCAGGATAGAAACCGCCAAAGAGAGACTGCAAAAGGCAAAGGATGCTGGCAGCAAGCTCCAAGCACAAATGGCTATCGCCACCCAAACGCGCACTTGGAACCTGGGCACCAGCTTAAAGTCTTACATAGACCCACGTGTCTATTATCAGTGGGGACAGCAAGTGGAGTACGATGTCCTGGAACGCTTTTATCCCAAGAAGTTAAGGCAGAAATTTGCCTGGGTCGAAGAATGCAGTCGGGATACGGGTGACGGGCTTGAGTCCAAAGAGAAAGAGCCACCCTTTTAGGGTGGCTCTTTGATGGAATGGATTTTGGTGAGCCGCCAGGGACTCGAACCCCGAACCGAGTGATTAAGAGTCACCTGCTCTGCCAAATTGAGCTAGCGGCCCAGATGCAGCAACTGACCACGGTTTTAGGCGAGTTAGTTGCCCTCGACACTCTCAGTTTACAAAGTAATGATACCCGAAAGTGCAGGATCTGTCAAATTCTTTACTTACATTGACACCCGCAGCAGCCAATGATATAATCTGAGTTGATGGCGTGTGCGGTGAGAAAACAGGTGTGATTGAAAGGGGACCCTGATGAAACTGATGGAACGTATCAGCCTCCTCGTTCGGGCCAGCGTCGGCAGTTTGCTCGGTCGGTCGGTTGATGGTCCCACCGACCGCCAGCGCTCAATCCGTGATGGGGAACGCGAGCTAGCCCGGGCCAGGGAGGCCCTGGCAAAGGCGGCGGATCACCAGAAAGGATTGGCCGACCAGATTGCAGTCGCTGACGAGCAGGCGCGGACCTGGGCGCAAAAGGCTGAGGCGGCCCTGCAGGCCGGGGACGAGGCCAAGGCACGGGAGGCCCTAGCCCAACAGCAGAAGCAGGAGCGTAAAGCTGAGAAATTGCGTGTCCGTATGGAAAGACGGCTGAAAGAAGCCGACCGCCTGGAATCTCGGCTGGAGATGTTGGAAGCAGAGCTTGACGAGATCCGGCAACGGGTAGCAGCGGGAGCCGTAAAACAGGCCCAGGACGATTCGGCCCCCGGGCCGGTGAAGCCAGAGGGTCGCCTGGTAGCATCGCCTCCGGCAAAGAAAGAAAGCACCGTCAACTCGGACCTGGAAGCACGGAAAGCCCGTCTATCCAAGAAGGACGAATAGTCACTCAGCGGCCGAGGGAGATGCAAGATGCGCCATGGATACCCATTGATAGAATCGGATAACCCACATTTCAACCAAATAATACATAAAGGAGATGCAAGATGCGCAACGGATACCCATTGGTAGAACTGCACCGCCATCTCGACGGCAACGTCAGGCTGGAGACGATTATCGCCCTGTGTCACCAGCACGGGTTGCATCTGCCCGGCTGGACGGTGGAAGAGCTGCGTCCCCACGTGCAAGTGGACGGGCCTGTCTCTGATGTGATGACCTTTATTGCCAAGTTCGAATGGTTCCAGCAGGCAATGGTCAATTACGACGCCGTCCGCCGCATTGTCTACGAGAATGTAGAGGACGCTGCCCGGGAGGGGATTGACTACGTTGAGCTCCGCTTCAGCCCTTTCTTCATGGCCCAGAAACATGGCCTGGACCCTATCGGCGTCGCCGAGGCGGTGTGCGACGGGTTGACCGAGGCTCTGGAGGCCCTGTCTGTGCAGGCCAAGCTGATCGGCATCATGTCCCGTACCTATGGGCCAGAACCCTGCTGGCAAGAGCTGGAGGCGGCGATCCACTGCCGCGACCGTGGTGTGGTGGCGGTGGACCTGGCAGGAGACGAGGCCAACTTTCCAGGCGAGTTGTTTGTAGACCACTTCCGCCGGGCACGGGAGGCGGGCTTGCACGTCACTGTCCACGCGGGGGAGTCGGCCGGGCCAGAGAGTGTGCGACAGGCAGTACTGGACCTGGGGGCAGAACGGCTGGGGCACGCCGTGCGGGCGGCGGATGATGAGGCGACCATGGACCTGCTGGCCGAGCGCAGCATTGGCATCGAGAGCTGCCTGACCAGTAACGTGCAGACCAGTACCGTGCCCAGCTACGCAGACCACCCTTTGCCCATCTTCCTGCAGCGGGGCTTGCTGGTCACCTTGAACACCGACGGCCCCGGCATCAGCAACATTGACCTGGCCCACGAGTACGCAGTGGCTGAAAGGGAGCTGGGACTGACTCCGGCGGAACTGCGTCGGTTGCAGGAGAATGCGGTAGAGGTCGCCTTTCTCACGCCGGAGGAGAGGGAGGCCCTTTTAGGAACAGAGAACCCGTAGGTAGCGAATGTGAGTGGTCTGGGGACGAGACGCTAATATGCCGGCTTGTCATTACAGGGGAAATAGGCTATAATTGTGACACTTTTTCCAGACGAAAGGACCTAGAGTCATTCGAGGTCATATAGAACTACATCTAACTGATATGGCCCACGGGGGCGCAGCCCTGGGACGGCACGAGGGGAAGGTGGTCTTTGTGCCTTATGTTATCCCTGGCGAGGAAGTGTTGGTTGCAATTGTTGAGGACAAGGGGCGCTATGCCCGAGGACGGCTGGTGGACGTGCTCTCCCCTTCGACGCAGCGCGTGCTCCCCCCCTGCCCTCACTTCGGAAGCCACGCCGCTGCTGCGGCGGTTGGCTGTGGCGGTTGCCACTGGCAGCACATCGCTTATGAGGCCCAGTTAGAGTTCAAACAGCGTATCGTTCAAGATCAACTGGAGCGCATCGGCCGCTTTGAGAGTGTGCTGGTCAAACCAACGATAGGAAGCCCTGAACCCTGGTACTACCGCAACCATGTCCAGTTCGCCCTGGACGAGCATGGACGGTTGGGCTTCATAGAGGCCGAGCGCCAGCGGGTGGTGCCCATCGAGGAATGTTACATCATGCACCCCTTGCTCGACGAAGTGTTCGGCGCTCTGGACCTGGAGATGCCAGAACTCGAGCGCCTTTCGCTTCGCTGTGGGGTCAACACCGGCCAGAAGATGGCCGTCTTTGAGACCCACGAGGATGAGCCTTTCGAGTTGGAAGTGGATCTGCCTGTCTCCTGTGTCTTCTTGTTGAGCGATGGCAGAACGGCCACGCTCATCGGCCAGGAGTACATCAGCGAGATTTTGGCCGGGCACGAGTACCGCATCTCAGCCAGCTCCTTCTTTCAGATCAACACCCCCCAGGCGGAGGAATTGGTACACCTGGTGAGAGACTACCTGGCTCCCACGGGCAGCGAGGTGTTGCTAGATGCCTATTGCGGGGTGGGGGTCTTTGGACTAAGCCTGGCCAGTGAAGTGGGGCAGGTCATTGGCGTGGAGGAGAGCCCCATCGCCGTGGCCGACGCCCGCTTCAACGCTGGCCTGGCCGATAACGTTGAATTCGTTGAGGGGAGGGTGGAGGAGGTCTTGCCTTCCATAGGGGTTCCCATTGACCTGGCTGTCCTCGACCCGCCGCGTCAGGGGTGCGCTTCAGAAGTGCTGACAGTCCTGGCCAGACTGGCCCCGGCCAAGATTGTCTACGTCTCTTGTGACCCGGCTACCCTGGCCCGCGATACTCGCCGGCTTGTCCAGGCCGGGTATCAACTGGTCGAAGTGCAGCCCCTAGACATGTTCCCTCAGACTTATCACATCGAGAGCGTGGCACTTTTGAGGCGTTAGCCATCGCTCCCAAGGATCATCCGCCACTGTTGCGCCACTCCTGCACCGCGCCAGTGGTGATTGCGGCACAGGCGGTACAGGTTACCAGATGACTGAAGGGTTCCTCACTCGGATCGAGACTTATTGCCAGTCGGTGCTCATCGCCCTGGGGCTGGTCGTTTTCCTGGCCCTCTGCTTGTATCAGATAGAGTTGCCAGGCCTGCACTACGATGAGGCCAGGGAGGCCGGAGTGCCAGCCATGCAACTGATCATGGGACAGCCGGTTGAAACCTTTCGCGGTTCAGGGATTCGGATCATGGGGAGGGTATTTCCTCTCATGGTCACAGATTACATCGGTGCTCTCAACATCTACTTGCTTCTCCCTTTCTTCGCCCTTTTGGGCAGCAGTGTTTTCGCCTTGCGTTTGATGCCCATCGTCTTTGCCATCCTGACCTTTCTTCTGACCTATCTCCTGGCCCATCAGTTGTTTAACAGGAGAACAGCGCTCATTACTTGTCTGCTTTTAGCTATCAACCCTTCTTTCATCTTCTGGAGCCGTCAAGGGGTCTTTGTTACCTCCATTACGGCCACCATTGCCATGGCCGGCCTGCTTTGTTGGCTGCGCTGGTATCGGAGGGGGCAAGCTCATTATCTGTATTTGGGTGCCTATCTTTTCGGGCTGGGACTTTATGCCAAGCTGCTTTTCCTGTGGGTCATTGTGGCGCTGGGAGCGACTTTCTTTGTTCTGAAAGTGTCTAGCTTACGAAAGGGTTTCCGTCTGTGGCCCATACCAGGGAGGTTGGCTTACAGGCAACTGGCCATAGCCCTGCTTTGTTTTCTGTTGGGTATCTTTCCGCTTATCATCTATAACATTCAAACAAAGGGAACCTTCCTGACCCTGACTGGCAACCTGACTTCTACTTACTATGGCGCTTCCAATCTAGCTTTCACCGAAAATCTGGCCACCCGCCTGGAACAGTTCAAGGTGGTATTGAACGGCGGTCACCTCTGGTACTTGGGTGGCGTTTTCACCAACGATTTTTATCCCTTCTTCTTCGTCGGCGCGGGGCTGGCTTGCATCTCGGTCATCCTCCTGAAAGCCAGGCGCGAATGGCGTCGGGTGGCTTTTCCCTTCCTGATGCTGGCTTTCATGGTGCTGGAGAGCTGCTTCACCGTCTCGGCTCTGTGGCTCACGCATTACGCCATCCTGGTGCCGTTCCTGCCCATGTCTATTGCCGTAGCTTTGGATCTCTTGGTCCGCCACGCCATCCTACTCAGTGCAGGGCAAAAGGGCAACCGTATCCGCCGGTTCATTCCTGACCTGGTGGTGTTCCTGGCCGTGACGGTTTTGGCGGTCAGCGACCTCCAGGTGGACCTCAGCTATCACCAGGCTCTGACCCGCAGTGGTGGCTACGCTGCCCACTCAGACGCCAGCTACGAACTGGCTCGTTATTTGCAAGGTCAAGGCATCAGCTCGCCGCTGGCCATGGATTGGGGTATTGATGCCACGGTTCAATTTCTGACTTTGGGAGCTGTCAATCCTATCGAGATCTTTGGTTACGAATGGGAGGCGGATGAGTCTTTCGAGGAGCGCCTCATGAACTTGATGCCAAATGCTGACAACATCTACATCTTCCATAGCCCGGGCGAGACTGTCTTCCATCGTCGTCAGGCCTTCGACAGGTTGGTAGTTGAGATGGGCAAGGTCAGTCAGGTGGAAGAGATGATCCTTGACCGCAGTGGCAAATCCATGTTCATCCTGGTGAGGGTGAGCGAAGGAGGAGTATAGGGGAAGAACTTTTTCCCGAACCAATATTCACCCTTGTGGGACAGGTGAAATCATGGCTTATGTCTAGTTCAGCTACCTGGAATAGCTTCGTCGGGAGATGCTACAAGGAGTTATGCAATAGACTGGAGAGTCTGAAACAGGTGAAAGAATCCGAGAGAGACAATATCAGAAGTGATCCGAGCCAGCTTGGTCAGAAGATCCTAGTTATAGACGACGAGCCGGATTTGCGACGCTTTATCAAGTTGCGCCTATCCAGAGCAGGCTACAAGGTGTTTGAGGCCAGAAACGGCATAGAGGGCCTGGAACAGTTATACAAAGTCAAGCCACACCTAGTTGTCCTTGACATCATGATGCCAAGGATGGACGGCTGGGAAACCTGTCGCCGCATCCGGGAGATTTCTGATGTCCCCATCCTTATACTTTCGGCCAAGGGAAATCGTGGCTCGAGAGTGAAGGGGTTGGACCTGGGTGCGAACGACTATCTGGCGAAACCTTTTGCCGGCTTTGAGCTCGTGAAAAGGATAGAATCAGTATTGGGTCATACCAACTCGCCCTCCTCTGAATCCACCTAGTGCCTACTCGAAGAAGTCTCCTCTGTCACGCAGTCGGTGTCCATCAAGGCTGTGATCCAACTCCCTACCCCCTGTTGCTGTGTATCTCCGTCAGGTAGAAATTAGCACGCAATCCAGCGATGAAGAATAGCCATTTTTCGCAAAGTTCGCTCCGTGTCGGCCACCCCCTCGCTGGCTCATCTGTCGGCAGGGCCATTTTGTAATGAGGATGTTAGCCTGGTGAAGTGAACCCCTGAGATTGGACACTTTTTCGGCGGTTTTTAGTTCAATTCGAGGGCCAGAGCCTGCTCCTTTCGGTTTCTCGCTAAAAGTATTGAAAACTCGGAGCAGGTGTGATATAATGGTAAATACTGAACCTGCACGGCAACGCCTTGATGGGAGAGACAGATCCCGAATAATTAAAGCGGAGGTGATTGCGATGGGAGAAAGACAAGCGGTGAACACGGGTGCGATACTGACCGAAGCTGAACGTCGTCTGCGCAGCCTATCGCCTGAGCGACTGCGAGTGGCTAACGACTTTTTGGCCTATCTGCAAGAACGTGAGGAGAACCAGGCGACCGCTGAATTGTTGAGCATCCCCGGCTTTGAGGCAGCCTTCCGGCGTGCCGTCGAGCAAGCTGACAGCGGTGATGTAGTGCGGTTCGAGGATATCCGCCGCGATGTATGAGATTTGGCTGACTTGCATTGAGATGCCGGAGAAAGCCTACGCCTAACGTGATGTGTCAAGAGTTGGAAGCCGCCTACAAAGAAATGGCCCAGGACGAAGAGCGTGAAGCGGAAGCACTGGAATGGGCAGAAGCCACTGTTGGGGACGTTAGCGATGAAGCGCGATGAAGTGTGGGCGGGACTTTGCCAACCGCCGCCCCGTTAAGTGTCATTTGTGGAGGCCCTAATATGAGCAAACAGGAAGTTAAAAGATTCTTTGATGATTATGTGTTCGGGTTTATCTTCTCGGACATCGAACGAGAGATTGCTCTTGCCAAGTCAGACATCGAAATACCAGGCGAGGCTCAGAAGACTTACAAAGGTGGCGCCAATTTTCTATGTGCGCTTGGCCTACTTTGCTACACTGAGTTCATGGGCGGGATCCACACGGGGAGTTTTAAAAAGGGTACTGATAAAAGCCGGTTTAATGTGTTCTTCAACTTGATGGGACCAGACTACCAAGCATTCAATCAACAAGTCGATGTCTACAAAGTGTTCCGATGCGGGATGGTTCATGAGTACTTGGTTAAGAAGAACTGTGTGATTTTCATGCTGAGTGGCGATGTTCGTGTTGGTGTGCCGGCATAGTTTGAAACTCGGTTGATCGGCATATCAGGCAGGTGGCTACACATTA
>SOHZ01000397.1 GCA_004377365.1 Anaerolineales bacterium | reverse complement strand
CCCCCCCCCCGTGGGGGGGGGGGGGCCGGGGGGGGCGTCGGCAGGGGGATGATGAATAAGACCATACTCAAGGCAACGATCAGACTGAGAACCCAAAAAACAATTTGGCGGGATCTGGCCTGTGACTTACGCGAGCCTCGTTTCACTGCTTGCCTCCTCGTGGGCTGGCAACCTGTTGGTAGCCCAGGTTCCCTTTTATTTAATCGACCCAATTATACCATAGTTCCCGCCCCGATGCCAAAACATTTGATGCAGGCTGGCGCGGCGGGCGGTGTATTATTGTGGATGGGTGGCTCAATGCCCTGTCCCCAACCGGTAGCCGTTGCCCCCTTCTTTTTATAAATTGGGTGATTTGTGGTATAATGTGCAGGAGAAGACAGTCATGTTTAAAAGTATTCTGACCAAAGTCGTTGGCGATCCCAACGAAAAGGAACTGAATAGACTGTGGCCTATCGTGGAAGAGATCAACACCCTGGAGCCAGAGTTTGAAAAGCTGTCCAACGAGGAGTTGCGAGCTTTAACTGCTCAGTTCAAGGCCCAGATAGCCGAGGCCACCGTTGAGCTCAAATCCCGGCTACAGGAGAAACAGCGTGAGCTGGCCGAAGAGACGGATTTCTACCATCGTGAACGGATTAGAGTAGAAGTTGAGAAGATAGAGGCCGAAGTCAGGAAGGCCGAGGAAGAGCTTCTGGAGGGATTCCTCCCCCGCGCTTTCGCCGCTGTGCGGGAGGCCTCCAAACGCACCACTGGCATGCGCCACTTTGACGTCCAGCTCCTGGGCGGTATTGTTCTCCATCAGGGCAAGGTCGCAGAGATGAAAACCGGGGAAGGCAAAACTCTGGTAGCTACTTTGCCCATCTACCTCAACGCTCTCACCGGTCGTGGCGCTCACCTGGTGACGGTCAACGATTACCTGGCCAAACGCGATACCCAGTGGATGGGCCCTATCTATCACTTGCTAGGCCTCTCGGTAGGAGTCATCCAGTCGGCGGCAGCCAACCCCGACCTGGGCTCTTTCCTCTTCGCCCCCGACTATCTGGCCACCGACGACCGCTTCCAATACCTGAGGCCGATCAGGCGTCGTGAAGCCTATGCCGCCGATGTGACCTATGGTACTAACAACGAGTTCGGTTTCGACTACCTGCGGGATAACATGGTGCGGGACCTTTCCCAGTGTGTCGAGCGGGAACTCCATTACGCTATCGTTGACGAGGTGGACAACATCCTCATTGACGAGGCCCGCACCCCCCTCATTATCTCTGGCCAGGCCGAGGAATCGGCCGAGTACTATGAAACCTTCGCCCGCCTGGTGCCCCGCCTGCATCGTGGCAGCGAGGAGGACGGGAGCGGCGACTACGTCGTGGACGAGAAAGCACGGGTGGCGACCCTGACCGAAGAGGGCATCGCCAATATCGAAAAATGGTTGGGGATTGACAACCTGTACTCGCCGGAGAATTTTGGACTGACCCCCTATCTGGACAACGCCCTCCGCGCCTACGTCCTCTTCAAGCGTGATCGCGATTACATCGTCCGGGATCACCAAGTCATTATCGTAGATGAGTTCACTGGCCGCTTGATGCACGGACGGCGCTATTCCGAAGGGTTGCATCAGGCTATCGAGGCCAAGGAGGGCGTGCGCGTTCAGCGCGAGAGCCTGACTTTGGCCACTATCACTTTCCAGAACTATTTCCGCATGTACCGCAAGCTGGCTGGCATGACGGGCACAGCCGCCACCGAAGCTGAGGAGTTCCACAAAATCTACAATCTGGACGTGATGGTCATCCCCACTAACAAGCCCCTGATCCGCACTGGTCACCCTGACGTGGTCTACAAGAGTGAGGCAGCCAAGTTCAGAGCCGTGGGACAGGAGATGGAGGAACTGCACAAGCAGGGCCGGCCTGTGTTGGTGGGCACCATCTCCATAGAACGTTCTGAGATGCTGTCGGAGATGTTGCGCCGCCGGGGCATCTCCCATCAGGTGCTCAACGCCAAGCGTCATGAGAAAGAGGCCACCATCATTGCCCAGGCTGGCCGACCGGGGGCGGTGACCATTGCCACCAACATGGCCGGGCGTGGGGTGGACATCCTTTTGGGCGGCAACCCGGAGGGCCTGGCCCGCGACGAACTGCGTCGCAAGGGAGTGGACTTGACCACCGTCTCAGCCGAGGAGTGGGGCCAGGCTCTGACCGAAGCGACAGAACTCTGCCAGCGAGACAAGGAGAAAGTCCTGGCTCTGGGAGGGCTGCACATTCTGGGCACCGAGCGCCATGAGGCCCGCCGCATTGACAACCAGTTGCGCGGCCGCTCTGGCCGTCAGGGCGATCCGGGCTCCTCCCGCTTCTACCTATCGCTGGAAGATGACCTGATGCGTCGCTTCGGTGGTTACGCCGTGGCCAATCTGATGGAACGTCTGGGGGTGGAAGATGACATCCCCATCGAACACAACCTGGTCTCCAAAAGCATCGAGAACGCCCAGATCAAAGTCGAAGGCCATAACTTTGACATCCGCAAGCACGTGCTGGAATACGACGATGTGGTCAACAAGCAGCGGGAAGTCATCTACGAACAGCGGCGGCAGATCCTGAGTGAGCTAGCTCTGAAGCCTATCATCATGCGTATGGTTGGTGAAGAGTTCAGCGGACTCGTTTCCCTTTTTACCTCTGGCAACTACCGCGACGAGTGGGACCTGACCGGGCTGTACATGGCTGTGAAGGCGATTTTACCTTTGCCGGCTTCCCAGTCTGCGACGATAGCCGCTTGGGAACAAAAGCGACCGGAGGAAATAGAAGCGCAGTTGCTGGAGCAGTCGGAACAGAGCTACAACGGCCTGGAAGCCTCTCTGGGCCGCGAGTCCTTCCGCCAGGCCCAACGGACAGGGCTCCGCCTAGCTGAGCTGGCAGAAGCTGACCCAAGGGGGCTGTATAACCTTCTCTATCAAAACCTGGAGCATCACCTTGACAGCCAAGTGTGGGAAGAGATCAAAGCAAAACCCCTATCTGTGCTGGACAGGGATACCAGTCAGAGGGTGCAAGAGGCTTTCGGCCAGGTTCTAGCCCTGCAGCACGACCGCCAGGTCATGCTGCAAGTGATTGACAGCCTTTGGGTCCGCCACCTTACCGACCTGGACAATCTACGGGAGGGCATTGGCCTGAGGGCCTATGGGCAGCAAGACCCTCTGGTGGCCTACAAGAAAGAGGCCCATGAGATGTATCAAGACCTCCTGGTAACCATCCAGCACGACATCGTCAATCGCATCTTCCGGCCAGTTGAGATCAGAATTCAGCGACCGCGGCCCGTGCGTGAAATGCGCACCAACTTGGGGGGAGGGGAAACGCGGCGCCCGGTCAAGGCAGTTGATAAGAAAGTTGGCCGCAACGATCCTTGCCCTTGTGGCAGCGGCAAGAAATATAAGCATTGTCATGGACGAGCCGACCGTGTCTCAGCTCAAAAAATGACTCCTCAGCCAGCGGGCGCAACCGGGGACAGACAACAGAAGAGGCGCAAAAAGAAACGCCGCAAAAGATGAAAGAGAGGATTCTTTCTGACGGCGAAAGGAGGCGAAGACTTTGGCCATACAAAGTGATGACTTTACGGCTAAACTTATGGATGATATGGATGCCCGGCTTCTCGATTTCATTAAGACTAAAGTCAATTCGTTCATCAAGTGGGACCTGGTCAGGTTCTTCTACGAGAACCCGAACACAACTGACTCTGTGGAAAACATTGCCAAGTATGCTGGTCGTAACACCGCCGCAGTCCAATCGGAGTTGAAACAACTGGTCGAAAGCGGCGTGATGGTGATGCAACTCGTTGACGACCTTCCGGTCTATTCTCTGGCCTCAGATGAGGAGATGCGCCGACTGGTGGACAAATTCATATTAGCCTGTGAGGATCGTCACTTCCGCGTGAAGGCAGTCTATCACATCATTCGTGGTATGCGCTGAGGAAACACTGTAGCGTCTTGGCAGCGTGAACTCGAATGGTCACGATGGTGTGATGTTTAAGATGCTAGCCCATTGTCTAAAGGAGGAGCTAACATGCAGCAAAGGGTAAGGACGGGTATCAAGGGGTTGGACGAGATGCTCCATGGTGGATTTTTACCCCAGACGGCCAACTTGATCGAGGGAGCCACTGGTACAGGTAAAACCACATTGTGTATGCAATTCATCTACAATGGCATCACCCGGTACAATGAACCAGGCTTGATCATCACCTTTGAGGAATTCCCACAGCAATACTATCGAGATGCAACCACTTTCGGTTGGGACTTGAAGAAGCTCGAGCAAGAGGGTAAGCTCAAAATCATCATGACCAGCCCTGAAGTGACCAAGCTGGCTTTAGAGAGGGTGGGAGGCATGATCGAGACCCTGGTGACTGAGATGGGTGCACGGCGTATCCTGATTGATAGCCTATCTCATTTTCAGAGACTGAGCTCTGATCCCGTTGAGCTACGTGCTATCGAGTACAGCTTTATCAATGCCCTTAAGCGCGAGGGTCTGACCAGTGTCTTGACTAGAGAAAGCCCCACCCTGTTAGGGGGAGCCGAGATTGATGATGAAAACGTTGCCTTCATCGCTGACTCTTACATCCTCATGAGATACGTGGAAATCGAAAGTGCCATACATAGGGCACTCCTCGTCCTCAAGCTCCGAGGCAGTGACCATGCCAAGGATATCAGACAGTATGAGATCACGTCCCAGGGCATCAAAGTCCAGGCCAAATTCGAAGGACAGGAAGGTATTATGAGTGGCAGCCCCCGTCGCATGGCCGAGTCCTTCGTCGAGGCTTTTGTCAAAAGGTGAAGAGACAATTGGATGGCCAGAGAAATAGGAGAAACGACCCTTCATGATAGGTATCAATCTGTTTCTAATGATCTACTCGTGGGTAATTATCGTCATACTCCTCTTTTTCCTCTTCCTAATAGCTAGATTCTATGAAAGGAAAGCCCATCAGAAGTCTCACTATCAACTTTTCCTCCTCCCCCTGGTCCTGTTTCTGCTCGGTACACTCAGATACGGTTTTTTATTCACTGGCAACTTTGTGGGAGACCTGCTTGGAGATATCTTTTTCTTCGCCGGAGGAGTGGCTACTGCCATCGTCGGTTATCACCTTTTGAACTTGATGACAGGAGGCCGGGCTTGAACATCGTAGCTGCTGTATTGGGCTCTGCGGGTTTGATGTCCGCTATCTATATTACCTTGATTATGGCCAGGCTCAGCCAGAAGCTGGGAGCGGTAACCAAGTTGCGAGGTTACTATCGGGGATTTTACGTTACTGTCATATTCCTGGTGGTGTCACTGATAGCCTATTTTCTGAAAACCAGCGTGCTGCTGGCCTCCGAGCAGGTGCCAGCCTTGCTGAATAACGATTTGTTCTATTTGCTCACTTACTACCTGCCATTGGCTATAGGTACAAGCATCAGCCTGGCTATCACCCTTCGCTACTGGGATTGGCTGCTTAAGGAATAGATCGGATATGAGCCAACCGACACCGGTGTCCAGCAATTTAAGCGGCATTGTTGAACGGAAACCATCGCGCGATGAGGAACTCATTGCCCTTGATGCCATCGCCGCCTTAGTGAATCGCTCCGCTGACCTGGAGGAGATCCTTAATAACGCCCTGGCCACGGTGCTAAAAGTGACAGAAACGGATGCGGGGGGTATTTTCGTGTTGGATGAAGAGACGAAGGAATTGCGTCTCGTTGCCCATAGTGGCCTTTCACCAAAGTTTACCCAACGGATCAGAGAATCGCAAAGCAACCAGGGTGGCCTATTCGGGCGAGTGGTTCAAAAAGGGGGCCCTATTGTAGTCGAGGACATTGCCATGGAACCCGGGCTCAGTGATTTGGTGGGTAAGGAACACCAGGCTCTCGTCGGGGTGCCTCTCAGCCTGAGGGAAGCATTGCTTGGTATGATGATCGTGGCCAGCCACTCTCCTCGCCAGTTTGCCCTTGAGGATGTGACGTTTCTCACTTGTGTCAGCAATCAAATGGGGACAGCCTTTGAGAAAATTCGGTTGTATCAGGAGGTTGAACGCCGTGCTGAAGAAACGGCTATTCTCCACGATATTAGTATAGCTACAGCCTCTACTCTGGATTTAAATGAGGCACTCGAACTTATCTATGAGCAGGTGGGGCGAGTAATGAAAATCTCCACCTTTTTTGTCGCTCTTTATGATGAGCAGAAAGAAGAATTGAACTTTGAGCTGTTTGTTGACGAAGGAGGGCGTTTTGAGAGATTTGGCCGGCCTCTTAAGGAAGGTGGCCTGACAGGTTGGATCGTTCGCTCGCGGCGGCCCCTCCTGATACACAACCTGGAGGAAGAGAAGGATAATCTCCCGGCCGAAGCCATGGTGACTGGTGAAGGACACAGCAAGTCCTGGCTGGGAGTGCCCCTTATGGTCAAGGACTATGTCATTGGTGCCATCTCCGTGCAGAGCTATCAGCCCCACGCCTTCGATGAGGGGCATAAGCGCCTCTTGGCTGCCATTGCCTCTCAAGCTGCTTTGGTCATTGAGAACGCCCGTCTCTACGCTCAGACCCAACAGAGAGTAAAGGAACTATCAAGTCTCTTTCAAGCCAGCGTCGCCACATCATCCAGCCTGGAAGTTGAGGAAGTGTTGCGCAACCTGGCCAAACGAGTAGCTCGGGTCGTTGATGCCACCAGTGTCTATATTTGGGATTGGAACCCAGAGACCCAAACAGCCACCATCCTGGCCCACCGTACTGGACCTGAGGCTACAAGGCAGGAGCGAATCTCTCGTCTCGGCGAGACCTATTCTATATCGGATTGCTACATTACCATCGGAGTGCTACGCACCCGCCAACCGCTGAGCATCAGTGTCAATGACCCTTACACGGGTGAGGGTGACAAGGCACGCCTGTTGGAATTGGGTGGGAAAACGTCCCTGATAGTACCCTTGATGACAAGAGATAGGATTATCGGTTTCCTTGATCTGTTGGAAAGTCGCTGGGAGCGACAGTTTGACCATAGGGAGACTCGCCTATGCCAAACCATGGCCAACCAGGCGGCCATCGCTGTTGAGAACGCCTGGCTGTACGAGAGCGAACGGAAAAGGGTGGCCCAGCTCAAAGCCATTGGCGCAGTAGGGCGGCATATCGCTTCGACACTGGACCAGGATGAGTTGTTGCATCGGGTGGTTGACTCTCTAGTTGATGTTTTCGTTTATTACTATGCCAATATTCTTTTGGTAGACGCTGATGCAGGAGAACTCGTCCTCCGAGCCAGCGCTGGCCACACCGGCCGGACATACGAGGGGCTCCGGCTCAAGATTGGCCAGCAGGGGATCACCGGCTGGGTGGCTCAAACAGGCGAACCCCTTTTGGTCAACGATGTAACTAAGGACCCTCGCTATTATTTAGTGGAAGAACTGAGTGACGCAAGGTCAGAGTTGGCCGTCCCCATCAAGGCCCAGGGAAAGGTCATAGGTGTGCTGGATGTGCAAAGCACTCAGCTCAACGCTTTTGATGAAGACGACATCTTTACTCTCTCGACCCTGGCCGATCAAGTCTCTGTAGCCATTGAAAACGCCCAATTATATAGGCAAACACAGCACCGCCTGTCCGAGGTCTCTACTCTTTACACCCTGGCCAAGCAAGTGGTTAGCAGTCTTGAGTTGAACACTGTGCTGGATTCCATCGTCAGTACGTTAAAGTTGTCCATCAATTGCCGCGCCTGTTCCCTATTTCTCCTCGATGAGGAGAGCCAGATGCTGGAGATCAAGGCCGCCGCCGGAATCAGACCCAGGTGGCGGAGGGAAGCCAGGCTCAAAATGGGCGAGGGCATTGCTGGCAAGGCGGTGGCGGAGGCGAAGCCCTTTTACATCCCTGATGCTCGCCAGAATCCGACCTTCGTCCCTTTTGACCCGGCCGTGCGCTCCCTGCTGGTAGTGCCCATGATCAGCAAAGGCAAGGTCATCGGCACCCTTTGCATAGATGACGACAAGCCAGATGTCTTTAGTCCTGATGACGGGCGACTCTTAGCCATCGCTGCCGCACAGGCGGCTGTAGCCATAGAGAATGCCCAGCTCTATGAGAGCTCGAAAAAGAGAGCAGAAGAATTGGCGAAAGCCTACGCTGAACTCCAGGCTCTCGACCGACTGCAAAAAGAGTTCGTGCAAAATGTGTCCCACGAACTGCGCACCCCGTTGACCTTCATCAAAGGCTATGTGGAGCTGATGTTAGAGGAAGCGATGGGTGAACTCAGCGAGCTACAACGGAATAGTCTGCATATTGTAGCTCGACGTGCGGATGTCATGACGCGTCTCATCAACAATATCCTCTCCTTACAGCAAGTTGAAATGGAGTCTCTGCGGTTCACTCATGTGTCTCTGGCTGAAGTGACAACGATGGCTCTGAAAAGCGCAGAGGCAGCAGCTACCAAAGCCGGTATTGTTTTGGAGGCGGATATCCCAGAGACTTTGCCTCCCGTGTGGGCTGACCGCAATTGCCTTGAGCAAATTTTCGATAATATCCTGGGCAATGCCATCAAGTTCAGTCCCGATGGAGGTAAAATCATCGTGTGTATCAGAGAGGAGGGCGAATATCTGCGTGTAGCGGTCTCTGACACGGGCATCGGCATCCCCAATGACCAGTTGGAGAGGATTTTTGAACGCTTCTATCAGGTCAATGGTTCCCCTACTCGACGTTTCGGTGGTACCGGCCTGGGGCTGGCTCTGGTCAAGAAGACCATTGAGGCCCACGGGGGAAAAGTATGGGCTGAGAGCCAGTTGGGACAGGGCAGTACTTTCTTTTTCACCCTGCCTATCTTGAGAGATGAAGAGAGGACAGAGGGAATCGAGGAAGCACCGTGGCTACCGCAGCCTTCGCTGGGCCGATAGGAGATGCTTCTTGAGTGATGTCTACAATCGCAACTGCAAATCTGGATTGAAGCATGCATGAGACTTCACTAAAGATCAAACGAAGAAAAAGCTTGCGCGATACTTTACAAAATCTGCCTAAGGTGGACTTGCATCGGCATCTGGAAGGCTCTCTTCGCCTGTCTACTCTGGCTGAAATCGCCCGTGAATACGGCGTAGACCTGCCCAGTTACGACATTGAAGCGTTACGACCTTACGTCCAGGTCACCACCGATGAGCAGCCAGATTTCCATGCTTTCCTGGAAAAGTTCAGTTTCCTGGCTCGTTTCTACCCCAAGCTGGAGTGCATTGACCGCATCGCTTACGAGGCCGTAGCCGACGCTGCCCAGGATAACATCAGGTACCTGGAGCTCCGTTTCAATCCGGTCACTTTGACTTTGAGTCAGGGTTTCTATTTCGAAGAAGTGGTGGAACGGGTTATCAGCGCCGTGAAAAAGGCCGAGCAAGATTTCGACATCATGGTAAGGCTGCTGACTACCATCCGCCGGGACTATGATCTGGACACCGCCAGCCGTATCGTTGACATGGCCATCCACTATGCCGATCAGAGCATCGTCGGGCTGGATCTGGCTGGCGACGAGGTCCACTACTCGGCCTATCCTTTCGCTGGACTTTTCAATAAAGCCAAAGAGGCTGGATTGGGCATCACTGTCCACGCTGGCGAGGCCACAGGGGCCGAGAGCGTGCGCACAGCCATAGAGCTCCTGGGAGCAGACCGTATCGGCCACGGGGTAAGGGCCAGTGAAGACCTGACGGTTATGGACCTGGTGCGGAAAAGAGGGATCGCTTTGGAGATGTGTCTCACCAGCAACATCCAGACAGCAGCGGTCAAGACCATCACCCAGCACCCGCTGCGCGCTTTTTATCAGATAGGTCTGCCTGTGACCATCAACACCGACGATCCCAGCGTCAGCAATACCACCCTGACCGATGAATATATGGTCGCAGTGCGTGGCATCGGTGTCACCGTACCCGAGATCAAGCAGATGATCCTGACCGGCGTCCGCGTGGCCTTTCTATCCCGGTCGGAGAAGGAACGGCTAGAAGCATTTTTTACAGAAGCTTTAAGTAACTCCAAAGAGGGTCTGGCGGGGGTATAGGAGCCTCCGTCGCTGAGGTTGTGGAATAAGCACTTGAAGCCTATCCGAAGTGGCGGCTTTGGCCATGCTTTGGGAGCGACTGACATGGTTACTACGGATCTTTTCGTAGGCATTTAATAGGTATGCCGAGCATCTCAATGAAGAGAGGAGAAACAAATGAACGAAATCCGCATTCACGGTCGGGGCGGTCAAGGAGCGGTCGTGGCCTCAGAGATATTGGCCAAGGCCGTTTTCCATGAAGGCAAGTACGTCCAGGCCTTCCCAGCCTTCGGGGTGGAACGACGGGGCGCACCGGTGATGGCTTTCACCCGTATTGATGAGAAGCCCATCCGCATCCGCACCCAAATCTACGAACCCAACCACATCATGGTCCTCGATCCCACCTTGTTGGAGGTAGTAGACGTCACGGCTGGCCTGAAAGAAGATGGCTGGATTCTCATCAACAGCGTGGACCCGCCGGCCGCTTTTGATTTCCCGGACAAGTATCGGGTGGCCACCATTGATGCCAACATCATCGCCTTCAAGTACCGTCTGGGACCCCGTAACGCGCCCATCGTTAACACGGCCATCCTGGGAGCCTTCTCCCGCGTCACGGGCATCGTACAATTGGAATCGGTGGTAGAGGCCGTGCGGACATCGGTGCCCATTAAACCTGACGACAATGTAGCCGCTGTCAAAGAGGCCTACGAACTAGTAACAAGCTGATTTCGTATCGCAGCAAGCTATAATCCCACTGGAGGGATCTACCGAATATGAAGGAGGAAGCAAAAGTCATCATTTTCAAAGGCGAAGCCGATATGCCAACCATGGCTGCTTCGCTGGCCAGTACCCTTTACAACAAGACGGGCTCCTGGCGCTATATGCGCCCCTTCTACGTGGGCAAGACGCCACCTTGCAACGATGCCTGCCCAGCCGGTGAGGACATCGTCGGCTACCTGGACTTGATCCGCCAGGGGCGTTACCGAGAAGGCTGGGAGCTCATCATGCAGGAGAACCCCTTCCCGGGCGTCTGCGGGCGGGTGTGCCCCCACCCCTGTGAAAGCCAGTGCAACCGCACCGAGTTGGGGGGAGCCATCGCTATCCACGTTCAGGAACGCTTCCTGGCCGACTGGGCTTATGAGAAGGGCTTGAAGGGCATCTCTTCAATTTCTCCAGACCCCTCAGCTCCCTCCGTAGCGGTTATT
This sequence comes from Anaerolineales bacterium, assembly GCA_004377365.1. Lineage (GTDB taxonomy): Bacteria > Chloroflexota > Anaerolineae > E26-bin7 > E26-bin7 > E26-bin7. The sequence continues at coordinate 3,270 of SOHZ01000397.1, read as the reverse complement.
GGCTCCGGTCCAGCAGGGCTATCCTGTGCCTACCAGTTGGCTCGCAAGGGCTACCCCGTCACCGTCTTCGAGGCCCTGGACAAACCGGGTGGTATGATGCGCCTCATCCCCGAATACCGCCTGCTCCGTGAGATCCTTGACCACGAGATCGCGGCCATCGAGTCCCTGGGCGTGGAGATAAAGACGGGCGTTCAGTTGGGCAGGGACCTTTCGCTGGACGACCTCAGGGATTACCAGGCCATGTTCCTGGCTGTGGGCCAGAGCATGAGCCGGAAGTTAGGCGTGCCTGGCGAGGATGCCGCAGGCGTCCGCCACGGCATCGAATTCCTGCGCCGTCTGGATCAAGGTGAGAAACCGTCGCTGGGTTCTAGAGTGGCCGTCATCGGCGGCGGCAACACAGCCCTGGATGCCGCCCGCTCGGCCCGCCGCCTGGAAGCCGAGGTCTCCATCCTCTATCGCCGTTCGTGCCACGAGATGCCGGCCATAGAGGAGGAAATCGAGGAGGCTTTGGAGGAAGGCGTCAAGATCGAATACCTGGTAGCGCCGGTGGAGGTGCTGGTAAAGGAGGGCAAGGTCAGCGGCCTGAAGTGCACCAAAATGGAATTAGGCGAGCCCGACGAAAGCGGGCGGCGGCGGCCGATACCCGTTCCGGGCTCTGAACATACCATCGAGGTGGACACCGTCATCCCCGCCCTGGGCCAGGTAGTTGACCTCTCCTTCCTGGGGAAGGACATCAAGGCTGAGAGAGCACGCATCGTCATTGATGACAGCGGGGCCACCACCTGCCTGCCCATCTTCGCTGGGGGCGATGTGGCCACAGGTTATGGGACGGTGACTCACGCCGTGGGCTCTGGTAAAAGGGCTGCCTTGGCCATTGACCGCTTGCTGCGGGGCGAGACGCTGGAGGGCTTCCCGCCCCTGGATCGCAACGTGCACGCCGTGCCCAGGGACGTGGACCCCACTGTGGTGGCCTTTGAGGACCTGAATCTGGCCTACTTTGAGGAGGAACCCCGCCCCAGGCAGGCACAGGCTCCTGCTGAAGAGCGGGTGAAGGGCTTTGCCGAAGTCAACCGGGGCTTTGACGAGGAGGTGGCCGTGGCCGAGGCCGTCCGCTGCTTCAGTTGCGGCACCTGCAACCAGTGTGACAACTGCCTCATCTTCTGTCCCGACTTGGCCGTCCTGCGCAATGGCGAGAGGCCCTACGTTTTTAACTACGACTATTGCAAGGGATGTGGCATCTGCTTTATCGAATGTCCGCGGCGGGCCATATCCTTCGAGGAGGAAATAAAGTGGAAAAAGTAGTGACAGGCAATTACGCTGTCTCCTGGGGAACCAGACTATCCCGGGTACAGGTCATCGCCGCTTATCCCATCACTCCCCAGACTTCTATCATCGAGTTGCTGGCCAACTTTTGCGCCGGTGGTGAGTTGGATGCTCGTTTCATCAAGGTGGAATCGGAGCACTCGGCCATGGCTGCCTGCATCGGGGCCTCAGCCGCGGGGGCACGGGCCTTCACCGCTACCTCAGGCCAGGGGCTCTTGCTGATGCATGAACTGCTCCACTGGGCGGCCGGGGCACGACTGCCCATTGTCATGGGCACCGTGAACCGCGCTGTGGGCCCTGCCTGGAGCGTTTGGACCGAGCAGAACGATACCCTCTCCCAGCGGGACACCGGCTGGCTGCAATACTACTGCGAGGCCAACCAGGAAGTGCTGGATACCGTCATCCAGGCCTACAAGGTAGCCGAGCGCGTCCTCCTGCCAGTCATGGTCATCCTCGATGCCTTTGTGCTCTCCCATACTTCCGAGGCGGTGGACATCCCTGACCAGGACAAGGTGGATAGTTTTTTGCCGCCCTATCGCCCTGAGTTAAAGCTGGACATCAACGCCCCTCGCGCCTTTGGAGCAATGATGACCCCTGAGCATTACATGGAGATGCGCTATAAGATGCAGAAGGCTATGGAGGAGGCAGTGTCCGTAGTCCAGCAGGTGGATGAGGAGTTCGGGGAGGTCTTCGGGCGACGCTACGGTCTGGTGGAGCCCTACCGTCTGGAGGGCGCTGAGGTGGCCGTGGTCACCTCGGGCACTATCACCAGCACCTCACGTGAGGTCATAGATGAGCTACGGGAGCAAGGAGTGAAAGTGGGACTGCTCAAAGTGCGCCTATTTCGCCCCTTCCCGGCCACGGCCGTGCGCCAAGCTCTGGCCGGGGTCCCCAAAGTAGCCGTCATAGATCGCAACATCTCCTTCGGCCACGGCGGCATCTTTGCCCAGGAAGTAAAGTCGGCCCTCTACAACCCTTCGACAACCCTTCGACGGGGCTCAGGACAGGGCTCAGGACACCGCGTAGACGGAGCGCACCGGCCACCGATCTTTGGCTTCATCGCTGGCCTGGGTGGCCGCGACGTCACCCCTGAGCCCATCAAGGAGGTCATCAACACCACCCTGGCCAACGACGCCCCGCTGGAGGAGATTTTATGGATAGGAGTGAAGAAATGAATCAGGTAGCGACGATTCCGAGCACGAAAAATTTTGTAATCCCCGAAGAGGAACTGACGTATTCGGGCAGTGTATCCTGCCCGGGCTGTGGGGGGGCTCTGGCCATGCGCTACGCTCTGAAGGCTCTGGGCGATAGGACCATCGTGGTCATCCCTGCTTGTTGTTGGTCTATCATCGCCGGGCCTTTCCCTTACTCGTCGTTGAAAGTGCCCATCTACCACACCGCTTTCGAGACGGCTGCTTCCCTCTCTACAGGGATACGGGCCGCTCTGGATGTGCAGGGCGATACCGAGACCACGGTGCTGGCCTGGGCTGGCGACGGGGGGACCTTTGACATCGGCTTCCAGGCCCTCTCCGGCGCAGTGGAGCGCAACGATGATTTCATCTACACTTGCTACGACAACGAAGCCTACATGAACACCGGCATCCAGCGCAGTTCGGCCACGCCCTGGATGGCCTGGACCACCACCACTCCTGTGGAACATCCTAAGGACGAACCCAAGAAGGACATGGTGGCCATCATGGCTGCCCACAGGATTCCCTACACGGCCACGGCCACCCTGGCCTATCCTGAGGATCTTATCGCAAAGTTTGAGAAGGCCAAGAGCATCCGTGGGGCCAAGTTCATCCATGTGCTGTCGCCCTGTCCGCCAGGTTGGAAGGCCGAGGCCAGTGATTCCATCCGGCTCACCCGCTTGGCCGTGCAGTCCAAAATCTTCCCCCTCTACGAGGTTGAGAATGGGGAGAAACATACCATCACTGTCTGGCCCAA
>SOHZ01000167.1 GCA_004377365.1 Anaerolineales bacterium | reverse complement strand
AAACGGCAATGGAACGCGGTTTCAAAAGACGCTCAAATGACATGTGTTGCCCTCCTTTACCAGTTTCCCAATCTCCCAACTTTCCAACCTACTTCCGCTTCCGCGGTTCGGGAATTTCCTCCTCAATACTCATTATCTTTCTGGCATAGTTGGCATATTCCTCCATCGGCGTCGTAAACCTGACGACCAATTTCGCCCCATCAGGCGAACCACCGCCATGCATGCAGCCTGGTATCCCGGCGCCGACGGTCAGCCATTCAGCCAGGCGGGCCGCCTTAAAACGGGACTCGGCGGAACATGCCCCCGCTTTCAAGTATTTTTGCAGCAGAGACCCGTATTCGGGATTGGTGAAATCTTTATAGGAGGGCATACAACCGGTTTCGGTGATGCCACCGCCGATTTCCTGAGTCAGTCGCTTGACCTCGTAAGGCAGTGTCGCCACCATAACCTTATTGGTGTGAGCAGTAAGCGGATCTGCAAAAAATGATCCCGAAGGATGGCGAAACCCCATAGCACACGCTCCCACTCCCAGCCCATAGGTAACCTGGTTGTTGATGGACATGTCCACCAGCTTGTTCATGAACGTCTTCGTGGAAAGGCCATTGGCACGGGCCATCAATACGGAGACCCCGATCATGACATCCCCTTGACCCGAAACGCAGGCACCGATACATGCCCGGTAGATAGCCGTGAAAAACTGGATCACCTTGGCGGTGTATTTCCACTCCTTACACATGAAAACCCGTTCCTTGGGCACAAACACATCTTCAAATAACAGATATGCCTGGGTGATGCCCGTATTCGGCACTTCAACGTCAGCGGTTTCAAGTTCCCGCCGGTCACTGGGACGCGTAGCTTCAACAATCGTCAAGCCTCCGATGTCCCGGGGAACGACACAGGCCACCGCGTAATCCTGATCCGCTTCACCGTAGGTACTACCGGGCAAAAGGAAAATCTCGTGTGAAGCTGCAGTGCCGCAAATCATTAGCTTGGCCCCGCGAATGACGATGCCGTCATCCCGGACTTCTGTTACTCTGAGATTGGTGTCCGGGTCCGGCTGCTGCGATGGCTTGAGGCTGCGGTCACCTTTGGCATCGGTCAAGGCCCCGGCCACTGTCAGACCCTTGTTCTGGGCCGACAGGATCCAGTTTTTCAGCCTCTCCTGATAATCTGTACCGAACTCTTCATCCATGTCATGCGTGACCGCCCACATAACATTCTGGGCATGCCAGCCAACGCAAACCCCGCCGGTACAACTTCCGGTACGCCGATAATTCTGACGCTTAATTTTCATGTTACCAATGAGATCATCCGCACTCTGCATCATGGAATTCCAACGCAGGATTTTTTCGCCGGTAAATATGGAAGTAGTCGTGTACATGTCTGCCAATTCCGGGTCGTTAGCCGCGTCATAATTGCGGGCGTGACTTTCGACCGTTCTTTTCGTGGCTGGGTGCGTCGTGACATCCTCGATGAGCTCGCCAAACTTGTAGATGTTCGGGCGCAGCTTCCGAAGTGCTGCCAGATAGTCACCTCTCGTTTTGATTCCCATGATTAAACATCCTCTCTCTGGTATTCCTTGATTTTTTCAATCAACACTGGAACAAACTCCCCGCAGTCATCAACGATGCCATAATCCACCTGTTCAAATACTGGTGATTTAGCGTCGTTATTTATGGCTACCATAACTTGGGCGTCGGCTATGCCTACCATGTGCTGCAATTCACCTGACAGCCCCAACCCGATATAGAGTTCCGGGCTCACCATTTTGCCGCTCTGGCCGATCATCGTCTCCAGCGCGGCCCAGCCTTCATCAACGACCGGCCGTGTGGAACCCAGGGCGGCGTTAAGCACTTTCGCCAGATCGGCTATCTCGCGCCACCCCTCCAGATCACCGGCGCCAGCGCCGCCGGCAACGACGATGGGGGCCGATTCCAAAGGTACACCTTCCAGCTCTTCACGGATGATTTCCAGTGTTCGAATCCGACGGGGGATTTCTTCTGGAACATCAAGCGGGACAATCTCTCCCGTCCTGTTCCCATCCAGTTCGGGTTTGGGGAAAACTCCTCTTGCAACGGTGGCCATCTGCGGACGTTTTTCTGGGCAGATAATCGAAAGCAGCCCGCCGTATGCAGGGACTCTCTGCTCCAAGATTTTGTTCTCGTCGAGCACCAGGTCAATGCAGTGAGCCGTCAATCCGGTTTCCAGTCTGGCTGCCACCAGCGGCGCCAATTCTCTTCCCAGGGACGTCGAACCGACGAGCATGATTCCCGGCTGCCGCTCTTTAGCCAGTTTGACGATGATCTCGGTATAAACTTCCGGTTGATAAAACGCCAGATCAGGAGAGTTCCCCAGATAGACTACGTCAGCACCAGCAGCAAACAACTGCTGGGTTTGTTCTTCTATCTTATCTCCCAGAAGAACCGCTTCTACGGAAGTCTCCAGCTCCGCAGCCAGTTTCCGCGCACGGCCGATCAACTGGAGCGATACGGCAAGAATCCGACCGTCAACCTGCTCAGCGATGACCCACACGGGACCAAGTGTGTTTTCCATTGCTTTGAATTTCCCCTACATGGTGTTAGCGAAGCCGATCACCTTCTGCCACACCTCCAACCGCTCAAGCCTGAACCTCTTTTCTCTATCTCCTGTCTCTATCTCTATCCCCTATATTACGCCCGCATCAGCCAGCTTTTGGATCAGTCGTTCGGCTTTTTCTTCCCTTGTGCCGGCGATCATTTCGACTTCCCGTTTGCTATCCTTGGTTGTCATGTTTGAGACAATCGTCGGCGACCCTTTTAAACCCACAGATTCTTCTGGCACACCCAGTTCACTGATTCCCCACTGGGTGATCTCCTTTTTCCTGGCCTTGATAATTCCTGAAAAGCTGAGTGCTCTCGGAGTATTCAGCTCTCTGGTTACCGTAAAGAGTGCCGGAAGTTTTACCTGCACCAGGCGGTATCCATTTTCCAGACCGGCTTTTACTTTCCACCATTCTCTGCCATATTCGACGATCTCTCTTACTGTCGTTACCACTGGTATCTTTAAGAATGTTGCCATTTCCGGTCCGACCCACTCCGTACTCCCGTCGCTGCTGGCCCTTCCGCAAAAGACCACATCATACGATCCGATTTTCTCTATGCCTTTGGCAAGGGTATATGCTGTGGCATAGGCGTCAGCGCCGCCAAAAGCCGGATCGGAAAGCAGGAACCCCTGTTCAGCACCCAAAGCCAAACATTCCCTGACAATTTTTCCTGCCGGAGGAGGGCCCATACTGATTACCGCAATATGGGCATCAAGCTGCTCTTTAAGTTGGAGAGCCGCTTCCATCGCATGTTTATCCAGCGGATTCAGCACCAGCGGAACGTCGCACCTCGTGAGGGTTCTGGTGACGGGATCTATTCTTATTTTGTCAGCCTCTTTGGGGTCAGGAACCGCCTTGACACATACGACGATCCTGAGCATTGCACCAACCCTGTCTTGAATCGAAGAGACCACCACCTCCTGGACGGTCTATGAAAGCACCCAGCGGGCGATGATGACCTTCATAATGTCGGAAGTGCCCGCCGATGGCCCCAGGACAATGGCATCGCGGTAATAGCGGGTAACTGGATACTCCTCCATGCAGCCATAGCCACCATGTATGTCAACAGCGATTTTTGCCGCTTTCTGCGCTGCTTCCGTTGTAAAGTACTTTGCTACGGCGAATTCGTTGCCTGCCCGCATGCCCTTGTCCTGCACCGCTGCTGCTCGGTACCCCAGCAGGCGGCCCGCCTCCAGGTCGATCTTTATTTCTGCTAGCTTGTTTTGAATCGTCTGTAGTTTGCTGATCGGTTTTCCATAGAGGATTCGCTCGTTTGCGAATTTCACGGATGCTTCCAGACAGGCGGCCTGTAACCCTAAGGCACAGCCGACCATACCGCCTCTGCCAACCTCGCCAATAGCAGACATGGCGACACGCATGCCCTTTCCTTCCTCTCCCAGCAGGTTCTCCCCGGGGACCCGACAATTCTCAAAAACCAACCAGCCGGTATTGCAGCCACGCATGCCCACTTTGTGCTCTTCGTGTGAAGGTTTGAATCCCTCCATCCCTTCTTCCACGATAAAAGCCGAAAAAGCCTCGGGGTCCTCTTCGTCCTTGGCCAGAACGACAATTGTGTCGGCAATGTGGGCATTGGTGATGAAGCACTTGCGGCCATTAATAATATAGTCGTCACCATCCTTCTTATAAGACGTACGGCCGCCCTTAGGATCAGAACCTCCGGTCGGTTCAGTTACGGCGACCGTGGCCAGCCGCTCTCCTTTTGCCAATCCGGGCAAGTACTTCTTTTTCTGCTCTTCAGTACCAAACTTGACAATAGGTTCGATACCCAGGCCAAAGATTTGCAGCATCATGGCCGTCGCCACCGAAACCCGGCTGATTTCCTCCAGGGCGATGAGGCGGGCAACATAGCCTAACCCAAGACCGCCATACTCTTCTGGAATGGTCAAGGCCATCATTTCGGCCTCGCCCAGGGCCTTGATAAGTTCGTCGGAGGGCTTCCCTGTTTCTTCCATTTCAGGAACTTTGGGAGCGATCTTGGCTTCGGCAAATTCGCGAGCCGCTTTCCTGAACATTTCCTGCTCTTCGGTAAAAGTAAAATCAATCATCTTGTCCTCCTTTAGCTATATTGATCTGTCTTCTTTGAACTGTTTGCCGCCTTTGAGATATCGTGATATGTCCTTCTCCCCTTTCGTGTTTCTTCGTGTTCTTTCGTGTCTTTCGTGTTTAACACGGTCCCCACTTGACGCAGGTCGCACCCCACACCCAGCCGACGCCTGCTCCAACGATGATCATCAGATCTCCGTCTTTGAGCCGACCCTGTTTCACCCCCTCGATGATGTTAATGATGCTGTCCTGCTCGCCCATATGGCCACAGTCGGCATTGTAGACGCTTTGCTCTTCAGTGAGGCCCAGGCGCTGGAGCATGTCCCGGTAGCCAGAGGGTTTGATGAGTACCATGTTAAGAAAGTCAATGTCGGCCCGCGTGTAGCCACTCTTGCGCAACGCCTCATCTATGCAATGCATCCAGTTGTCCATCGTGACGGCATTGAGACGACTCTTCATCACCTCGGGTTCGACCACGTTAATAGAGAACAATCCCTTCGCCACGGCCTCATCGGTAGGGAACTGGATGGTGCCGCTGGCGGGTATGATGACATGCTTGCTCAGAGAGCCGTCGGTCATCATGTGCGAGCCCAGTACATGGTTGCGTGGCCAGTGCTTGCGCAACAGTATCGCGCCAGCGCCCGCGCCGATATTGAACGCAAACGTGGTGAGACGGTCCTTGAGATTGACCAGGTCCCCGGTTCGATAGCCTCCACCGATGAGCACGGTGTTGACGTCGGGATCGGCGATCATCACATCTTTGGCCATCTTGAGGGCACCGATCGTGGTGCAACAGCGCATGTGTAGGTCCATGCCCCAGGCCCGCGTGGCGCCGATCTTGTGCGCCAGGTCAGTGCCTGCCGTCCATTGAAGGTACTCCTTCCACTCTTCTGTGGTGCAGAGCACCACGTCAATCTCCTCCGGCGGGATGTCGCATTTGGAGAGGCAGTCCTGAGCCGCCCAGACGGCCATCTGGTTAGGGTGGTCGTCTGGGCCGGCCATGCGCTTCTGATTGATGCCCAGCTTCTCACGAACCACCCACTCAGAGAGTCCGCTCTTTTCAGCAATGTCCGCCGCAGTCAGAACTGGCTCTGGCAGGTACATACCGGCACTGACGATGCCCACGGCAGGGATAGAGATGGGAGATAGAGATAGAGACATGTCTCTATCTCCTCTCTCTATCTCCATCTTGAGCACGCATTAGGCCGGTGAGCATGGCAGCGAGTTCATCGGCATCAACACGGTGTTGCTGATAAGCCTCGCGCTTCAGGTGGCCTCGCTTGCCAATCATCACCAGCAAGCTCACGCACTCGCATACCGAGCCTTTGCTGATGCGATAAAAGTAGCCTGATTCTTTGGGGTTGTCCCTACCGCTTCCCTCGGCCTATGTTCGTGGAGATGCTCAAGGCGGCTCGTCGTAGCTGTTCTCCTAACGAGAATTGGTACCGTTGGGGCAGGGCGTCGGCAATATCAAACATCGTGTTGGCGAAATCAATCGCCTTCTGTCACACTTCCAGCCGCTCAAACTTGAACCCCATGTCTCTATCTCTATCTCCACTCCCTATCTCCCAGCTTACGTTCCAACCACAATCCCGCCATCCACCCGCAGCACTGCCCCCGAAATAAAACTCGCTTCGTCAGATGCCAGAAAGAGGTAGGCGTTGGCGACGTCACGTGGCTGGCCCAGGCGACCCAAAGGGGTACGCTCCCTAAACCTATCCAGAATCTTTTGTGGCATGGACCTGACCATTTCAGTAGCAGTAGGGCCAGGTGCTACAGCGTTGACGCGGATGTTGTTGGGGCCGAGTTCGCGCGCCCACACCTTGGTCATGCCTATGACGCCCGCCTTGGTAGCCACATAGTTGGTCTGACCAAAGTTCCCATCCAATCCAACGATAGAGGTGGCATTGAGGATCACGCCGTCCCCCTGTCGAGTCATGTGGGGCGCAACGGCCTGGGTACAATTGAACACACCCTTGAGGTTGACCGCTATCACCAGATCAAAGTCGGCCTCAGACATCTGATTGACCAGTTCACCATCCTTGACCTTGACCAGGGTAGCATCGCGCAAGATGCCAGCGTTGTTGACCAACACATCTATCCGCCCATACCTTTCTGCCACATCATCTACCCATTCCTGCACCGCGTTCCGGTCAGTGACATCCACTTCGCAAAAGCTCACTCCGAGCGCCTCAGCCACAGCTTGTCCAAGTTCCTCGTTCACGTCGCAGATGACCACCTTGGCCCCTTCCTCAGCAAAGCGCTCGGCTGTGGCTTTGCCAATGCCGGCCGCACCGCCGGTGATGAGAGCTACTTTACCTTTTAAGCGCATAACTCATTTTCCTTGTCTATTCTTTGTCAAGTGCAAAACGTACAACACGCAATACGAAATACGCACTGCGTGTTACGATCCATACTGCTCAATCAGTTGTTGTTTGTCTACCTTGTTGGCCGCTGTTTTGGGGAGTGTATCTACAAACACGACCGACTTGGGTACTTTGTAGTGAGCCATCTGCTCACGCAACCAGTCAATCAAGTCGGCATGGGTCACGCTAGCGCCGGGCTTGAGCACGATAATGGCCCGGCCTACCTCACCCCATTTGGGATCGGGTACAGGGATGAGGGCGGCTTCGGCAATGTCAGGGTGACTGTGCATCACGTCTTCGACCTCAGCCGGGTAGATATTCTCCCCACCCGACTTGATCATGTCCTTGAGCCGGCCCACAATGTAATAGTCCCCATCTTCGTCTCTACGTGCCAGGTCACCGGTGTGCAGCCAGCCATCCACAATCGTCTCAGCCGTGGCCTCTGGCCGGTTCCAGTACCCACCAAAGACATGGGGGCCGCGAATCAGCAAGTGGCCTACCTCGTTCGGGCCGACCTCCTCACCGGCTTCGTCAACCAACTTGACGTCAATGTGGAACATGGGCCGGCCGACTGAGCCGATCTTGCTCTTCATATACTCGCCTGTCCTGAGCATAGTCGAAGGGGTCGGCAGCCAGAAGGTGTTGGGGCCAGCCTCGGTCAGCCCGTAGCCGGTCTTAAACTCGACTCCCTTTTCCCAAAAGGCCTCAAAGACGACAGCGGGACAGCGAAAAAGAAGGTCACTCCCAATTTTTCGACCTGGTCAAAGAGCTGGTCAATGTCAAAGCCAGCGCAAACGATGCTTGTGCCGCCCATGTGAACCAGCGGCGTGGTGAGGACGTTGAGTCCACCGGTATGAAAAAAGGGCATATATTGCGGGATCACATCATCGGGGCGTAGCCCCCAACTGACAATGGTATTGATCGAGTTAGCGGTGATGGAGCGGTAGTGCAAGATAGCGCCTTTGGGCAGACCGGTGGTGCCACCAGTGTAGCAGATCACCCATGGGTCTTCCCAATCCAGTTCGACAGGCGGCGGTTGGGTCTTGGGCCAGTTGCTGCGCTCCGTCGGCCAATGCAGGTCCTGGTCACTTGTCACCTGGACTTTGGCGAGCCCTTCGGCTGTACTCAGGACAGGCTCTGTCGAGCCGTCCAGGCCGATGAAGTGTTCCACTGAAGATAATCGGGGGCGCAACTCGTCTATCTGGCTACTGAACTCCCGGCTGTAGAGCATCACGCGGGGGGCGGCGTCGTTGATGACATCTTCCAGCTCACGGACTGTCAGGCGCCAGTTAATTACGTGCAGAATTGCTCCCAGCTTGTTGCAGGCGAACAGTGCGTCTAGGTACTCGACACGGTTCATGGCATAGATGGACACCCGGTCGCCTTTGCGAACCCCTAGCCCATCCCGGAAAAAGTTGGCGAGCTGGTTGGTTTGTTGGTTCCACTCCCGGTAGGTGATGGGCTGGTTGTCATTGCCTGTCCTGAGCCCTTCGACTTTGCTCAGGATAAACTCCGTCGAAGGGATGGCATCAATAAGGGCGACCTTGTTCGGCGACAGCATTTCCCGCCGTTGAAGCCAGTCACCGAAAAACATGGTTGCCTCCTGAAATTGGCGGTACGTTACTCGGCACGCACATGTTGAACAGTTCTATGGCTTCAGTTCTTCAAGATAGTCGATCAGAGTGTTGATTGATCTATCCAGGCTGTCAGCCGATTTGTCCACACCATAAATAACGGACGTACCCACCATGCCGGCAAACAGCATTTCTGTTAAGGCGCTGGTACTCACATCACTACGCAATTCACCCGATTCCTTTCCCTCATCCAGAAGCCTCTTAATCATGGCTTTAAAGCGTATAAACCCTTTATTAACCTCCTCAGATAAATGGGGGCGCTGGTCATCCAGTTCGACGGAAAGAGTAACAAAGACACAGCCCCCGGGAAAATCCTCGCTATCCTTAAGATACCGGTCTCTGTAGTTTTCCAGGAACTTTTCAATTTTTCCAACTGGGCTTTCAACCTCATCCAGACCTAAAAGACACTTCTCACGCCAAATCCTTCGCGCCTCATCCAGGACCTCGAAGAACAGATTCTCTTTGCTTGCGAAATGATTATAGAATCCGCCTTTTGAGGTGTTCGCAGCTTCCAGAATATCGCTAATAGAGGTGCTTAAAAAGCCTTTCAAGGAAAACAGTTTCAAGGACTCGTGGATGATTCTTTCTTTCAGATTCATTATAGAATGTCCTTCATGGGGGCAAAAGAGGGGGAGAGACAGACCGGTCGGTCTGACAGTATTCTACCACTTTTTGAACAGGTTGTCAACCCCGGGGTGAAGCCATACTTGCCATAGCGCAACACTAACCCTGTGGATGGGATTCGGCGTGTTAGCTGAATGAGGTCAATCAAACCTCACTTGCACACCCATGGAACGCTCTGAGATGCGGACATAGAGGGAGTTAGTAGGGCAGGGGGCTTCGTCTGATTGATCGAGGAATCACAGGAAAGCTCACAAGATAGTGCGTCAGGCACGGTGGGTCTCGGAGAACGACAAGTCCTGTCCTGCTCAAACGCAGTGAAAAAGTCAATCAGGCTGGGCACAGTCAAGGTAGAGCAGGGCTCTTCAGGCAGGGCCAGTTCCCTTTGCCTCATCAACTTCCGCTAAAGTCCGTTATACGACATTGCCACCAAACCAAGTGATAGGTAGAAACTTGATGCGCTAAGATCGCTCCGTTTTGTCCTTTGGTGTTTTGAGTCCGTCAGCCGAATTGTCTTGCCTGAGCCCGCGCCACACGGCGGCCTCATACAGTCGCCGGATCGCTGCCAGCTTGACGGCCACCGTGCTCACCTCGTACTGGGCCACCACTCACGGCGATAGACGACTATATCATCCTCAGCTGCCAGGTTTATGCCGTGCTCAGTGCATCAGGCCACGAATTGCGCCGCGTTGCCGTAGTAGCTTCGGACCGTTTCGGGGGATGCGTCTCCGTCCGCAATGTAAAACCACCGCAGGAACGCGCCGAAAGCTGTCATTACGTTGGTTGTGGTCAAGGCCCTGTCTGTGGTGGTCAATGCTGTAGGAGTCATAGCGTGCCGCCCCTGCGCGTTTGTGGCGAATCGAATACAACACGGGCAGTGAAGACGAAAGGCTGGTGTCTATTGAGTGCAGGAGTACAAAAAGCGTTACGGGGAGCGGGTTGCTGTCTGGGGCACGGTGGGTGCCCAGACCACCTTTGCCTTTGCTACTCCTGAGGAGATCAGGCGCGAGGTCAAGCTGCGGATCGAGACCCTGGGCCGAGCCGGTCTGGTCCTCTGCCCTGCCTACGACATTGACGAGCCCGACATCCCCTGGGAGAACACCCTGGCCTTCCTGGAAGCTGCCGAGGAACACGGCTCTCCCCCAAATAAAAAGACCTCTGCTCTGTCAGCAGAGGTCAGTCAGGCCTGACGCCTGGGGCCAGGTGTTCTCACCTCCTTGAGCTCAACCTCCAGGCCACCCGTCAGCCAGGCCAGAAAGTTGTAGCCCAGGCCGGTGACGTAAATGGTGAGAGCGACGAGGAGGCCACTGGCCACAGAAACAACAACGATAGCCAGGATAAAGAAGGTCCACGGCATAGGCCCAATAGCCTGCAAGAACTCCAGGACTGGCTCTAACCCCAGCAACTCGATGAAATCCAGGGTGGCGGTAAAGCCCAGGATCTCAATTTCGCCCTCTTGCCAGCCTTCCAACCAGCGACGGGCGAGGACGAGCAGGCGCAGGGCGCTCAGGCTGCAGAGCAGGCTGGGCAGCAAACTGACCAGTGTCCCCAAGAGGCAGCCGAACTTGGCTAACGGGGCAAGGCTGATACGGCGGATGGTGTATCTCATGCTAATCTTTGTGCTCCTCCATCGTCCGAGCTATCCCCTCGACCACCACCGTTCTTGACAAAAACGTCCCCTTGGCTTATGATATAAATACGATTGGCTAGGAGGCACCCATGGTTCGCCAGCAGCAAGGGGCAGACGCGGTGATCACTGTCGAGAATGTTACGATCGTGCTGACGACAGATCAGATCATTGCCGCCATACGACAACTGGATCCCGGACAGCAAGAGCGTGTGTGGCGAGAGCTAAAGGGCGAGGACAAGTTGGAATTGTCCATTCAAGCTCTGAACTCACCAGCGGCACGGACCGTGTGGGACAATCCCAGCGACGCCGCCGTTTACGATGCCATAGAGTGGAGGCCAGGTGATGCCGACGGCTAAGCCCGCGTACCGGCGCGGCGATGTGATCTACGTCCCCTTTCGCTACGCCGAGTTGACCGGGGGCAAGGTCCGGCCGGCCGTGGTAGTCAGTAGCGCGGCCTTCTACACTGCTGAGGGTTGTTACATCGTAGCCGCTGTCACCAGCGATGTAGCGGCCAGCGGTCCATTAAGTTATCAGATCATGGATCTGATGGCAGCAGGACTGTCCGTGCCCAGCGTGGTGCGTCCTGTGCTGTTGACTTTGAGCCCAGAAGTGATGGGACGACAGTTGGGGACGTTGATGCCGGCCGATGTGGAAGGCGTGGCCCATTGTCTGCGGCAAGCTCTGGAACTCACGTAAAGTTGGAGAACGTTACCGGCTGTAGCTCGCAAACTTCCTGTTGCAAGCTCAAAGGGTAAACGCCTCACGCAGGGCTTCCGCCACGCGGAAGGGATCACTGGCGATGACGCTGGCAGCGTAAAGCTCCATAGCTCCTATGTCGGCTGTTTTGTTGTTGGGGTCACCCCGGTCCACGATGCGCACCACCACCGGAAAGCCGTTCCAGTCCTCCTCGACCTCAGCGATGGGCCTGTGGTATAGGGCCAGATTGAAACTCCGCACACCCAGGCGTTCGACAAAACCCCTGAGCACTTTGTAGATGGAATCCTTGAGGTCCTGATCCAACTCTTCTGAGATGAGAAGGACCTCTTTTTCCTTGATGGGCGACAGGTAAGCCAGGATGCGGGTATGGCCGTTCTCCAGCGTCAGGCCGAGGGCTTTGTGGACTGTGTACAGGTCGTCGAAGTAATTGACGCCGTGTGTCTCCCGGTAACGCAGGGCCGAACGCCGCAGGTGCTCCACCCTGGCGTAATGCATGTCGCGAGAGAGAGTCATCTGGGCGTGGCCGTGTAGTATGGATGCACCGCTCTTCCAAAGGCAGTTCCACATGAAAAAGAAATAGCGGGCTTCCCTGTCCACATCGTGAGCCTTGTGCGCCCAGGCCAGGGCCGTATCCATGTAGTCACTCACCTTCTCTGATGAGAAAACCAAAGGGTTGTGTTCATCAAAGACCACCACACCATGGAAGCCGTCGTACTTGGCCACGTTGCTGGCGGTGATGGAGTGCTTGCCTCGCACGCGGCCAAAGGTATCCGCTGGGGTGCCCTCCAGCGGCTTGCAGAAGGGGTCACCCAGGTTGTCCTCGATTAGCTTCTTGAGATCAGTGCGCTCTCTAGCCTCCATCGGTCGGCTGGCCCGCAGCTCGTTGAAGAGAGAGCCTTCCATCGTAACCAGGTTGGTGATCTTTACGATGCGTTGGCTCTTTACTGCTTCCACCGAACCAAAGTAGTCCTCAATCCACTGGCGCATCGTCTCGGGTGGATCGATTTGTCCGACGGTAGTACTCACATGGAAAATGCGGTCAAAGATAACGCGCGCGGCGGGCGGCATGGTAGCAACAAGCTCATTGAGATAAGCGATATTGCAGCGTCTTGAGGGTTCGACAATCCTTCGACTTTGCTCAGGAGAGCGCTCACCACAGCGGCCTGTCGAAGGGTTGGGCAGTCCTGTCGTCATCTGTCCTCCGGGAACGTTGCTCTGGTGATTTCTGGGTCGCGAGGTGACTTGGCATCATGACCCTTCTCCTTGCAAACCAGATAGAGGCATCGTAGACGTTGTAAGCCTCCCACAACCTTATCCCTCGAAACTGTCTTTTGATATGAATCTGCGCGGCACGGGAACCAGCAATCAGGAGAAGGGTAGAAAGAGCGAGAGACGCCAAATGGCTTCGCACGAGGTCGGTAATTGGGATTCCTCTGATGTGCAAAAGAGCCATAGCGATCAGTTGGAATACCAGAAGGGTGACGAAGACCCAAAGGGATAATCTCAGCGCTCTATAGGTGCCCACGAGGAACCTGGTGTTGCCCTCGGCGGCATTTATTTCCTCCCTGAGTACGCTGTCTTCTTTGGAAATGACCAATTTGCAGTAGTTAAAGAACCGGTCTCCTGGAATCCAGAGGCTATCGGGCACCAGCCCCATACAGCGCTTGTACTGGTTGAAGAACTTAGGATTTCGTGAGGGTAACTGGATGCCGCTCTTCTGAGGTACCAGACCGGATAGGGGAACCGTTCTGCTCGCCACAGCCAATGGTCAAACTCCGCGGGGATATCAGAAACATCCTCCCCTCGCCTCATCTGATCCAATAACTGCTTGAAAGCCTTTTCAGAGAACTGATTCTCCTTTCGCCTCCTCCACTCTTCCAGACGGTAATCGCTTGATTCTTTGTCTACTCGACTCACCGGTTCCAATCTCAGCAAATATCCCAGGAGATAGCTGGCTATAAAGAAGACAATGGACAACAGGAATCCCTGATCTTTGAGAAGCGAAACATCTAGAGCCGGTAATCCCAACGTAGCGGGCAGACTCCAGAACACGTAAAGGATGACAAAGAGGAGAACAGCTCCCGGCAACACGATGCCGAAAATGTCCCTAGCTCCCAGCTTAAAGATGTCCATCTGATTCCCCTCCTACCATTACGACTCTGCAGTGAAGCCAATATAGCATATCTGAGCCGAAAAAGCAAGTCCGAAGTGCATCCGCAGAGCCGGATCATCCTATTCAACAGGCAATAGGGACGCCCAAGGAGCCTTTTAATCGCTTGTCCCCTTCCATCTTCGAGCTTGACAGCAAAAAGAGCACCGGTCATGGCGACCATGTGCTCTTCCTTTTACTATACGAATTACTATACGAACAGCGCAAAGGCCTATCCCCCGCTCTCCAACAGCGGTCGGAACTTGTAGCCGTAGACGATCATGCCCTCCTCGCCTTCCTCACGGAGCTTGCGCGTCACCATCTCCACTGGCATCCCAATGTAGGCCTCATCGCTGTCCAGGTCCGTCAACTGGGCCGTCACCAGCGGTCCTTCCTCCAGCTTGATCAGGGCTACAGTGTAGGGTGCGTACTCTTCGTAGCCTTCTGGAGCCTGATAGACAGTGGAATAGGAATAGACCTCACCGCGCCCTTTGAAGGTGTAGGGCTCATAGGCAGGTTCCTGGCACTCGGGGCAGACGTCGCGGGGAGGGAAGAGCCTGGCTCCGCAGCGCTCGCAAATCTCGCCCACCAAGCTATGTCGTTGTTTTTGAGACCTCCAATAGGTTGGAGTTTCCATGGCTTAGAACCTCAGCTTGACGCTAGGAATTCTCTGGAGTAGCGAAACTTGGGCATGGTTCACGAGTAACCTGAATGTACCTTGACAAT
>SOHZ01000588.1 GCA_004377365.1 Anaerolineales bacterium | reverse complement strand
CCATTCCTGGGAGATTTCGAATTCGGTCTGAGTCTCGAATCTGCTTGGAATTGGTACCGATACAATGCTGAGACGATCAAAAGGCAGTGCTTGTTGCGCAATTCGTGCCTTCTCTGCAACCTCTACAGCCCCTGTCAATGCTTGATCAGTCGCTGTAAACATGGGTACCAGCATGTCGGGCAATTGAATTGTGCATATTCCGCCAATATCAGTTATACCTGTTCTACTATCCACAAGAATGTAGTCGTAGTCTTCTTTCCATTCATTCCGAAGAGACTCGACAAAAAGCCCCCCTTGCTGATTGTAGTAGAAACCGTGGAGATCTAAGCTTCTAACCTTTCTGAAGTATTCGTCATCTCTTTTTCCTGCTGTTAACAAATGTAGGCATCCTTTAATCTCCGGTACTTGAATATCGACCAAGAAATCTTGCCAGTTCTTTCGCCCTTCAGGCTTCGCCGCAGGTCCAGCTGCGCTCCATAGGAGATCCACTACCCCCTCTTGGCGGGTAACTGCCTCTGCTCCAAGGTATGGCTTGAAATATATTTCAATTCCAGGTGCCTCGAGATCCCAATCTACTATGAGCACATCATGACCCCACTGGGCGAGGATAACGGCCACATTGGCTAGCGCCATCGATCGCCCGACACCACCTTTATAGGAGTAAAATGTCACAATCTGTCCCATATCGCACTACTCCAGACTCGGAAAGAATTCTGGTACTGATGGCGGACTAATGGAGGTTATTGGATCATCTATCCACTCTTTGCCTAACCACTCTCTTCGCCATGGTGGAGCTTTATTTATGCATCTAGCCACATCTTCTACCCATTCAACTAATTTGTCCTGAAACTCGATGTACCTTTCTGTTGTCGTGAATCCGTAACCTACTCTCGTAAATCTACTGAAATCAGAGCACTGAATAGATCTGGCGTAATCGGGAAAGTGTTCACCATCGTGCACAATAATAGGTATAACTAAACCACTCGGATTGCTGATTGTCCGATAGCCTAGCTGTTGCTCTCTGTACATCATGACAGTCAACTCGGCCAAACACCAACTTGATCCAAAGTACGATGGACACCAAACTGCGACAAGACAGCGAGAATGTGCAAGAGCATTCTTCAGCTGTTGAGGCCATGCATCGCCTGTTGAGATTCCTTCTCTATCCACAAACACTCTCACAGGACGGTTTAATGTGTTTTCCAAATAAGGCTCAAAAAACGGCAGAAGATGCTCATGAACCCATTTACCGAATGGAAACTGAGTCCTGTAACTTAAGAAGACATCATATTCGTATGCCATTCTCGTTACCTCTTCACTCAGAAGGAATTGGCTGAGACCGGCAGGACGGTTACACTGGCTGCGGCCATGGCCTCCTGGATTTGCTGGTACCAGTCCTCGCCCACGCCGATGCGGCGGTCGTCCCACAGGTCGAGCAGGCCCTGGCTTTGCAGCACCCCCAGGTGGGTCACCAGGCGGTCCTTTCACTCTTCGTCCTTGTGGCTATAGTTTATAAAGACGGCAGGTTCTGTCTTATTGTATAGTATACCAGGTTTTTGTGTCCTTGACAATACCGCCTGCGATTCGCTTTCATAAACCCGCTCCAGCCTAGGCACAATGGCCCGCCAGTCGTAGCGCTCCTCCACGAAACGGCGACCGGCGTGCCCCAACTCTTCCCTGCGCTGGGCGTCGCCCAACAACTCCACCACACAGCGGGCGAACTCCTGGGGTGTGTCGGCGATGACCAGTTCCCGGCCCGAGGTCACGGGGTAACCCTCGCAGCCCAGGGAGGTGGAGACGATGGCCTTGCCCAGGGCCATGGCCTCCATAATCTTGAGGCGGGTGCCGCCCCCGATGCGCAGAGGCACCGCGTAGACCCCGGCCCCAGCGATGTAGGGCCGCACGTCATCCACGTAACCGGTGAGGGTCACGGCCGGATCCTCCGCCAGGGGCCTGAGGCGCGGGGGAGGCTTCTGGCCGACGATGTAAAAATGAACGTCAGGCACCTGGGTTTTGATCAGAGGCAAGACCTGGTGACAGAACCAGAGGACGGCGTCAATGTTGGGCCGAAAGTCCATCTTGCCGGTGAATACGATGGGGTGAGGCCCAAGAACCAGGGAGTAGGTCTGCCCAGGATCATAGGCCCTGGTATCCACACCGTTGGGGATGACGGTCACCCCCACTCCCGGCCCTAGCTTCTGCAGGATTTCCTTGTCAGCCTCGGACACGGCGATCACCCGGTCCACTCGCTGACAGACCGCTGCCTCGTAGCGGCGGAGCTTTTGCCATTGAATGAAGGAGTAAAAGGCGCCGATCCAACGGCGCGGGTGACGGACATCGGTCTCGAAGGCTCGCTGCTGCAAGACGTACTCGGCGTTGTAATCGTCGAAAACCCACAAGGGCCCGCCCTGAGCGGAGTCGAAGGGCCGGTGGTCTGTCCCCCATCCCGCATCGCCCATGGCATAAGGTGCCATCTCGATGCTTTCGACCTGCACCACGTCGAAGCGTTCGCCCTCCAGACGGGCTGCAAGTGCACGGCGGAACTCGGCCGAGGGCAGGCGCAAAGCCATGTCGGGTAGAGGAGAGAAAAGGGTGGTCAGCAGGCGCTTCAGGCTGGACCGCCGGGGGACGGGAAGCGCCTGGATGGTTTGGCAGTACTGGTGCAGCGGGCCCGCTCTCATCAGGTCACTGGGGGAATTGACGAAAGACAGGAGGTGAATCTCGTGGCGCGGGGCCAGGTTGACGATCATGTTGTAGGTTCTGATGGCTCCTCCTTGATGGGGAGGATAAGGGAGCTGCGATGTCAAGAAGAGGATCTTTTTCCTACGATGGTTTGTCGTCACTGGATCACCTTCGCCATGCTGTAAGGGTCTGTGAAAGAACAACTTCCTTAGCGGAGTCATCTCAGCATCCTGAGTAGCTGCGGAACGTAGTGAAGCAGCGTATCGAAGGGTGCGGCCCATTCAAATCCTTGTTATCACAACCCGCACCCCCTTCGACTGGCTCAGGACAGGCTTCGATACGGCCTCCACTTCTCCCTTCGACTATGCTCAGGACGCAGTTTCGGCCTACTCAGGATGCTGGTCTTGCCTTTGCAATCATTGTCTTCTTATCTATATCCCCCACCGACCTTCAGATAGAGGGCCATCGTCTCCCGCGCTGCCTTCTCCCAGGAGAAGAGGGCCGCTCGCTTGAGGCCCTTCTCCCTCATGTCCGCACGCAAGTCCTCATCAGTCAGGAGCCGCCAGATGGCTACCGTCAACTCGGAGACGTTTTCTGGGTCAACCAATAGGGCTGCGTCCCCCACCACCTCTGGCAGAGAGGACACGTTCGAGACGACGACCGGCGTGCCGCAGGCCATGGCCTCCAGGGGCGGCAAGCCAAAGCCCTCGTAGACGGCGGGATGTACCAGCAGCCTGGCTGCGTTGTACAGATAAAGCAGGTCCTCGACCGGTACACGGCCCAGGAACAGGGTGTTCTCCTCCAGGCCCAGTTCCTCGACCACAGCAAAGACCTCGTCAAATAGCCAACCCCGCGCGCCAGCCAACACCAGAGCCTCTGACCGCTTGTAGCTGTCCAGCAACTGGCGATAAGCCCGGAGCAGAGTGGGCACGTTCTTGCGGGGCTCGATGGTGCTGACAAACAGGATGAAATCGTCCGGGAGGTGGTATTTCTCCCTCACCTGGCGCAAGAGCCGCTCATCGTCGAGCGGACGATAGATGGGATGGGCCGCCTCGTAGATAACGGTGATCTTGTCCTCTGGAACCCCTAAGCGGTGGATGATGTCTCGCTGGGTGCTTTTGGAAACGGCGATGATGTGGTCCGTGTCCCGCACTGCCTGGTCAATCTGGCCGTAGTAGCGGGCGCCCTCTTTGGTCAGGAGGTTGGGATAGAAGAGGAATGCCAGGTCGTGGACGGTGATGACCGATTTGCAGTTGCGGCGGAAAGGCGGGATAAAGTCGGGGCTGTGCAACACATCCAGACCCCGGAGTGAAATCTCCAGAGGCAGCGTCCATTGTTCCAGAGGGTGATGGCTGGGCGTCCAGAGCGACGCTCTTTTGAAATTCGGTTGCTCAATGATAGCCTGCTTGTGCTTGCGACTCTGCAGCAGGATGAACTCGTTTTCTTGGTCCATCTCGGCCAGGGCCTTAGCTAGGCGTAGGATGTATTGCCCAATCCCCGCCTGCCGGTAGTAGACCAAGCGGGCGTCAATACCGATGCGCATCTCTGATGTCCGTCCTCCCTACCCTCTCCGTCGAGGGAGTGATCAAAAGGGTCTCCTGCTTCGCAGCAGGCTGCACTCCATATGTCCCGTCGAGAAAGATTCGGAGGATCGAAACGGTCTACGTCGTCCCTTTCAATCCCTGATTCCCTGGCCTCGGTGCCTGGCCTGTGCTACAGGCATAATATACCACGTCTGGCCCTCTCCGTCAAGGTTCCGCCTGCGGCTGTTGCCGGTTGGCGCAGAACAAGGCTCCGGTGAGCGGCTCGACTGAGCTCGCCAAAGTCTCAGTCGAACCGTTCTGCTACTCCGCAAGCTCGCACCGCCGTGAAATCTACCCTAAACCTTCCCTTGCCAAAAGAGCAATTTAAGGATAAAATAGTATTGAGATTGATGTAAGGTTGAAAGGTGCCATGTCTACAGTCACCCCTGAGAAAGAAATCCACTGGGTTCTCCTGTGGTCCATACTCATCGTGGGGCTGACCTGCCTGCCCTATCTTTACGCCTATCTTGTTGCACCAGACGACATGCAGTTCACAGGACTTCTTTCCAATCCGATGGACGGCAATTCCTACCTGGCCAAGATGCGCCAGGGTGCGCAAGGAAGCTGGCTATTTCACCTGCCCTACACTTCCAAAGATCACGATGGGGCTTTTATCTTCACCTATTATTTGTTCCTGGGGCGATTTTCGGCCCTTCTCGGCCTGCCGTTGATCCTGACCTATCACCTGGCCCGAGTCGTTAACAGCTTTGTATTGCTTTTCGTCGCTTACTATTTTCTCTCCCTTTTCAGTCTGGACGGGGGGGCACGTCGTGCCGCTTTCCTGCTCATCGGCTTCTCCTCCGGGCTAGGTTGGCTGGCCGTTCCATTCAATGTCTTTGCCCCAGACCTTTGGGTCCCGGAGGCCATCACCTTCTACTCCATCTTTGCTAACCCTCACTTCCCTCTGGCGGTGGCCCTGATGCTACTGACTTTCATTTTCGTCCTAGTTCCCCTAAAATTTATCGCTCCCGCCGGACCACAGTCCGGCGGCTTCTGGCGTGGACTGTGGTCCACGCCGAGCAAAAGAAAATTCCTATGGTATCCAATTGGAAACGAGTGCGGTCAAACATCAGTGGCAAAAGAAGCTATCCTGGCCGGCCTCTCTTCTCTGCTGCTGGCCATTGTCCAGCCTTTCTGTATCGTAACGGTTTACAGCGTGCTGGGCGGCTATTTCATCCTACGCCTCCTCAAGGAGAGACATCTACCCTGGTCCGAAATCATGAGGGGCGTGGTGGTCGGGGCTGCCACCGCTCCCATCATCGTCTACGACTACTATGTATACACCTTTAATCCTGTCCTACACGCCTGGTCCAAGCAGAATATCACACTCTCACCCCCTCTGTGGGAATATGCCATCGCCTACGGTTTCGTCTTGGCCCTGGCAGCGGGGGGGGCGGTCTTTGCCATCAGACGTCGGAGCAAAGCTAATCTCTTCCTGCTGGCCTGGGTTATCGTCAATGGCCTCCTTCTCTACGCGCCCTTTAGCCTGCAACGACGCCTGGTGACAGGATTGCACGTCCCCCTGTGCGTCCTGGCGGCCATGGCTCTGTCTCACTACGTACTGCCCAGGTTCTCACCGGCCAGGAGGACCGTGACTCTGGGAGCGATCATTGTTCTGACCGTGCCCTCCAATCTCTTTGTCATGGCCACCTTGATGGGCGGTGCAGCCCAACACGACTCCCGCCTGTATCTGTATCGAGATGAGGCAGAGGCCATGACCTGGCTAGAGGAGAACACCCAACCCGCTGACATTGTCCTGGCCTCGCCAGCCACCAGCCTTTTCATCCCTGCCTGGGCTGGCAACCGGGTGCTATATGGCCACCCTTTCGAGACCATCGAGGCAGAGGAGAAGAAGGCGTTGGTCGAGACGTTTTACCAGGCGCAGACTGCAGAGTCTGTCAGGCGAGGAATCATCGAAGGTCATCACATCACTTACGTTTTCTATGGTCCACGGGAGAGGGCTCTGAGCGGAGACCAGCTAGAGACAGATCCCCCGCTCAGCGAAACCTATACGAATCCTGGCGTCATGATCTATCAATTTAACTCGCCAGTGGAATAGCAGAACGGTTCGACTGAGCTCACCGGAGTCTTGTTCTGCGCCAGCCGGGCGCGAAACCTGTACCGCCTGTACCGTAATGGTGGTACAACAGTGGTGCAAGTTTCGCTACTCCAGATGCACTACCGAATAGTTATTCAATCGCAGAGGTTTTGAATCACGAATAGCACGAATAGGCGAATCTCACGAATGTAGTCAGGGCATTGCGGTCCCCAACTTGTTGGGGAAGCGACGCAAAGCCCCCGAAAAGTTCGGGACTCCGATGTGCCATCTACGCAAACCTCCAGGGATCGAAAATTCGTGTCCGTTTCATGCGTTTCGTGACGTTCGTGTTTCATACTACATACACACCTCAGGACGGAGAAGATGGTCGCCGCTACTTTCAAAGAAGCCATATCGAAAAAAGCCGATTGGGTCTGCATCGGTCTCATTCTGGCCCTGAGTGGCCTTTTCTTCCTGCCAGCCATCGTCCACTCGGACAGCATCATCTACCCCTCTTTCGCCCCATATTCTGACTTGACCGTCATCCATTGGCCCAAGGGGTTCCTGATCGCCGAGACCTTCAATCGGCACGGTCAACTCTCCCTTTGGACGCCCTTGATCCTGAGCGGGATGCCTCTGGCCAGCAACCAATTGGCCATGCTCTTCTATCCACTCAGTCTGCTTTGCCTGTTTCTGCCTGCCAATGCCGTTGTCAACGGCCTCTTCGTCGCTCACATCTTCTGGGCCGGAGCGGGACTGTACCTTTTCATGCGCCGGGGGCTGGCCGCCTCGGTTGCGGCTTCCTTCATTGCCGCCTTGAGTTTCATGTTCAGCGGGAAACTGCTGGCCCACGTGGCTGCCGGTCATGCCAGTCTGGTTGGAGCCCTGGCCTGGCTGCCCTGGGCCCTCCTCTGCACCCATCTGGTCCTCGCCGAGAGGAAGCAGATCTATTCGCTTTTTGCTGGTATAGTCCTCGCCCTCCAAGCTACATTGCATACCCAGGTTCTCATCTACACTGCCTATACCCTGCTAGTATACGCTCTGTTCGAGTTTCTGGCTGCGCCTCGTCAGAAAGATGTCCCTTTTTTGTCCGTTAAATTCCCCCAGTCTGTTGTACTGCTCCTCGTCCCCCTTCCTTTGACCTTTCTGCTGGTAGGAGCCATCCAAATCCTGCCCCTCATTGAAATGATGGGCCACAGCAACCGAGCCCTGAGTTTAGGTGAAGCCTCGGCTTTCTCCCTATCCTGGCTTCCTCTGCTGGTCGGCCTGTTATTGCCCACTGGCCGAGGCGGGCATGAGATGGTCATCTACCTCGGTTTGGCCTCGCTGAGTCTGGTTCCTCTGGCCTGGCGCCGCAGGAAGAACCCTCGCGTCCTATTCTTCGTCGGTCTGGCCGTCTTCTCGTTTCTCTTCGCCCTGGGCTCGCACACTCCCCTCTTCGGCCTCTGCTACTATCTGCTGCCTGGCTTCAGATGGCTGAGGACGCCCGCCCGTGCCTGGTTCCTCCTGGCCCTAGCTACCGCCATCCTGGCTGGATATGGCTTTGACGCTCTGACCACAGAGGCATGGAGCATCCGGGCCAGGAGGAGGCTCACTGTGGGAGGGATGTATGCCGCTTTCTCCTGCCTGTTGCTGGGTGCAGGCCTCATAGCCGTCTACGGCCAGGCGTCGCGAGCCACCATCGGCTTGACCCTTTTGCCAGTGGCCAGTCTAGGGCTGATCATCCTGACTATCCGGGGAAAGCTGGATCGCAAGGGCCTGGCCCTGACTATGACCCTCCTTCTCCTGGCGGATCTGTGGTCCTTCGACCGCCCCCTTCTGCTGTTCCAAAGCCCGGAGCAGGCTTTTGCCCCCCAGCGAGAGGTGGCTGAATACCTGGCCTCCCAGGAGGGCCTCTTCCGCGTCTATTCTCCTAGCTATAGCCTGCCTCAGCATCTGGCTGCACGTTCCGGCCTGCAACTGGTGGACGGAGCCGAGCCCGTGCACCTCTGGCGCTATGATCGGTTTATGGCCTTGGCGGGGGGGTATCCTTTCCCCGGCTTCAGTGTGACCGTCCCGCCCTTCCCCCCGGACCAGGACCTGGCCCAGGCCCACCGTGACACACGGCCCAATCTCACCCTATTGGGACTGCTGAACGTTCGCTTTCTCGCCGCCGAGTTCCCGATGGATTATGAGGATCTAACATTGCTGAAGGTGATGGGCCGCACCCACGTCTACGAAAACGAGAGAGCCCTGCCCAGAGCCTTCGTGGTGGGCCAGGTGAAAGTGATTTCCGATGAAGAGAAGATTCTTTCCGAACTAGCCCTCTTCGACCCCAAGAAGTTGGCTATCCTGGAGGAAAAACCCAGTTGGACCCTGAATGATCCCTCTCTTTTCCAGGGGACGGAGGTGACTTTCTACTCGCCCAACAGAATCGTCGTTCAGGTCAATCTGAGCACTCCTGGCCTGCTGGTTCTCAGCGAGCTGTGGTACCCTGGCTGGCGGGCTTACGACAACAGCAGGGAGGTGAAAATCCACCGGACGAACTACCTACTGCGCAGCGTCTATCTGGAGGAAGGCCAGCATATTGTCGAATTTGTCTACGATCCGCTTTCTGTCAAGGTGGGAAGTTGGATCTCAGTTGGGGCGATGCTCAGCCTGGCAGTTTATGTCGTTTCGGTGATCCGACGTCAAGGAAGAAAAGGCTGATGGGGCTGATGGAAGCCCCTCAGTCTCCTCAAACCCTTCCAAGTACCTCCGAGAGGTGAATAGTGAAACACCACCGCTTTTCCACCAACGAGATACTGTGGGCCACTGCCTGGGCTTTGGTGGCTCTCTCCTTGACCAGCCTGCCTTATCTATTGGGCTGCTATCTCTCTTCACCTGACATGCACTTCGGCGGATTTGTCATCGCCGTCGAGGACGGTAACTCTTACATCGCCAAGATGGGTCAGGGAGCGCGAGGAGAGTGGCTCTTCCATCTACCCTACACCTCTGAGGATCACGATGGAGCCATACTGTATCCCTTTTATCTGCTTTTGGGGAAGGTGGCTGGGCTAAGCGGTCTGTCATTGGTCAGCGTCTATCATCTGGTCAGGTTGCTCTGTGGCCTTCTTCTACTTTGGATGGTCTATGTTTTCGTCTCCCACTTTGTCCCTTTCGTCGCTCTACGCCGTATCGCTTTCCTGCTGATCTGCTTCTCCAGCGGCCTGGGTTGGCTGCTGATAGTTCTAAAGTTATCGTCCGACACACCTATAGATTTTATGCTGCCCGAAGCCTTCACCTTTCTGATCATCTACGCTTTCCCCCACCTGGCCTTGGCTCACACCTTGATGCTGGGAACGTTTATTCTTACCTTGACCGCTTTCAGACGCGACCAGTTTCTATGGGCAATTCTGGCTGGCGTAGCCTGCTTTCTCGTGGGCCTCATTGTGCCCTTTTACGCCGGGGGGGCGTATATTGTCCTGGGGAGCTATCTCTTGGCCCTGCTTTGGAAGAGGCGGCAAATACCCTGGAGGGAACTGAGACTGACAGCTATCGTTGCTTTCATCTCCGCGCCTGTCCTGCTTTACTACGGATACGTTTTCTGGACCAACCCTATTTTCAGTGTCTGGGCAGGACAGGATCTGATCCTGTCCCCCCACCCCCTGCACTATGTCTCTGGATACGCCATCGTGGCCCTGCTAGCCATAGGCGGGATAGGATATGTGCTCCGGCGTTCGGAAAGCGAAGAGCTTTTTCTAGTAAGTTGGGTCCTGGTTGTGCCCACCTTGCTCTACATGCCTTTAAACTTCCAGCGCCGTCTGGCCGAGGGCTTTCAGATACCTCTCTGCATCCTGGCCAGTTTGGGGCTAGCTCGTTATGTTCTGCCTGCCGTGATCCACTCTGGTCTGGCCAGAAGCCTGATGCACTTCCAGCGGTACACCCAATCCAAGCTGAGGCGCTTCGTGACCACAGCCATCATCTTGCTGACCATACCGTCCAACCTTCTGCTCGTTGCCAGCAGTCTGATACAGGTCAGCTACCTCTCGCCCCCTATCTTTCACGAAGGGATAAAGTTGGAAGCCATGGACTGGCTGGCCGCTCATACCCGGCCTTCTGACATCGTCCTTTCTTCTTACAAAGTTGGCAATTACATCCCAGCCTGGGCTGGCAATCGCGTTTTACTGGGGCACGGCTCGGAGACGATCCGCCCAGCGGAGAAAGAAAACGTCGTAAGGCGGTTTTTCCAATCCCAGACCAGTGACGCCTATCGAGAAGAGATCCTACGCCAATACAACATCACCTATCTGTTCTAT
The DNA here is from genome assembly GCA_004377365.1 of Anaerolineales bacterium. Lineage (GTDB taxonomy): Bacteria > Chloroflexota > Anaerolineae > E26-bin7 > E26-bin7 > E26-bin7. The sequence goes on along the minus strand of SOHZ01000588.1, from coordinate 3,959 downwards.
GGACCTGTTGAGAGGGCCTTGGGTGATTTCCAACCAGCGACCAGCCCCTATTTGCAAGAGGTTTTTGCTAACGGCCGCTACGCTATCTATAAAGTCAATCCAGGTCACTAGGAGCCTCGTTGCCATTGGATGTAGAGGTTATGCCCACCAGGCAAAGCCAACGATGGATACCCATCAGCATAATCATTATCTTGCCGCTCATCCTGTTCTGGCCCCTGGTCTTTGGAGGCAAGGTGCTCTATTGGGGTACGCCTTTGCTCCAATTCTACCCCTGGCGCAAGCTGGCCGTGGACATGATCAGAAGCGGTCACGTCCCTCTCTGGAACCATTACCTGGGAAACGGCACCCCTCTGGCCGCCAACCTCCAGTCAGCCGTATTCTATCCCCTCAATCTGATTTATCTGATCATCCCTGTCGAGCGGGCGATGGGTTACTCGGCGGTGCTGCACGTCATCCTGGCTGGCCTCTTTATGTATCTTTACAGCAGGACTATCAGACTCTCCCGCTTTGCCAGCCTGGTAGCTGCGCTGAGCTACATGTTCAGTGGCTTGCTCATCTCTCGGCTGGGATTCCTCAGTATGACCAGTGCCACTCCCTGGCTTCCCCTCCTTCTCTGCCTGGCCGAGCGACTGGTCAGCAGGCGGCGTCTGAGGAGCGCCCTCCTCCTGGGCCTGGTTATTGGGCTGCAACTCCTGGCCGGACACGCTCAGCTTTGGTACTATGGCCTGTGGGCGGTGGCGGCCTATGTGCTCACTCGCGGCTGGCAGACGGCGAAGGAGGGGGTACACAGCCGGTCCCGCATCCTCCGTCTGGCCATGAGAGCCTGGCTGCTGTCGGCTCTGGCCGTGCTGGTGGGGCTAGGTGTGGCTGCCGTGCAACTGCTGCCCACAGCCGAATTGGCCCTCCTCTCTCAACGTCAGAGTGGTGTGGAGTACGGCTTCGCCATGACCTACTCCTTTTGGCCCTGGCGTCTCATCACCCTCTTCGCCCCTGACTTTTTCGGCACCCCCTCCAGGGGTGACTATTGGGGCTATGCCACCTACTGGGAAGACTGTGGCTACATCGGCGTTTTGCCTCTGCTCCTGGCCCTGATAGCTCTACTCACCTGCCTTGAACAGAAAAGAAGACAAAGGACGAACTTTTCCCCATCACTAGTCACTCGTTACTCATCACTCATCCCCTTCTTTTCCCTTCTTTGCCTCCTTTCCCTCTTGCTGGCCCTGGGCAAAAACCTGCCTTTGTACCCCCTGGTGTTCCGTTGGGTGCCGGGCTTTAGCTTCTTCCAGGCCCCGGCCCGCTTCCTGTACCTCTACACTCTGGGGATGGCAACTCTAGCCGGCCTGGGCGCTGACCTCGTGGGGCCTTCCCGTAGATTGGAGCGAGTCAGTGGTTACGGCGTCGTTGTCGGTCTGGCCATCCTCTTGGCTACGGTAGCCGTCAGGTTGCTGCCGCTACCTCCAGTGAAACTGACCTTTGTGTCAGCTTTGGCCAGGTTCGCTGCTCTGCTCGTCATCGCTTCGCTTTTGCTACTCTACCGAGGGAAGGTGGAATTCCAATCGGGAGAGACAAAGCCCCCATACCGTCTTGGCATCTCTCCCCTTGTCCTCTGGCAGATACTTATCATCGCCTTCATCGCCGCCGACCTTGTCACCTTTGGCCACGCCCTCAACCCAACCACAGAGTCACGCCTCTATGAGCTTTCCACTCATAGTGGGACTTTTCTCCGAGGAAAGGACGAGGGCGGTCGAGTATTCATCTTCTCAGAATCTGATTATGCCCTAAAGTTCAACAAATATCTGCGGTTCGATGATTTTGGACCCAGTGACACTGATTGGCTGATGGGGTTGCGGGAGACGCTAATGCCCAACCTGGCGATAAGCGAAGGGCTCTTCAGCGCCAACAACTTTGACCCCCTCGTAGTTGGTCATTACGAAAGGCTGATGCAAGAGTTGGACAGAGGGCTGCCCCGGCAGGCTGATGAGGCCCGCCTGTCCGCTGCTCTGCGCCTTTTGAGTCTGATGAACGTGGAATATATCCTCGATTATGAAGAGGTTCCAAACCCGAACCTTGTTCTCGCTGACGGTGTACGGATCCATCGCAATGACGGCGTCCTGCCTAGAGCGTACGTTGTCTTCCAGGCCCAGACGATATCCAATGACGAGGAATTACTGGCCGAACTCTTAAGCCCGACTTTCGATCCCAGCCGCACCGTGCTGCTGGGGTCGGCCCCAAGCCAGGAGACCATCTCCCATCCCCCCGTCCCCCCTCCCTTGATCCCTCTGTCTCCTGCTTACAGTCCTAACACGATCAAGCTAGAGGTCGCACTGGACCAGGATGGCTATCTGGTCCTGAGCGACACTTACTACCCTGGTTGGCGGGCTTATGTTGACGGCAAGGAGAAAGAAATCCTGAGAGCCAACTATGCCTTTCGAGCGGTACCTCTGAAATCGGGCCAGCACACCGTGCTTTTCAAGTACGATCCCCTATCATTCAAGATGGGCCTTGCCATCAGCCTGGTCACCTGGGGCACTATCATACTCTGCCTGGCCGTTCTGAGCCTTCAGCGCCACAGGTGAGGACATTCCCTTGGACGTATCTAAATGTTGAGGGAGCGGGCGCTTGAGTAAGGGTATCTCCACTCATTTTACACTATTACTACACCATCGCTACACATTGTGGTACCATGGTCTTATTGACGTCACTTTAATATGTGTGTATAATGATAATGAAAGGTGATATTTTGTGAACGACATAACCTCTGAGCCGCGAGCGAAGCGATGTTACGGAAATATGAAGGGTTCAGCGATACGGCCAAATCCGTGGCAACCTATCGCCAGGTGCTGGCAGCCGTCCCTGATTTCACGGCTGCTGCCCGGCGTCTGGAGGAGTTGCAGTAGACGGACAGAAGAAAGGGGCAAACGAGGAGCGTGAAAACCGCCGTTGTCATACCTACCTATAACGAGAGTGCCAATATCGTCACCCTGGTAGAAGGGATAGTAGCCTTACAGGTTGTGGCCCATATCATCATCGTTGACGACAACTCGTCCGATGGCACAGGCCAGATTGCCGAGGAGTTGGCGAAGCAACATCAGGAAGTGTGCGTCATCCATCGCCCTGGCAAGCTGGGGCTGGGCACCGCCTACGTTGCCGGCTTCAAATTGGCCCTGACCTTGCCTACCGATTGCATTGTGACTATGGATGCCGATTTTTCCCACCACCCTCGCTATATCCCCTCCCTCATCGCCCAGACTCGTGTCTACGACCTGAGCATTGGCTCACGCTACGTTGACGGGGGAGGGGCCGTCAACTGTAATCTCTGGCGGCGGTTTTTGAGCAGGATGGGCAACACCGTCGCCCGCCTGACCTTGGGATTGAAAGCCAGCGATTGCACAGCCGGGTTCCGCTGCTACCGCCGCCAGGTTCTGGAAGCGGTAGACCTGGACACTATCTTCTCCAGCGGCTACTCGTTCCTGGTGGAAATGCTCTACAAATGTCAGCAATTGAGATATCGCATTGGTGAAGTGCCCATTGTCTTCGAGAACAGGCGACAAGGCGTTTCCAAAATCTCCCGCAATGAGATTTGGAAAGCCGCCTATACTGTCCTGCGCCTTGGTTGGGAGCGGCTCGCAGGCTCACCCCATCGCTAATCCTTCGGCTGTCTCTGGCCTGTTTTCGCCCCCCACCGCAATACTACCCACTCCTAATGTGGTTTGTGGGTTGGAGTCGAGCCGTTCGGCTGAGCCTATTACGAAGCCTGCAGGCGGTTTGTGGGGGCGGAGAACCGGCTGAAGCCTCGATTAAGTTGTTTTGCCACATCTATCCCAAATTATGGACCGGGAGAATGCCGCCGATGCTCTTAGTCTCCTCTGTTAATGGCGCAGCGCCGCCAACTACCTCAACCAGTCTGCCTCACCGCCTCAGATGGCGCGGGGGCCTTATCCTTGTAGTCCCTTTCGTTG
>SOHZ01000104.1 GCA_004377365.1 Anaerolineales bacterium | reverse complement strand
CCTGCTGAGCGGCGACGTGGCTGACCATCTGGCGGGCCGGCGATTCACCGACGTGGGTCGGCGGGGCAAGTTTCTGCTCCTGCCTCTTGATGATGGAGCTACGTTGGTCATCAATCCCATGCTGGCGGGGCGCATCCGCTACGGCCAGCCACTCCCTCGCCACCGGGCCCGCGACGCCCTGGTGCTCCGCCTGGCCGATGGCCGCGAGCTGCGCTACCACGACGCCAAAGACATGGGCAAAGTGTACCTGACCGATGACCTGACCCAAGTCCCGAGTTTTACCAGCCAGGGGCCGGAGGCCACGGACCCAGATCTGACCCTGGAGGTCTTTGGCCAGCGATTAGGCCGGCACAGGGGCGAAATCAAGGGGGTGCTCACCAACCAGACCTTTGTGGCTGGCATCGGCAATGCCTACGCCGACGAGATCTGCTGGCACGCTGGCCTCTACCCGTTTCGTCGTCGCCCCAGCCTCACTGACGACGAGGTGGCGCGGCTTCACTCGGCCCTGCGAACCGTGCTCGCAGAGGCCATTGAGACGCTCCGCGCACGCGTGGGCGACGCCATAGATGTGGAGGTGCGCGATTTCCTGGCGGTGCACGGCAAGGCCGGCCAGCCGTGCCCACGCTGCGGCCGCCCTATCAGCGAGGTGAAGCGGGCACGTCGGGCGACGAATTTCTGCCGTAGGTGTCAGCCAGGGCTCATGATCGGCAGGCGGGGATAATCCCTGGTAGTTTACCACGCCCCCACGCGTTGTCAAGCTCACCGGTGCCCATAACCGTTCCAAGTCAAGTTTGGCAGGTCCATGTCACATTTGACAAAACTCGACTTTTGTGGTAATCTATGGCCCAGTCAGACGCAGGATTGGGAAATGATGAAAGTCCATTCAATTGTCAACGTAAACAACGTCAAGCGAAGCCCTCGAGAAGAGCCAGACTATCTGTCTGGATAGACTCGTTTGGGCGTCGTAACCGAGGACAACCCATAGCCAGTCTCTATCTGGAGACTGGCTCTTCTTTTGCGCGATGGTTATTCTTCATCGCGCTTTTGTTTTACTCGAAGAAACTAAAGCGTTACAAACTATCAAACAGGAGGTAAAATCATGGCTGAATGTCTCGAATGTGCTGCGAAACTGGATCTGGCTCCCGACGTGGAGGAGGGAGAGATCGTGGTCTGCCCCGACTGCGGGGTCGAGTTAGAGGTGATGAGCCTCGACCCCATCGCGCTCGAGTTGGCCCCGGAGGTGGAGGAGGACTGGGGGGAGTAGTTAATCACGAATGGCAAATTAAGCAGGTGCCAAATGGGAGGTAAAGGAAATGGGGAAGTGAAGATTGGTGTGCTGTGCTCTCGGGTGCGAGTCGAAGAGAAGATGCTTTTCGCGGCCCTGCAAGAGCGGGGGGTGGACTATAACCGGATTGACCCACGGGAGGTGGTCTTTGATCTGGGCGGCAACGGCCTGGGAAAGTACGACGCTGTGCTTATCCGTTGCTTGAGCCATTCGCAGGCCTACTACATCACCCGTTGGTTGGAGACTGTAAGGATGCCGGCGGTCAGCCCTCACCGCGTGGTGGCTACCTGCGGCGACAAGCTGCTCACCAGCGCTGCTTTGCAGAAGGCGGGCGTACCTATCCCGCGGACCAAGGTCGCCTTCACCCCAGAGGCGGCGCTGGAAGCCATCGAGGAAATAGGGTACCCGGTGGTGCTCAAGCCCCTCTTTGGCTCGTGGGGACGGCTGCTAGCCAGGGTGAGCGACCGCTACGCAGCCGAGGCTATCTTGGAGCACAAGAAAACGCTGGGTGGCTACCAACATTCCATCTTCTACATCCAGGAGTACGTCGAGAAGCCGGGACGCGACATCCGTAGCTTTGTCGCTGGCGACGAGACCATAGCCGCCATCTACCGCCACTCATCACATTGGATCACCAACACGGCCCGCGGGGGAGAAACCTCGCACTGTCCCATCACCCCGGAGATAGACCGTATCTCCTGCGCCGCCGCTGAAGCTGTGGGGGGAGGGGTCGTCGCCATAGACATCTTTGAGGTTCCCGACGGCCACCTGTTGGTGAGCGAGGTCAACCATACCCCGGAGTTCCGCAACAGCATCGCCCCGACAGGGGTAGACATTCCGGGGAGAATTATTGATTACGTCTTGGAGGTCGCTGCTATGAAGCCGGGACGATAAAGGTGGGTGTCCTCTGTTCCCGCATCTGCCTGGAGGAGAAACTCATCTTCCAGGCCTTGCGGGAGCGCCGGGTGGGATTCGAAAGAATGGACGTGCGCCAGGTCATCTTTGACCTGAACGGTGCAACACCGAAGGATTACGACGTCGTTCTGATCCGCTGCTTGAGCCATTCCCGCGCCCTGTACGCTGCCAAGGCCCTGCAGGAGAAGGGGATAAGGGCGGTGAATTCCTATGAGGTGATCGCTACCTGCGGGGACAAGGTTCTGACGACCCTGGCCCTCATCGAGCATGGGGTTCCTACCCCCCGCACCGCCGTCGCCTTCGCCCGGGAGCCGGCCTTGACCGCCGTGGAGAAGATGGGCTATCCGGTGGTTTTGAAGCCTCCCGTCGGCTCCTGGGGAAGGCTGATGAGCAAACTCAACGACCGCGAGGCAGCCGAGGCCGTGATCGAGCACAAAGAAGCCCTGGACAAATCTCAAGATACCCCTTTCTACATTCAGGACTACATCCACAAGCCAGGGCGCGATATCCGCACCCTCGTGCTAGGGGACGAGACGGTATACGCCGTTTACCGCAATTCCCCCCATTGGATCACCAACACCGCCTGCGGCGGCAGTACGTCCGGTCTCCCGGTCACCCCGGAGATAGACCGCCTGTCCCGCGCTGCTGCCGAAGCGGTGGGAGGAGGCATCGTGGCTGTAGACATCCTGGAGGATACTGATGGCTCTCTCCTGGTCAACGAGGTCAACCACACCCCAGAGTTTCACGGGGCCATGCAGGCCACCGACGCCGACATCGCCGGTCGGATGGTGGATTACGTTCTGAAGATAGCGTCTTAAGGTGCGACGCACTTCCAAAGTGCATCGCACCTCGACAGGAGGGGAAAATGATTCGTGCTACAATCGTAGGCGCATCCGGCTATACCGGAGGGGAATTGTTGCGACTGTTACTGGCTCACCCTCAGGTGGAGGTGACACACATCACCTCAGAGACCTACGCCGGGCAGTACGCCTACTTCGTCCATCCTAACCTACGCGGGCACACCGATCTGCGCTTCAGTCGCTTGGCCGACCTGGTTCCCTGCGACTTGCTGTTCCTGGCTCTGCCCCATGGCCACGCAATGGACCGCATCGAGAACTTGGCCGCTCTGGCCGGGCGGATCGTGGACCTGTCGGCCGATTTCCGCCTGCGCGACGCAGCAGACTATATGCGCTGGTATGATCGTGAGCACCCGGCCCCGGAGTGGCTAGCGCACTTTGTCTACGGCCTGCCGGAACTGTATCGCGAGCGGTTGGTCGGCGCGCAGTACGCCAGCGGCACAGGCTGTAACGCGGCGGTCACGCTGCTGGCCCTGTGGCCGCTCTACCGGCGGGGGCTGGTGCGAGAGACAGTGGTCGAGGTCAAGGTCGGCTCTTCGGAAGGAGGACACAAGCCCAACCCGGCCTCCCATCACCCGGAGCGGGCGGGCGTGGTGCGCTCCTACATGCCAAAGGGCCACCGTCACATCGCCGAGTTGATCCAGGAACTGAACCTCAACCCGAAACAGCCCGGCTTGCACTTCTCTGTCACGTCGGTGGGCATCGTGCGCGGGGCGCTGGCTACCTGCCATTGCCTGTTGCACGAGGACCTGGACGAGCGGGAAGCCTGGCGCATCTACCGCGAGGACTATGGCGCTGAGCCGTTTGTACGGCTGGTCAGGGCCAGGCGCGGAATTCACCGCTACCCGGAGCCCAAGATCCTCTCTGGGGCTAATTACTGCGACATCGGCTTCGTCGCCGACCCGGGCCAACGGCGGCTGGTGGTCATCGCCGCCATTGACAATCTGATGAAAGGCGCAGCCGGCAACGCTGTGCAAACGATGAACGTGATGTACGGATG